>JBBCHM010000002.1:602311-903466 GCA_037200045.1 Rhizomicrobium sp.
CACTGGGAGCCGAACACCTTCTCGCTGAAGGTGCTGATCGCGCTCAACGAGAAGAACATCCCCTTCACGAGCCACTACGTCGATTTCCTGAAGTTCGAGCACTACGCCCTGCCCTTCGCGGGCAACATCGAAGTCGCCTACAATCCCGAACTCGACGGCCCCATCCTGGTGAGCGACGGTACGGCGATGACCGAGTCCTTTTTTATCACCCTGTTCCTCGACGAGCTGGCGCCGGCGACGCCGCTGCGGCCGGCCGGCGCCTATGGCCGCTGGGAGGTTCTGTCCTGGGCGCGTTTCCTGAACGAGGCGGTCGCGCCTTCCGTCAGCACGCTCGGCGCCAAGAAATATCTCGCCCCCGCCTTGGCGGCGCGCGACCGCGGCGAGATCGAGAAAGCCATCGCCGCGATGCCGACCGAGGAACAGCGGGCCGGCTGGCGCGCGGCGCTGGACGATTCCTATTCCGACGAATTGCTGGAGGATTGCCGGCGCAAGGCGGCGATCGGCGTCGCCAAGATCGAGGAGGGCCTGGCGAAATCGGACTGGCTCGTCGGCTCGGCCTATTCGCTGGCCGACATCGATGGCTTCAGCCTGATCGATCCGCTGCGCGACCTGGCGCCCGATCTTCTGAACGACGCGCCCCGCACGCGATCCTGGCTGCGCAAGATCGGCCTCAGACCCGCCGTCAAGGCGGCGCTCGGCGCCGGCAAGACGGGCCGACCGCGCCAGGCCTACACGCCGGGTCCCGAACACAGCCGCTGGGGTTAGACATCGCATATGAGAGCCATCGATTATTTCGACCGCGGCGTGGACATCGATCCGGATCGGCTCGCCCTGGTGGAGGGCGACAAGAAGCTGACCTTCCGCGAATTGCAGGACCTGACCTTCAAATTCGCCTCGGCGTTGCGCGTCAACGGCGTCAAGCGGCAGGAGCCGATCGCGATCTACGGGCCGAATCATTGGGGCGTGCTGGTCTGCCTGCTCGGCCTGTGGCGCGCCGGCGAGAAATGGATTCCGGTCAACGCCCGCAACGGGCTGGCCGAGAACATCCAGTACATGAACTATGTCCGCGTCTCCTGGCTGTTCTACCATTCGCAATATCGCGAGGAGGCCCGCGAACTGGCGGCCAAGGTGCCCTCGATCCGCGGCATCGTCTGCATCGACCGCAACGACGACGGCCATCCCTCGCTCGACGCCTTCCTGAAGGAAGGCGAGGCGAGCGCCTTCGTCGACGAATGCGACGCCTTCTGCAATCTGGAAGAGGTGGTCGGCATCTTCCCGACCGGCGGCACCACGGGCCCGTCCAAGGGCGTCAACGTCACCAATCTCGGCTGGGGCACGATGCAGGAGATGTGCGCCAATTTCTGGCGCCGCGACACGGTCGATCCGGTCTGCCTCGTCACCGCGCCGCTGACCCACGCGGCCGGTCCGGTGAGCAGCGCCTGTTTGAGCTTCGGCGCGACCATCGTGGTGATGCCGGGCTTCGACGCGACCGGCGTGCTGGAGAACATCCAGAAATACAAGGCGACGCATCTGTATCTGCCGCCGACCGCGCTCTATTCGCTGCTCGATCATCCGGGGCGCCACGATTACGATTATTCGAGCCTGAAGATCTTCCTGCTGGTCGGCTCGCCGGTCAGCCATGAGAAGCTGAAACAGGCGGTCGAGACCTTCGGCGACTGCATGTGCCAGTGCTACGGCCAGGTGGAAAGCCCGCTGATCACCACCTGGCTGCCGCCCGAGATCGTCGCGGCGGCGGCGCGCGGCGATCATCCCGAGCGGCTGAAAAGCGCCGGCAAGCCGACCTATCCGGTGAAGGTCGGCATCATGGACGACGACGGCAATCTGCTCCCGCCCGGCGAGACCGGCGAGATCGTGGTGCGCGGCGCGCTCGTCAGCCATTCCTATTTCGAGCTGCCGGAAGCCACCGCCGAAGTGCGCCGCTTCGGCTGGCACCACACCGGCGACGTCGCCTATCGCGACAGGCACGGCTACGTCTTCATCGTCGACCGCAAGAAGGACATGGTCGTCACCGGCGGCTTCAACGTCTATTCGACCGAGGTCGAGGCCTGCGTGATGGAGCTGAACTCCGTCGCGCAATGCGCCGTGATCGGCGTGCCGCACGAGAAATGGGGCGAGGCGATCAAGGCGGTCGTGGTGCGGGCGCAGGGCGCGAACGTCACCGAGGAAGAGATCATCGCGCATTGCAAGGCGCGGCTGGGCGGCGTGAAGGCGCCCAAATCGGTCGACTTCTGGGACGACATCCCCAAGACCGCCAACAACAAGATGGACAAGAAGACGATCCGCTCGAAGTACTGGGCGGGCGCGGAGCGAAACGTGCACTGACTTAATCATCGGGAGGACGCCATGACGCTGACCGTCAATCCCCTGCATCCGATTTTCGCCGCCGAGATCGTCGGCGCCGATCTGGCGCGGCCGCCGGACGACGAACTGGTCCGCACCGTGGAGGACGCGATGGCGAAATACGCGGTGACGATCCTGCGCACCGACGGCGTCTCCGACGACGATCACATCCGCTTCAGCCGCGCCTTCGGGCCGCTCGAACTGCCGCCCAAATTCGGCCGCTTCAATGCGGCGCGGCGGCTGAGGAGCGAATTGTTCGACGCGTCGAATTTGGACGCCAACGGCAACATCATTCCCTACATGTCGGAAGCCCGCAAACTCGCCAAGGGCGCGGAGAAATTCCACAGCGACAGTTCCTTCCACCACCTGCCGACCAAGTGGTCGCTGCTGCTCGGCCATATCGTGCCGCCGGAAGGCGGCGACACCCACTTCATCGACACGCGTGCGGTGTATGACGACCTGCCCCAGGCGACGAAGGACAAGATCGACGATCTGATCGCGATCCACGATTTCTGGCGCGGCCGCGAGCGCACCGGACTGACCGGCGTGACCGAGCAGCAGCGCGCGAGCATGCCGCCGGTCACCCATCCCCTGGTGCGCACCATGCCCTATGGCCGCAAGGCGCTCTATGTCGGCGGCCATGCGGTCGGCATCGTCGGATGGCCGGAGGCCGAGGCCCTGGCGCTCATCGACGAGCTCTACGCCTTCGCGACGCAGCCGCGTTACATCTATGCACACCATTGGCGCCAGGGCGATCTGGTGATCTGGGACAATCGCTGCACCCTGCATCGCGCGACGCCGCTGGAATCCGACGCCTACAAGCGCGACGTGCGGCGCACCACGATCAACGAATACGGCCCGGAAACCTCGGCGGACGCGGCCGCCTGATGGACCAGCGCACGCCGAGCGCATCGCCGTCGGTCGCGCTCGAGCCGCCCTGGCCCGCGAGCCGCGTCGCCTGGTACATGATCTTCGTCACGGCGCTGGTGCGGCTGTCGGCGCAACTCGACCTCGGCATCCTCTCGCTCCTGGTCGAACCCATCAAACGCGACCTCGCGCTCAGCGACAGCCAGATGGGCCTGTTGCTCGGTTTCGCCTTCGCGCTGGTCTACGCGGTGCTGGGCGTGCCGCTCTCGACCTTCGTCGACACGCGCTCGCGGCGCGCCATCCTCGCCATCGGCGTGGTGTGCTGGAGCGTCGCGACGGCGCTGACCGGCTTGGCGCAGACCTTCTGGCAGCTCTTCCTCTGCCGCGTCGGGGTCGGCGCGGCGGAATCCGTCAACGGCCCGGCGACCTATTCGCTGATCGCCGATTATTTCCCGCGCGAGAAGCTGCCGCGCGCCATCGCCGCGATGATCCTGGGCACCATCGCCGGCACCGGCCTGTCGCTGATCCTGGGATCGGTCGTCATCGCCGCGCTGACCCACCTGCCGCGCGTTGTCATTCCCTGGATCGGCGAGATCCGGCAATGGCAGATGGTGTTCGTCATCATGGGCTTGCCGGGACTGGTGTTCGCCCTGCTGATGCTGACCGTGCCGGAGCCGCCGCGGCGCAAGGCCGGCACGACGCAGGCGAGCGGCATTCCCGACGCCAGGCTGTTCCAATATCTCGCGGCGCATTGGCGCGTCTTCCTGCCGATGTTCCTCGGCCTGATCCTGAGCGCCATCGAAAGCGGCGGCACCGCCGCGTGGCGGCCGGCGTTCTTCCAGCGGACCTATGGCTGGCTGCCGCACCAGGCCGGCCTGGCGACCGGCCTTGCCGCGCTGATCGGCTCGCCCATCGGGCTGTGGCTCGGCGCCTGGCTGGCGGAGCGGCTGATGCGCAAGGACGACGCGGCCAATGTGCGCGTGGTGCAGATTTCGTGGATCGCCGCGACGCCCTTCATCGTCGCGGGACCGCTGATGCCGACGCCGATGCTGGCGACCGCCTGCGCGCTTCTGTCGGCGATGTTCAGCATGATGGGCGCGCCGACCCAGAACGCCGCGCTGCAGAGCGTGGCGCCGGGCGATCTTCGCGCGCGCATCACCGCGCTCTATCTCTTGACCTACACAGTGGCGGGCCAGGGCATCGGGCCGAGTTTCATCGCGGCGACGACCGATTTCGTCCTGCGCGACGAACACGCGCTGCGCCTCGCGCTGGCCGGGACCGCCGCCGTGGTGATGCCGCTCGCGGTGCTTGCGATCAGTTGGGGCGTCAAGCCCTATGGACGGGAAGTGTCGCGGCTGAAGGTCTTGGAAGGAGTTGAGCATGGAACAGCTCGAAGGTAAGTGTGCCTTCGTCACCGGCGGCGCGAGCGGATTGGGGCTCGGCATCGCCTGGGCGCTGGTCGAGGCCGGCATGAAGGTCGCGATCGCCGATTTCCGCAAGGATCACATCGAGACCGCGCTGGCGTTCTTCGAATCGATCCAGCGGGGCCGCGACGTCGTCGCCGTGGAGCTGGACGTCACCGACCGCGCCCAGTTCGCGCGCGGCGCCGACGAGGCCTTCGCGAAACTGGGCAAGGTGCATGTATTGGTGAACAATGCCGGCGTCGGCGTGCTCGGCCCGCTGGTCGGCGCCACCTTCGCCGATTGGGATTTCGGCATCGATGTCAATCTGGGCGGCGTCGTCAACGGCATCTGCACCTTCCTGCCGCGCATGATCGCGCAAGGCGAAGGCGGGCATATTGTCACGACATCTTCCATCTCCGCGCTGACGCCCTCGCCGCGCGACTCGGTGATCTACGCCACGACCAAGGCCGCCACCTTGGCGATGAGCGAGGCGATGCGCGACGAGCTGGCCGACCACGACATCGGCACCTCGGTGCTGATGCCCGGCCCGTTCAAGACCAACATCCGCGAGGCGGGCAAGAACCGCCCGGCGCGCTATCAGGCGCAGTCGGGGTATCGCGAGGTCGAGGCGCGGCTGGAGACGCGCGAAGACGCGGCGGACTGGCTGGAGCCGATCGAGGCCGGCCGCATGGTGGTGGGCGCGATCCGCGAGAACCGCCTCTATGTCATCACCCATGGCGAGTTCAAGGGTTGGTGCGAGAGCCGGTTCGAGGACATCCTCGCCGCCTATCCCGAGCCGCGCGACCCCGAAAAGGCCCGGGCGATGGGCCGTCGCCGGCCCGTGCGCAAGGCGTGACGGCCATGCTCGAGCTTTATCACGCCGAGCCCGCCTCCAACAGTTTGAAGGTGCTCATCTGCCTGAAGGAGAAGGGCGTCGATTTCGTCAGCCACCTGATGGACATCCAGGCCTTCGAGCAGCACGAACCCGCCTTCCTGAAGATCAACCCCGAGGGCCAGGTGCCGGCGCTGGTGCATGACGGAACGGTGATCACCGAGTCCACCGTCATCAACGAATATCTCGACCAGATCTTCCCCTCGCCGCCGCTCAGGCCCCAGAGCCCGGTCGAGGCGGCGCGCATGCGCGTCTTCACCAAATATGTCGACGAGTATTTCCGGATCGCCCTCAGCCAGATCGGCTGGCAGCTCATGATCCATACCGTCACCGACAAGCTGAGCCCCGAGGAGTTCGAGGCCAAGCTCGCCCGCATCCCGCGCGAGGAGAAGCGCGAGAAATGGCGCATCGCCGCGGCGCAAGGCTATACGCCGGAGCAGATGGCGGCGTGGCGGCGCACGCTGGCCGAAGGCATCGGCAAGATGGAGGCCGCGCTGGCGTCCGGGCCGTGGCTCGCCGGCCCGCATTATTCCCTCGCCGACATCGCGATGTTTGCCATGGCCGCGCACATGCCCGCGCGCTTTTCCGACATCATGAGCGACGCGGTCTCGCCCCGCGTCATGGAGTGGCATGCGCGGACGAAGGCGCGGCCGGCCGTCGCCGCCGCGCTCGCCATGCCGACGCCGGTCCGCGGCTAACGATATGGCGCCGGTGCGCGCGAGGCACTAACCTGCGGAACGGATAACGCGCCGAACAAGCGCCGAAGGGGATGGAATGAGCAAGGATGTGCGCGCGCTGGTGCGCGATGGGCGGATGACGCGCTTCCAGATCGCCGCCGTCATCGTCTGCATGGCGATCAACGCGCTGGACGGGTTCGACGTGCTGTCGATCGCCTTCACCGGCCCGCAGATCGCCAAGGAGTGGCTGCTGCCGCCGACGCAGCTCGGCCTGCTGTTCAGTTCGGGTCTCGCCGGCATGATGATCGGATCTCTGGTCCTGTCGCCCTTCGCCGACATCCTGGGCCGGCGCACCGTGGTGCTCGGCGGGCTCAGCCTCATCACGGCCGGCATGCTGCTGTGCGGACTGGCGCACGGCCTGACGGAGCTGGCGCTGCTGCGCGTGTTCACCGGGCTCGGCATCGGCGCGCTGTTCTCCAGCGTCAACACCATCGTGACGGAATACGCCTCCGACAAGCGCAAGAGTCTCGCGATCGCCATCATGGCGGTCGGCTATCCCATCGGCGCGACGGTCGGCGGCACCATCGCGGTGTTCCTGATCGCCTATCACGGCTGGCGCTCGGTGTTCTTCTTCGGCGCGTCGCTGTCCGCGGTCCTGATCCCCGTCGCCTTCGTCACGCTGCCGGAATCGCTGGAATTCCTGCTGGCGCGGCGGCCGCGCAACGCGCTCGCGCGGCTCAACGTCCTGCTGCGCCGGATGGGACACGCCGCGCTCGCCGTGCTGCCCGAGCCCGCGACGACGGGCGACGAGGCGCTCGGCGCCTTTTCGGTGTTCGACCGCGCCTTCTTCTCGCGCACGCTGCTGATCGTCTGCGCCTATTTCCTCACGATGCTGCCGTTCTATTTCATGCTGAACTGGACGCCGAAGGTCCTGGTCGACCAGGGCCTGTCGGTCTCCACCGGAATCTCCGGCGCGGTGGTGATGAACGGCGTCGGCATCCTCGGCGGCCTGTTGTTCGGCGTCATCGCCAACGTGGCCGGGCTGCGCCAGCTCACCTCGCTCTGCATGGTGCTGTTCTTCGCCGCCATCGCCGGGTTCGGCGCGGTGGGGACCAACCTGACCCTGCTCCTGATCCTGGCCGCGGCGGTCGGCTTCTTCATGATCGCGATGATCAGCGGGCTCTACGCGATCATCGGCGCGATGTATCCGGTGCGGGTGCGCAACACCGGCACCGGCCTGGTGCTCGGCGTCGGCCGGCTGGGCGCCGTGATCGGGCCCTATATCGGCGGCGTGCTGATCGCGGCGGGCTGGTCGCGGCCGGTCTATTGCGCCGCGCTCGCCGCGCCGCTGCTGGTGGCGGCGATCCTCATCCGCCGCGTGCCGCTGCTGTTCGACACCGCCGGCAGGCCCGACGCCGCCAAATAGGCTGCGGCCTTTAGAAATCCGCGAAGCCGCCCTTGGCGATGCCGGCGTTGCGGAATGCCGTCACCACGCGCGGCGCGACAAGCGCCGCCAGTTCGTCGGCATAGCGATAGCCCGGCGCCGAGCCGGGATAGGAACCCGTCGCCGGGTGCAGATAGATCTCGCTGAGCCCCTCGGGCAGGTTCTCGATCAGTCCCAGCACCCGCGCCGCCGTCATCGCGCCGGACCACGCCAGGCCGAACACCTGGTCGGGCACGCGCATCCCGGCGGCGCGCAGCCGCGCCCGCGCCAGCGTCGCCCAGGGCGCGGTGGCGAGCGCCGACGGCAGCTTCACGGTTGGATCGGCCTTGCGCAGCACGTCGTTGGGCTCCAGCGGCACGCGCATCGCGCGCAGGCCATGCGCCTTGCCGACGCGCAGGATCGCCGACGCGATGGTCGGATGCAGATGGAAATGCTTGTGCGTGTTGGCGTGGTCGAGCGGCAGTCCCGTCGCGCGGAACGCATCGAACTGCGCCTCGATTTCGGCTTCGAGCTGGCGGCGGACCTTGGGGCGGAAGAACATGTTCGCGGCCGAGGCCGCCATGTCGCTGCGGAAATTCCCCGACGCATCGATGAGATCGGGCACGGCCGAAGCCGGCAGCGTCGGCCTGCCCTCGACGAGGACGACATGCAGCCCGACGCGCAGGCGCGGCAAGGCGCGGGCGCGCGCCACCGCGTCGCCGGCGGCGGGCGCCGAGACCATCAGGCTCGCTGCGGTGAGGATGCCGTTGGCATGCGCCTCTTCGACCGCGTCGTTGACTTCGCGAGCGGCGCCGAAATCGTCGGCCGTGACGATGAGGGATTTCAAGGCGCGTTGTCGGGGCTGCGCCCCAAACAAACGATGTCATGGCCCGCGAATGCGGGCCATCCAGGTGACATCGATACCGATCGAGCGGACAAAGACGGAGCACTTCCTGAGATGGCCGACCACGTTCAACTGGGTGGCCCGCATTCGCGGGCCATGACACCAGTAGCACGTTAGGAGACTATCATGTCTTCGCGGTTCCTGAGGAACTGGAAGAACTCCATGCCTTCGCGCAACCGGCGCACCAGCATGTCGCGGCTGGTCAGCATCTCCTTGACGATCTCGATGATCTTGGACGGGCGGAAATAGAACTTCTTGTAGAAGTCCTCCACCGAATCGAAGATCTCGGTGTGGCCGAGATGCGGATAGTTGAGCGGCGCGATCTGCGTGCCGTCGTCGGTCAGAAGATCGACGTCCGACGCGAACCAGCCGTTCTCCTTGGCCTGCTTGTAGAGGAACGTCCCCGGATAGGGCGCGGCCAGCGACACCTGGATGGTGTGCGGGTTCACTTCCTTGGCGAAGGCGAGCGTCTCCTGGATCGTCTCGCGGGTCTCGCCCGGCAGGCCCAGGATGAAGGTGCCGTGCACCACGATGCCGAGCTCGTGGCAATCCTTCGAGAACCGCTTGGCGACGGGAACGAGCAGGCCCTTCTTGATGTTGTGCAGGATCTGCTGGTTGCCGGATTCATAGCCGACGAGCAGAAGGCGCAGCCCGTTCGCCTTCATCACTTCCAGCGTCTTGCGCGGCACGTTCGCCTTGGCGTTGCACGACCACACAACGTTCAGCGGCCCGAGCGCGCGCGCGAGCTGCTCCACGCGGTCGTGATTGTCGGTCAGCGTGTCGTCGTCGAAGAAGATCTCCTTCACCTCGGGGAAATTCTCCTTGACGTATTTCACGTCCGCCACCACGCGGTCGATCGACATGAAGCGGTATTTGTGCCCGCCGATGGTCTGCGGCCACAGGCAGAAGGTGCAGCGCGATTTGCAGCCGCGGCCGGTGTACCAGGACATGTAGGGATGCATCAGGTAGCCGCCGAAATACTGCTTAACGTCGAGCTGCTTGTAGAGCGGCAGCACCGAGGGCAGCTTGTCCATGTCGACCAGGATCTCGCGCTCGGGATTGGAGACGATCTCGCGCGCCGCGTTGCGATAGGTCAGGCCGGTGATGGTGGACCAGTCGGCGCCGTTCGCCAGCTCCTGGATCGTGAAGTCGTATTCGTTGCGCGCGACGAAATCGAGCGCGCCGCAGGCTTCCATGCTCTCGACCGGCTCGACCGCCACCTTGGCGCCGATGAAGCCGATCTTGGCGGTCGGATTGATGTCGCGGATCATCGCCGCCGTCTTGCAGTCCGACTTGAAGCTGGGCGTGGAGGTATGGATCACGATCAGCTCGTGCGACTTCACATCCTCCTCGATGTCCTTGAACGACAGATTGTGCGGCGGCGCGTCGATCAGCTTGCTCCCGGGCACCATGGCGGCGGCCTGCGCCAGCCAGGTGGGGAACCAGAACGACTTCACCTCGCGCTTCATCTGGTAGCGCGCGCCGGCGCCGCCGTCATAACCGTCGAACGAGGGTGCCTGGAGAAAAAGCGCTTTCATACCGACCTCTACAATTGCGACATGGCGCCGGAAGGTTCGACTTTCAAGCGGGTGCCGCGCCAGGCCACCTTCTGACCGAAAAACGACGTAATGAAAACAGCCAGCGAGAGGGTGTCGCGGATCGGCAACAGCCAGCTCGGCCCGGAAGCCGCGCCGAAGGCCTTTTCCACACGCCGCTTAAGGATAAAACGGGCAAACAAAGCCGCCGCGACCGCGACGATCCCGGGGACGGTTCCGCCGAGAAGGCCGAGCGCGATCAGCGCGACCGGCACCGGGAAGGTCACGATGGTTCCCAGATGCGAGCCCGGGCGCAGGATGCGCACGGTGCGGCTCCAGCGCAATTCGTGGTGGAAGAGGTCGCGCAGCGTCTCCTCGGTGCAGCGATGCGTCACCGCCATCGGCAGCACGCGCACGCGCATCCCGCGATGGCGGATGGCGCGGCCCATCTCGTAATCGTCGGCCAGGTAATTGGAGAACGCGTCGAAGCCGCCGATCAGATCGAGCGTCGTCCTGCTGAGCGCGATGGTCGAGCCGAGGCAGGCATCGGCGACGCCCCACCAGGTGCCGAAGATCATGTTGGGCAGAAACTCATAGGACGTGCCCATCGCGGCGAGCGTCGACCAGGCGCTGGCGCCGGCGCGGCCGGTATAGGGACAGGTCACCGCCCCGATGCCCGGCTGGCGCAGCGCGCCGACCACCCGGCGCAGATAATCGCGCGGCACGGAGATGTCGCTATCGCTCAGCACCAGCACGCCGTGCTTGGCATGCTCCATCATGTTGATCAGGTTGCAGACCTTGGCGTTGGAGCCGTAGCGGCGCGGATCGATCACCAGCGCGATGTCGATGCCGGGATGGCGCGCCTTCAGGTGGTTCACCACCGCGATCGCCGGATCGGCCGCGTCCTGCACGCCGAACACGATCTGGATCGGCGCGGGATAATCCTGCGCGAGGAAGGTATCGAGATCCTCTTCGAGCCCGACCGAATCGAAATGCAGCGGCTTGAGCAGCGTGACCGGCGGAAACGCGCTCGGCGCCGGCGCGGCGACGGCGGCGAAGCGCCCCACGATGCTCGCGGCCAAGAGGGTGTAGAGCGCGCCCGCCAGAGACAACGCAACCAAAAGCCAGCCAAGGCTGTGCAACGGCACATGCATGCGAAAGCGCTCCACCCATCCCGGCCCCCACCGGGATCGTGCCTACATTCGCATTTTCCGGGGGCTTAGTGAATTCTCGGCCATGAACCGCGGTTAAGACAGTTCCGGCCGGTCCCGGAGCGTCGCCGCTCCGGGGCCCGTGACCAGATCAGTCATTCCCACCGGAGGGCGGCGGGGGCGTGGCCGGAACGGCCTGCCAGGGATGCGTGCACGTCGCCACATACGGATAGAAGCCGGCCGGGGCGTCGCAGTGATACCAGTAGCCCGGCACCTGCGCCGGCGCGACATTGCCGGGCGCCACATCCGGCGTCGGCGCCGAATCGTCCGGAAAGTCGTCGTAGTAGTAGGGCGGCGGGCCGTAATAGCCGTAATCGTCCCAATAGGGCGAACTGTAGTACAGAGCGCCCAGGCCGAAGCCGAGACCGACGCCATACCCGAAGCCGCCATAACCGCCATAACCATGGCCGTAATGACCGCCGTAATGGCCACCGCCGTGACCGCCGTGACCGCCAAAATGACCGCCACCATGGCCGCCGCCGAAATGACCGCCGCCGCCACCGCTGAAATGACCGCCTCCGCCACCTCCGCCGTGACCGCCGGCGGCCTGCGCCGCCCCGGAAAGTCCCGAAATGGACAATCCGATGGCAAACAGAATTGCTGTGACCTTACTCATCGTGTGGCCTCTCTAGCCAATGCAAGCCCTCACCGCCGAGAGCTATGCAGGCGCGTCTGGTGGTTCAACGCGCGGCGACAGTCTGCGACACGCGTTTTGACGCGCCGCCGGGGCGGCATTCGCGACGACCGGCCTTGGCAAGCGCCGGATCGGATTGGCGAAACACGGGAATTGCCGCACCGCGGCAGGCTCTTATGAGACTTATATTTGCCGCCGGCCGCGACATGGACTATCTCCAATCGCGGTCGGGCGCGCGAAGGGGACGGGAATGAGCCAGGACACGGCCCTGGTCCTGTGGGCGCTTCTGGCGCTGCAGGCCAAGCATTTCCTGTGCGATTTCGTGCTGCAGACCGCCTACCAGGTGCGCACCAAGGCCCTTTATGGCCATCCCGGCGGCTTCATCCACTCCGGGCTGCACATCCTGGGCACGATCCCGGCGCTGATCATCCTGAACGCGTCGCTGCAGACCGCGGCGCTGATCCTGATCGTGGAATTCGCGATCCATTATCACACCGACTGGACGAAGGCCTTCATCGACCGGGTCTATCGCTGGGGCCCGACGGACCAGCGCTACTGGATCCTGTTCGGCACCGACCAGTTCGTGCACCAGCTCACCTATCTCGGCATCGTCTATGTGCTGATCGCGGGCGTGGCGGGATAGAGCGGCCCCTCAGGGCGCGTGGGTCTCCGACCACAGCACGCGGCTGAAGAAGGTCTTCATCCGGGCCATCAAATCCCTTTCGACGGCGGCGACCTGAATGGTCTTCTGGGCGATCGCCGCGCGCTCCTGCTCGCGCCTGGCGAGCACATGGCTGAAGCGCTCCAAGAGGTTGGGAGACTTCCGCAGCAGCGCCTCGATCGGGTCCTTGGTGATCTCCAGCGCGCGCAGCCGGGTCAGCGCCGTCACCGTCGCGTTGCGCGGCGCGCCGGTCATCAGCGACATTTCTCCGACCACGTCGCCGGTGGCCAGCACCGCGACCTCGCGCGGATCGTTGTTCTGGCCGAGCACGCTGACCCGCGCCGCGCCTTCCAGGATGATGAACATCGAGGAGGCCGAATCGCCCTGCACCATCAGATTGGCGCCGCGCGCGAACTCCGCCGGACGGCTGAGATGCGCCAGCTCGTGCGACTGCTCCTCGTCCAGCACCCGGCTGAACAGGCTGGCATGCTCCAGCGCGGCGCGCTTCTCGTTCTGGTCGAGCACCAGATCGATGACCGGCTCCTTCACCAGCTCGATCTGCGTCACCGGCTGCGGCATGCGGTTCTGGATGATCACGTCCTGCAGCGCGGCGATGACCACCGATTTCGCGGCGCCGGGCTCGATCTGGTCGGGAAAGAAATAGAAGCGCACCTCGTAATAGAGCCCATCGCTGGTGAGCTTGGTCAGGATCACGCTCGGCTCGGGCGTGCGCGCCAGGCCCGGCCGGCGCACCGCCTTGAAGGCCTCGCCCAAAAGCATGTCGATCACGCGGTCCGACGGCATGCGGTTGTCGATCGCCACCTCCACCGACAGCCGCTTGGCGTCCGCCGGGCGGCTGTGGTTCATCACCGCGTTGTTGGTCGCGATATGGTTGGGCACCATCACGCGCCGTCCGTCGTCGAGCGCCAGGAAAGTCGAGCGCCACGTCATGTGCGTGACGCGGCCGTAGATCGGCTCGGGAATCTGGTCGGAATAGATCGTCAGCCAGTCGCCCAGCGAATAGGAGCCGTCGAGATTGATGGCGAGGCCCGAGAACAAATCCTGGATCGTGGTCTGCAGCGCGATGCCGAGCACGACGGCGGTGGCGCCGGACGCGGTGACGAAGCCGGTGAAGGAGAAGCCCTCCTCCCACCACAGGCCGAGCGACAGGCCGAGCAGGACCAGCGCGACGGTCAGGATGTCCTGGATGAGGGCCGGCGTCTCGCGGTTGAGCCGGCGCTGCAGATAGCGCACCCAATAGAAACGGCGGATCAGCGCGTCGGCCAGCAGGGTGGCGCCGACCACGATGGCGACCGAGAGCCCGCGGGCGATCTCGTCCGCCACCTCGGCCGTCACCGCGCCCCCCAGCGCCATGGGCCCCCAGATGCGGGCCGCGAGGAGCACGACGAGCGCTGCGGCGTACCAGACGATCATTTTTCGGTCATCTTGATCTTGACGCCGGTTTCGCCCTGCGACAGGCGCTCGAGATAGAAATGCGCCAGCGGATCGTCCGGCCGTTCCTTGGCCAGCGCCGCGAACAGGGCGATCGCGTCGCCATGGCCGTCATGCGTCGCGTCATAGGCGGCCTGATAGCGCGCGAGATAGTCCGCGCCATAGGCGCCATCGTGCAAGGGCTCCCACACGTCGAGCGCCTCCGTCTTGCCCTTCAGGATTACCGATCCGATCGGGCGGAATGCGATTCCCTTACATAGCACGCGGGTGGCGCCGCTGACACAGACGCGGGTGCCGAAGGTCTTGTTGAGGCCCTCCAGCCGCGAGGCGGCGTTCACCACGTCGCCGGACGCGGTGTAGCTGAACTTGTCGCGGGAGCCGAAATTTCCGACCGCGGCCGCGCCGGTATGGGCGCCGATGCGGGTGATCCCTAAGGGCACGCCCTCGGCGTTCATCTTCCTGCGGTAATCCTCCGTGAACGTGTCGAGGTCGAGCATGCAGCGTACGCATTTGGTCGCGTAGTCGTCGACGTCCACCGGGGCGTTGAAGATCGCCATGATGGCGTCGCCGATGAACTTGTCGATATAGCCCTGATGCACCTTCACGGCGGAGGTCATGCCGTCGAGATAATTGTTGAGGATGCGTCCGACCTCCTGCGAGTCGAGGCCCTCCGCCAGCGTGGTGAAGCCCGCGATGTCGCTGAACAGGATGCTCATCTCGCGCCGCTCGCCACCGAGCTTGAGCCTGGTCGGATCGTCGACCAGTTGCTGCACCAGCTCGGGCGCGAGGTAGAGCGAGAAGGTGCTGTGGATGAAGGCGCGCTGCTGGCGGGCCGCGAGGCCGGCGATCGAATCGACGCCGGCGAAGGAGCCCGCGATCGCGATCGACGGCGCGATCAGCCCGATGATGATCCCGGCGCGTTCGTAGAGCACGAAGACGCCGAGATACCACAGGAGCAGGATCGCGACGCCGACCAGCCCGGCGCGCAGCCAGAGCGGCCATTCCAGCGTGCCGAGCAGGGCGCCGAGCAGCGCGATCAGGATCGTGAGCGCGAGATTCTCGCCCCAGGAAAGTTGCGGCGGGGCGCGGTGATGCAGGAACTGCGAGATGCCGTGCGCCAGGACCTGGATGCCGGGCATGGTGGCGCGCGGATCGCCCGGATCGGTGGCGAAGGGCGTGCGGTGCTGATCGACCAGCGTGAGATGCGAGCCGATCAGCACGACCTTGTCCTTGAAGATCGTCTCCGGAAGGATCGTCGGCGCCGGAATGCAGGCCGGCCCCAGGCAGGCCGGCAGCTCCGAGAAAGCCGGCTTGTTCTCGCCTTCGTCGGCGTGCCAGACGATCGGAACCTGCGCGTCCGGGGTCTCGATGCCGGCGATCTGCGCCGCGCGGCGCTGCACGCTGAGCAGGCGTTCGCCGCCGGAGGTGATGCCGCCGGGATTGATCCAGCGCACCGTGTCGGTCTGGTCGGTGCCGAGATTGGGCAGCGCGCGATCCTTGGCCGGGACGAAGGCGTTGAGATAGGCGGTCTGGTCGGCGCTGACGGTCGAGCCCGCTTCGTAATAGCTGACGACCAGCGGCGTCTTCATCCGCAGCAGCGCCTGGCGCAGCGCGTCGTCCTTGTCCGTCTCGGTGGGGCTGTCGAACAAATAGTCGAGCACGACCGCCTTGGGATGCTTGGCGTCGAGCGCGGTCAGCAATTTCGCCAGGAAGCCGCGGTCGAGCGGCGAGCGATAGGGAAAGTGCTGCATCACGCCTTCGTCGACGCTCAGGATCAGCAGGTCGGGGTCCTGCGGCTCGGGCGGCGTCTTGAACGCGATCTGCCAGTCCTCGACGAAGCGTTCGGCGCTGGTGAGGAAGGAGATGCGATTGACCGCATAGGTCGCGAGGAACGCCATGGCGAGCGCCACCGCGAGGGCGGTGGCGGCCTTGTGGCGAGCCAGGACCTTCAGGCGGCCGATCAGTGCATTCATTTGCGCGGTCGAAGCAATGCCTCGGCCTGCGCCTCGCAGCCCTTTTGCAGCATCCAGGCGGCGCGCATCTGGTCGTTGCCCAAGCTCGACGGCACCGTGTTCATCGCCAGCGCGTATTCGGTGCCGGCATAGTTCACCACATAGGCCGCGCCGCCATGCACCGGCACGTCGGTCGTCACCTTCAGCCGGTCGAGCCCGGCCGGCCAATCGGCCCGGGACTTCCAGCTCCGGTCCACCGGCATGACGGCGAGCGCCGTGGCGGTCTTGGCGTCGGGCCGCCAGAAGATGGGGTCCTTGTTCTCCTGGATGCAGACATTGCCGCTGCGCGTGACATCGACCAGCCAGGGATCGGGCAGCGTGTTCGGCGCGGCGCCGCGCGTGACGCCGGCCTCGCCGGTGCGCGCGTTGCGCTCGGTGCCCAGCGCGGCGAGCGTGGCGCCCAGGCTCTTGCCGCTGCCGCCGGCCGAAGGCGGCTGGTTATAGGGTCCGTCGATGGAGAGCGTCGCGCCGGTGTCGGAGATCAGCGTCACATGCTGGCCCTGCTTGAGCACCAGCGGCTTGGTCGAATCGACCGAACTGCCGGGCGCCAGCCCGATGCCGCGCGCCTCGACCACGGTGAGGTTGGCCGCCCGCGCCGCGCCCGTCGCGAGCGCCGCGACCGCGGCGATGGCCAGGAATGTCTTTCGTTCCATCCTCATTGTCCGCTCCCCGACGCACTGGCGGTGCGCGTGACCGTGCCGCTGTCGCCGATCAGCGTGAACGCCGCCCAGTCGAACGGATGCGCCCCGGTCGCGATCGCCGCAAGCTGGGCCTGGCGCAGATCCTCGGCCAGGTCGCGCGACGGATCCTTGGCGTAGCGCGCGAAGACGCCGGTCATCAGCGTCTCCGTCGCCGCCGAGGGCACTTCCCAATGGCTCGCCAGCACCGCGCGGGCCCCCGCGTTGAAGAAGGCATCGGCGAGGCCTTCGAGCGCGCCGCCGCCGAATTTGGTGCCGCCCTCCGCCGCCGTGTTGCAGGCCGACAGCACGACGAGATCGGCGTTCAGCTTCAGCCCGGCGATCTCGCTGGCGCTCAAGAGCCCGTCCGACGCGGCCGACGAGGCGGCGGCGGGCGGCGGCGACAGCACCAGGCCCGGCTCGGCCTGGCAATGCAGCTCGCCCGGCAGCATGCCATGGGTCGCGAAATAGAGGACGGCGTATTGGTCGAGGCCCGCGCCGCGCACCGCGGCTTCGCTGGCGCCGGCGCCGGTGAGGATCGAGCCCGGCTGGGCGCCCAGCGTGCGGCCGACCGCTTCGACCTCGTTCGCGGTCTCGGGCAAGGGCGGCAAAGCGCGCAGCAAGGCGGGATCGGCGGCGCCGCCGTCCTGGCACGCCGAGGCCAGCGCCGACAGCGCCTTGGGCCCGGTGGCGCCGGTGAAGCTGGGATTGCCGACGCCGAAGAACGGGCGCGGCGCGCGCGCGACCCGGGCGCCGCGCAAGGCGGCCAGCGCGCGCGGCGACGGCACTTCGCTGACGGCGAAACGGCGCACCAGCCAGTCGGCGTTGGCATAGCCGTCCTTGGGCTCGGCGGTCACGAGCAGCGCCGGCGGCAGGCTGTCGAGCGCGCCGCCCGGCGCCACGATCAGATGGCTCGCATTGGCCAGCGCCGGCTCGACCGGCGCGACGAGTTCGCGATAGAGCGCGTAGCTCGACTTCAGGCTGAAGTCGGGAAGCCGTCCGAGCTTGGGCACGAACGCCGCCCGCAGATTCGCGACATCGTCGGCCAGGCTCTGCGTCGTCGCCGCGAGCGGCGCCGTCACCAGCCCGCTCGGCGTCGTCACCAGCGCATAGCTGCCCTTGGCGCCGATCACGAAGGAGAGGAACGCCTCACCCGGCGCGAGCAGCTTCTCGAAATCCGCCAGCTCGACCGGGCCCGGATCGGCCAGCCGCGCATAGGCCGGATAGCTCTTGGCGACCTCGCCCGCCAGCGTATCGGCGCTGGCCGAGGCGGCGCGGAAATCGGCGTCGTATTTCGCCGCGAGCGCGGCGTTGCGCTCGTCATTCGGCTTGGCGTTCTCGGCCACCAGTTCGAGCCGCGCATCGTCGCGCGCCGCCTGCGCCTGTTCGAGCTGGCGCACCAGGGCGGACAGCGCCGCGTCGCCTGCCGCCTGGCGCGCCGCGACGCGGGCGATGGTGCGGTCGGCGAGATCGGAGGCCGCGAGCTGCGCGGCGCGGAACATGTCGGCGTCGAGCGCCGCCTTCTGCGCCGGGTCCTGCGCGCCCAGCGCGGCGGCCGCGGCGAGAAACGGCACGATCTGGTCGGAGACGATCTGCGAGCGGGCGATCGGATCCTTCGCCAGGATCGCGAAGGCGGCGCGGAACGACGCGACCGACGCGGCATAGACCTGCTGCTCGGCATAGAACCGCCCGAGCCGAAGCTGGGCCCGCGCCGTCGGCGCGGTGTCGCCGAACAATTTCTTGTCCATCCCCAAGGCATCGGTGAAGTCGCGCTCGGCGACGACGACGCGGCCCTGCGCGGCATTGACCTCGCCCATCAGCGAAATCATCTCGGGACGCCACCACAGCGGCAGGCCCGGCTCCTCGGTGATGATCCAGAGCGCCTCTTCGGCGGCGGCCTGCGCGCTCGCATTGTCGCCCAGCCGGAGCGCCATCTCCGCCTCGATGCGCAGCGAATGCGCCAGTTCGCCTTCGAGCGCCACCGGGGCGACATATTCGCTGCCATTGGCGTCGGCCACGGCGGCGGCGCGGGCGGCATCGACCTCGCCGCGGCGCAGCGCGGTGGCGGCGCGGGCGTATTTCAGCGCGTCCTCGTATTTGCGCTGATTGGCGGCGTCGAGCGCCTGGTAGGACGCGAAGCGCGCCCGCGTCGAGACGCCGGCCGCGCCCTCGATGATCGGCGAGGCGCGGCGGAACAAAGCGGCGGCTTCGTCGAAACGGCCCTGGTTGGAGACCTGCAAAGCCAGTTCCGCCAGCGTCTCGCCGACGGCCTGCGAATTGGCGCCATACTGCGCGGTCTGGATGTCGAGGACGTGGCGATAGGCGTCTTCCGCGCCGGCGTAGTTGTCGGCACCGCTGTAGAGCCGCGCGGATTCGACATAGGTCTTGAGCGCGTCGGGTCCGTTCGCCGGGGCTTGACCATAGGCGGCGGCCCCCAGGACAAGAGCGCAGGCCAGAAGCAGGGTGGATCGCCGCCGCATCATTGCCACAGGGCCTCGTTGCCCCAGCTGGAGAAGTCCTGGTCCGCCGGCGGGACGGCATGGACGGTATGGCCCGCGCTGGTCGGGTTCATCTGGGTCAGCATGCCCGCGAGGATGGCCTGGGTCACGCCCGCCTTCTTCGCGCCGTCGAGCGAATCGGCGATGACCACCGTCGCGCCGTCCGACGTGTTCGACGTCGAGCTGTCGCCGGAGTTGCCGCTGAGCGAGGCGAGCGGACCGGGCGGCGGCGGCGTGTTGGTCTCGATATGGGCCGCGAGCGCCGCGGCGCCGCCATTCTGCTCCACCGCCGGCACCACCACGGTGTCGATCGTCGTGAGCGTGCTGTTGCCGGTGGGCTTGGTGTTGGCGATGGTGGTCACGACGACGCCGAGCGTGCCCGGATCGTTGCCGATCTCCGACGGCGGATTGGCGCCGGTGATCGTGCCGCTGGTCGTGCCCTTGCCGGTGAAGTTGCCGATCGTGGCCTGCGAATGCGCGCCGGTGCCCGACGTGTAGGTGATGGCGCCGTTGGCGTCGATGACGACGTTGCCGCTGATCGTGCCGAAGGAACTGTGCGAGGCATCGCCATTGCCGATCAGCGAATAGCCGTTGGCGCCGCCGCCGGCCAGCGCCAGATCGGCGACGGTGACGTCGCCCGTCACCGTGAAGTTCGCGGCCGTCGTGGTCGGCCCGGAATTGACGGCATAGCCGCCATTGCCGATTTGGGCATAGGCGTTGGGACCCGCGCCGGCGGTGAGCGCGATCGCGCCGTTCGGCCCGTTCGGCGCGAGGACGGCGATGACGCCGGAATCCGTGCCGCCGGCCGCGGCCGCCGCGTTGAGGTTGCTCTGGCTGCCGCCATTGCCGATCTGGGCATAGGCGTCGATGCCGTTGCCGGTCAGCGTCACCGCATGGGCGGCCGTGACGGTGATGTTCCCGCCATTGACCGCTTGTCCGCCGGCGAGGCTGAGGCCGCTCTTGTAGCCGCCCTGGCCGATCTGGACATAGGCGGCCGTTCCCGCGCCGGCCGTCAGCGTCAGGTTCGCCGCGGTCAGGCCGATGGCGCCGCTGTTGCTGTAGCCGGTCGAGCCGGTGTTGGACTCCGCGCCGCCATGGCCGATCTGGGCATAGGCTTCGCCGCCCGCGCCGGCCGTCAGCACGATATTGCCGCCGGCGGCGATCGAAATGGCGCCGCTGTTGTTGCCGCTCGCCTTCTGGCCGCCATTGCCGATCTGGGCGAAGGCGCCGCTCGCGCCGCCGCCGGTCAGCGTCACCGCGCCGGTCGTGGTCACCGCGATGGCGCCCGAGCCATGGCCGTTGAAGCCGAGCTGGGCATAGCCGTTGACGGCGGACAGCGCGAGGCTCGCGCCATAGACCGAGATCGTGCCGCCGGCGCTGCCGATGGCGACGCCGCCCTTGGCGGAGCTGCCGCCGATGGTCACGCCCTTGGCGCCGCCGCCGAAGACGCCGGACTGGCCGAAAGAGGCGGGCGCCAGCGTATGGCCGTCCCAGCCGGCGACGAGATTGATCGCGCCGCTGCCGGCGTTCTGGATGGAGCCGGCGATCACCAGATTGCCCGCGGTCAAAAGGTTCAGCGTGTGGCCGGACGTGTAGCTGAAGTTTCCGGCCGTTCCCTGGTCGCCCGTGGCGGTGAAGCCGAGCGTGACGTCGCCGCCGCCGAGCGCGGCGCCGACGATATCGGCGGTGCGGCTGGCTTGGTTGCCGCCGACATTGCCGGCGACGAGAACGAGGTTGCCGGTCTCGCTGCCCGCATTGGCGACATTGCCGAGCCAGGCGATGGCGTTGCCGGCATCGGTGAAGATCGCGTTGCCGCCGACGCGCACGTCGATGTCGCCGGTGACGTTGCCGCTCACATCCGTGCCGAGCGAGCCGTTGCCGAGCAGGGCGTTGCCCGCGCCGCCGACGAGGTTCAGGTCATGCAGCGTGACGAGCTTGATCGACCCGCCGCCCGCGCCGTGATAGCCGAGCTGGGCCGCGCCATTCGTGCCCAGGATGTCGACGCTCGACGCATAGACCGCGAGCGCCCCGCTCTTCGAGCCGACCGCGACGATGCCGCTGGACCCGCCGATGGCGACCCTGCCGCCGCCATTGCCGTAGACGCCGCCGGCGCCGAACTGCGCCGGGTTGGTGGTCGTGCCGTCCCAGCCGGCGACCACCGTGATCGCGCCGCCATTGCTCTGGATCGATCCGACGAAGGCGAGATCGCCCTTCGACAGCAGCGTCAGGTCGCCGCCGACGGCGGACGCGCCGATGGAGGCGCCCAGCGTGTCGGCGAAGCTCGCCGCGCCGGGCGTGGTGAACGACACGAGACCCGACACCGCGTTCGCGGCATTGCTCAGCACGATGGCACCAGCCGTCGTCGCGACCGAGAGCCCGGTGCTCTGCAGCGACCCGCTCTGGCTCACCGCGCCGCCGGCCGAAAGCGTCAGCGTCCCGCCGACGCTCGATGCGCCGAGCGTCACTCCTGTTGAGTCCGCAATCGTCGCGTCGCCGAAGGACGAGAGCGTCAGCGCCGCGAAGGAATTGCCGCTGTTCGTCAGCACGATGGTGCCGCCATTGGCCGTCGCGTTCAGCGCCGCGGCATCGATCGCGCCGCTCTGCGCGATGCCGGCCGCGTCGACCAGTGTCAGCGTACCGCCGACATTGGCGCCGGCGACCGTCACGGCCGTCGAGTCCGCCACGCGGGCCGCGCCGGCCGTGGAAAGGGTCAAGGACGAGAAGGCATTGCCGCTATCCGCGAGAACGACGTCGCCGCCATTGGCCGTGGCGGAGACACCGCCGGCCTGGATCGCGCCGGTCTGCGTGATGCCGCCAGCGGAGACAAGCGTGAGCGCGCCGCCGACGCTTGAGGCGGCGATAATCGAAGAGGTCTGGCTCAGCAAAGTCGCATCGCCCGTCGCGTTGAGACTAATCTGCCCATAAATATCGTTGATGCCGTCGAGATCGATCGAACCGGCCGAGGTCGTGAGCGTGAGCGGGCCGGCGGATTCGATGACGCCGCTGCCGTTCTCCCGGATGTCGCCGCCCGCCGACAGCGTAATGCTTAGGTCTGTCCCGGTGCTCGCGCCTTGCAACGTGAACCCGGTCGAATCGGTGACGGCGATCGCGCCGGCCAGGCTCCCCGTGTTGAGCGCGCTGAAGACGTTCTGGCCGTTGGTCAGCGTGACGTTGTCATATGCGGTGGCTTCAAGGTCTCCGGCGACGATCGCGCCGGTCTGCGAGAGCGAACCATGCGACGAACCAAAGCCCGCGCTTCCCGCGCCGACATCGACGCCGGCCAGGACCATGGAACCGTCGCTGTTTACCCGCGCATCGCCGCCGCCGGTCGTCACCGTCGCGACACCGATCTGGTTGGCATCATTGCCCAGCGTGATGTCGGCTCCGCTGGTGGACGCGTTCAACGTTCCGGCGGTGATCGCCGCGCTCTGGGTGATGGCGCCGGCGCTCGACAAGGTCAGCGTGCCACCCACGACTGACGCTCCGAGCGCGACGGCCGAGCCGTCGGTGACGGAGGCGTCGTTCGCGCCCGTCGTGGACAGCGATAGGGCGGCGAAGCTGTTGCCCGCATGGTCGAGCACGATGGCGCCGCTGGTCGCGGTGGCGTTGAGACCGGCGGCGACGATCGCGCCGGTCTGCGAAATGCTCGGGCCGACGAGGGTGAGCGTGCCGCCGACCGTGCCGGCGCCGATCGAGAGGTCGAGCGAGTCGGTAAAGCTGGCCGCGCCCGGCGTGGACAACGATACCGTGCCGGCAACCGCGTTTCCGGCATTGGTCAGCGTGATCGCGCCGGACGCGGTCGAGACGTTCAGCAGGCCGGCGAGGATCGCGCCCGTCTGCGTGACCGCGCCGGCCGCGGCGATCGTCAGATTGCCGCCGGCGAGATCGGCGCCGGCGATGGCGAGGCTCGTGGGCGTCGTCAGGTAGGCGTCGCCGCCGGCCGTGGCCAGCGTCAGCGTATTGGCCGCGATCTGGAGCGGCGCGTTCGAATTGCCGACGGCGCCCGCGGTCAGCGAAAGATCGTCGGCCACGACGGACGCGAAGCCGCTCGCCTGGACCGACGACGCCGCGACGTTCGCGTCGCCCGCATCCGTGTCGGCGCCGAAGATCGAGCCCGAGCCGATCTGCGCGAAATGCGCCGTGTCGGTGCCGCCGTCGAGCGTGAGCGCGCCCAGCGCGATGACGTTCACCGCGCCCGTGCCCGCGCCGTGATAGCCGAGCTGGGCGTAACCCTCGCCGCTTGTCAGCACGATATCGGTGCCGAGCGCGGTGGTCAGGCCGCCGGCGCTTCCCGCCGCCACGTCGTCGCCGGCGATCGTCAAGGTCGAATCGTGCAGGCCATAGGCGTTGGCCGCCAGAAGCACGGCCGAGGAGCCGATCGTGTGCTCGTCCCAGCCGGCCACCATCGTGACCTCGCCGGTGCCCGCATTCTGGATCGATGTACCGATGAGCAGATCGGTGGGCGAGGCGATCGTGAAATCGTGCGGGCTGTTGTAGGCCATCCCGCCGAAGCTGACCTGGCCATCATTGGGATCGATGTAGCCGAAGAAGACGTCGCCGCCGGTGTCGGCGCTGGTGCCCAGATCGGCCACGAGCATGTCGGTCGGCACGGTGCCGAAATCCGTGAGGATCGTGACGTCGCCGCTCGCCTTGCCGTCGCCGCTCGTCACATTGCCGAGCCAGGCGCGCGCGCCGCCGGCGCCGTCGTGGAATCCGGTCGTGCCGAACGGGACCTCGACGTCGATCTTGCCGGAGACGTCGCCGGTGACGTCGCCGCTCAGCGAGCCGTTGCCGATCATCGCGTAGTCGGTCGCGCCGCTGCCGGCCTGCAGCGTCAGATTGCCGGAGACGAACGCATCGATCTCGCCGCCGCCGGCGCCGTGATAGCCGAGCTGGGCGTAGTAGCCGCTCTTCGGCGCGATCGTCAGATCGTCGGCGAGAACCGTCGTGAGCCCGCTCGCCGAACCGACGGAAATGTTTTCGAACTGATTGGCGTTGTCGCCGAGCGTCAGCGCCGTGCCGGCCCGGCCATAGGCCCCGGCCGCCTTGAGATCGGCCGCGCCGCCGACCGTGTGACCGTCCCAGCCGGCGACCAGCGTAACCGCGCCGGTGCCGCCGTTCGTCACGCCGCCGCGCAATGTCAGGCTTCCCGCGGCCGCCCAGGTGAAATCGTTGGAGCTGTTGTAATGGATCCCGCCCAGCGTGATCGGCGTGACCGCCGGATCGGTGAAGCCGAAGAAGACGTCGCCGCCGGTGCCCGGCGCGCCGCCGAGATCGGCCGTCATGTAGTCGCCGCGGAACGAGCCGCCGCGGGTCAGCACCGTGACGTCGCCGCTCTCGCTGTCGCCCGCATCCGCGACATTGCCGAGCCAGCTGCGGCCCACCAGGGCCGAATTGACGTATTTGTCGGTGAAGGTCGTGTAACCGCCGGCGCTGAGCGAGATGTTGCCGGTGACGTCGCCGCCGACATCGCCGTCGAGGCCGCCATTGCCGAGCAGCGCGTCGTAGCCCGCCGCGTTGCCGCCATAGCCCTCGATATTGCCGGTCATGGCGACGACGATGTTGCCGCCGCCGGCGCCGTGATAGCCGAGCTGCGCGGCGCCGTTGTCCGCGTCGAGGTAGAGATTGGCGCCGTAGAGACGCAGATCGCCCTGCGCGGCGCCGATGCCGGCGAAACCGGCGGCGTCATAGCCGCCGATGACGATCGTGCCCTGGTTGTCGACGCCGTATGTTCCGGCCGCGCCGATCGCATTGGGATCGTAGACGCCGTTCCATCCCGCCACGAGCGTGATCGCGCCGCTGCCGGCGTTCTGGAATCCGCCCGCGATGTTGATATCGCCGGCGGACAGCAGGGTCAGCGTGTGGCTGCTGTTGTAGACGCCGCCGTCCGAGAGCGAGATCGCGTTCTGCGGATCGGTCTCGCCGACCGTCACGTCGCCATGCAGGATATTGGCGCCCAGCACGTTGCCGAAGCCGCCATTGGCGTCGTAATTGTCGTCGAAATCGGCGGCGAGCATGGTGAGGTTGCCGCTCGCCTGGCCGCCGGTGCCGGCGACGTTGCCGATGAAGATGGTGACCGGATCGCCGCACTCGCCGCATTCCTCGGTCGCGGTTTCCAGGATGAACGTTCCGCCGGCCGAGAGCTGGATGTTGCCGCCGACCGAGCCGGTGAAATTGGGCGCGGTCGGCTTGCCGTTGCCGATCATGGCGTAGTAGCCGTCCGCGTTCGGATCGCCGCCCAACACATCGATATCGCCGGTCGCCCGGACCGTGATGTCGCCCGTGCCCGCGCCGTGATAGCCGAGCTGCGTATTGCCCCAGACGGCGGCGATGTCGACGTCGCCGCCCAGCACGGTGGTGGCGCCGCCCGCGCTGCCGACGGAGACGTTGCCGCTGGCGTAATCGCCGCCGATGGTGAGCGTCGCGTCGTTGTTGCCATAGGCGCCGGCCTGGCCGAGGACGGCGGGACCGAGCGTGTGGCCGTCCCAGCCCGCGACCAGGGTGATGGCGCCCGTGCCGTCGTTCTTGATCGACCCGACCACATAGACGTTGCCGCCCGCCAGATAGGTGAAGTCGTGCGGGCTGTTGTAGTCCCCGGCGGCCAGGCCGTTATCGCCGGTGCCGCTGAGGCCGATGACGAGGTTGCCGCCGCTGGTCGCGCTCGTCCCCAGATCCTCGACGAACATCGCCTCCGGGCTTGTGCTGGCATTCAACGAACCGGCAAGCACCGTGACGTCGCCGCTCTGGCTGCCGCCGGCGCCGGTCCGGTTGCCGAGCCAGGCCGGCGAACCGGCGCCGGCGCTGCTGGCGAAATTCGTCTGGCCACCCGCCTGAACGGTGATCGCGCCGCTGACCGTCTGCACCGCTGTGCGGCTGGCATCGCCGTTGCCGATCTGGCCATAGGCATTGGCGATCGACGGATCGTAGCCTTCATTGCTGTCGTAGATGCCGCCGCCCGCGATCGCGATGTTGCCGGTCGCCGAGACGTTGATGGCGCTGCTCGCCGTGCCGGCGACGCCCAGGCCGAGATCGCCGATCTGCGCATAGGGCGTGTTGCCGTTCGGCGCCGTCAGACCGTCCCGGCCGCCGATCAGGCAGATATTCGCGGCGCCGTCGAAACAGGCATTGATCCCGGTGAGGCCGTTGTTGCCCGGCACGCCGTTGGCGATCACATTGATCGCGCCGGTCCCGCCGTCCGCGTGGTAGCCGATCTGGGCGTAGCCGGTGAGGCCCTCTATATAGATCTGTCCGGCGCCGACGGTCGTGGTGCCGCCCTTGCTGCCGATGGCCGTTCCGGTGCCGGACGCGCCGACGACGAAGCCGCCATGGCTGCCCGGATTGGTGTCGACGAGGGAGATGTTGGGCGCGCCGACCACCCAGACATTCGCGTTGACCTCGATCCCCTGGCCGTCATCGATTTCGGTGACGAGATTGCCATAGGCGCCCGGCGTGGTGAGCACGTCGGCGGGCGCGACGCTCGGATTCCAGCCCGCGAGGACGGTGAGATCGCCCGTCCCGTCGTTCTGGATCGAATAGGGCAGCGTGATGCTTCCGGTCGAGAGCAGCGTGAACGCGTGCGGGCTGGAGTAGTCGATCGCTCCGACGCCGAGATATTTGTTGATGAAATCGGTCTGCGGATCGGTGACCCCGAACACGACATTGCCGCCGCTGCCGGCGTGCGCGGTGGTGCCCAGATCGGCGAGCAGCATCGCGCCCAGCGGGCCGGCCGTCCCCGAATAGGTCACCTGGCCGACGACGAGCGAGACATTGCCCGCCCCGACGCCGGAACCGGCGGTGAAATTGCCGATCCAGTTGCCCGCACCCGTCCCTTCGCCGGCGAACAGGTTAAGGTCGCCATCGGCCGCGATGTCGATATTGCCGGCGACGTTGCCGGTGACGTCGCCGTTGCGCGCGCCGTTGCCGATCTGCGCATAAGCCCCGTCGGCGGAACCGGCCGAGAGACCGACGGTGTCGGTCGCCCGGACGACGATGGCGCCGCCGCCGGCGCCGTGAAAGCCGATTTGGGCATAGAAATCGTCGTTGCCGACGATCACGGCATCGCCGGCGATCGTCGTCGTGCCGCTGGCGGCGCCGACCGCGACCACACCGTCCGCCGCGTCGCCCACGAAGACCGAGCCGCTGTTGTTGCCGTAGACGCCGGCGGCGGTGAACGACGCCGGAGCGAGCGTCGTGCCGTCCCAGCCGGCGATCACATTGATGGCGCCGCCGCCGCTGACCAGCGTGTTCTGGACCGAGGCCAGGACGTTGATGTCGCCCTCGGACAGCAGGCTGAGCGCGTGCGTGCTGCTGTAGATGACCGGATCGACGACGTCGATGCCGGTGGTCGCTTCGAGCGTCACGTCGGTCGTCGCGAGCGAGCCGGTGATGGTTGCCGGGGTGACGAGCGTCGAATCGGGATCGCATCCCGTGCAGTCGGCGGCGACGACGATGCTGTCCGGATCGAGCAGCCAGGTGCCGGTGGCGCCCTTCGGCGCGCGGGTGTCGACGCTCGCGGTCGGCGCGACATGGAGCGTGTGGCCCGACGTCTCGACCAGCCCGCCATCGCCGCCGGCCGTGCTGCCCTTGGCGCTGACCACGCCGGCGAAATCGGTCGTGCCGTTCGACCACACGACGACCGTGCCGCCATTGCCGGTGTGCGTCGCGTCCGCCTTGATCGTCGCGGTGCCGACGGTGGTGTTCGCGGCGTCCGGCGTCGGGCCGGCGCCGTGCAGGTCGCCGCCGATCCTCACCGTGCCGCCGCCGGCATCGCCGCTGGCGTCGATCTTGGTGCCGTCCGCGACCGTGATATTGCGGCCGGTGACCGTCACATCGCCGCCGGTCGTGCCCGAGCCCGTGCCCGTCGCGCTGACCGTGCCGCCGACGCTCACATCGCCGTCGCCGGCGTCGAGGATGACCTCGCCGTTCTGCACCCGCGCGCTCGACGCCGAGATCATGCCGGTGTTGTTGACGACCGCGTCGGCGACGCCGGCGGCGGCCCGCGCCGTCATCACGACATGGCCCGCCTTGATCGTTCCGGAATTCGAGGCGCCGGTCGGCCCGCTGGTGGCGCGCCCGCCGGGCGTCGTCACCGCGTAGCTCAAAAGGCCGTCGCCCTGGAAATCGATCGTGAAGGCCGAAGCGCCGCCGATCACCACGGTGCCGGTGTCGGCCGAGATCAGTCCGCTGTTCGAGGCGCCGGCGCCCGACAGCACGGCATAGCCGCCGCGCCCGGTGCGGATCGTACCCTGGTTGACGACCGAGGCGCCGGTGCCGCCGGAGAAATTGTAATTGCCCGCCGCGAAATCGCCATCGGCGATGTCGGCGGTGGTGGCGATCAGACCGCCGACGGTGATGCGCGAGCCCTGGCCGAACATCACGCCATTGCCGTTGACGATCCACACCTGGCCGTTGGCGAGCAGGTTGCCGTAGATCGAACTCGGATCGGCGCCGAGGATGCGGTTGAGCGCGATCGAAGACGCGCCGGGCTGCTTGAACTGCACCGTGCCGCCGGCCGCGATGTTGAAGCTGTCCCAGTTGATGACCAGCTTGCCGGTCTTCTGGTCGATCAGCGTCGAATTGGCGCCGTTGCTGGTGATGGTCGCGCTGCCGAGCGCGACGCTGCCGCCGGCCGGCTGGGCCCGCGCCGCGCCGACCGCGAAGGCGCTGAGGCAGCTCGTCCCCAGGAGGAGCATGCGGACGATGGCGGCGTTGGTCTTGTTCATCGTGTCTGTTCCACTAGAACCTGACGGCCAGATCGAGAAGCAGCTTGGTCGATTCCTTGCCCGCGTCGCTGCCCGGCACCGCGTGCGTCGTATGGGCGCCCTCGATCGCCCCGGCGATATTATACGGCAGCCAGAACCGCACGCCGCCGCCCACCGAGACGATATTCTGATTGGGCAGCGACAGGCTGTGGTTCATGTACCAGGTCTCCGCCGCGTCGGCGTAGACATAAGGCTGCAGGCCCTGGACGAAGAAATCGGCGAAGCGGATGTCGTAGCGCAGCTCCGCCGAGCCGCCCAGGCCGTGGTCGCCGGTGATCGCGCCGGGATCGTAGCCGCGGCCGATCTGGGTGCCGCCGAAGGCAATCTGCTCGCCGGTGATGAGCCGGTCGAACGCGACCTGGCCCTGCGCGTTCAGCGCGGTGCTGAACGCGCCGCCGAGCGGCAGGACCAGCCGCGTCGTGCCCGTCAGCTTGGTGAAATCGGTGTGGCCGCCCAGCCGCGACAGCGTCGGCGCCCCATTGGCGGTGGCGCCCAGGATCGGCAGGCCCTGCGACACATCGAAGGTCGAGGTCCACACCGCATTGCCCCAGAAGCCGGCGCGCTGATAGCTGCCGCCGAGGTCGATCACCCGCCACTGGTCGTGGCTGACCGGGCCGGCGACATCGACGCGGGCGTCCTGCGCGGTGAAGCCGCCGTCCAGGATCAGCGACTCGGCCCGGCTGCGGATCAAGGGATAGGTCAGCCGCCCGCCGGCCGCCCAGCTGTCGGTCAGCACGTTGAAGGCGGACAGCGTCGAGCCCGGCTCGCCATGGGTGACCGTGCCGACCAGCGTGCCGACCAGGCCGTCGTCGCCGATGGCGCGGCGGTAGCGCAGCGTGCCGGCGATCTGCTCCAGCGAGCTCGGCGAGGAGGTGACGGTGGCGGCGAGCTGGTCGGCGCCGAAGATCGAGTTGAACTCGACATCGCCCTGCACCGTCCAGATGCCGGAGAAGCGCGAGCCGCGGTCGTCGACCGAGACGCCGCCGGTCATCGGCGGCTGGGAGATGTCGACCACCAGGTCGGAGGCGCCGGGCTTGTCGGGCGAGGGCTTCAGCACGCCGGCGGCGCTGACGCCCGGGATGTCGTTGGTGAGCAGAAGGCCGCGCTCCACCACTTCGAGGCTGGGCGGGCGCGACAGCATCGCCGGGCGCAGATAGCCGTCGATGTCGCGCCGCGTGGCGTTGTCGCCGCCCTGCACGGTGACGGCGCCGAGATAGCCCTCCACGACATTGATGGTGAACACGCCGTCGCGCACGCGCTGCGGCGGCACGAAGGCGCGCACCAGCAGGTAGCCCTTGTCGCGATAGGCTTTCTCGATGGCGTCGGCGACATCGATGATGTCGCCCAGCGTCACGTCCTTGCCGATCAGCCCGGCATAGAGCGGGCGGAATTGCTCGGCCGCGATCTTGGCCGAACCGACGACCTTGATGTCGGCGAGCTTGAAGCGCACCTCGTCGACCGCGCGCGGCACGGCGGAGCGGTGCGGCGTGACGATGCTGAAATCGAAGTCGGGCTGCGGCGGCGCGGCGGGACCCTGCCGGTCGCGGCCGGGCTGCACGGCGCCGGGCAGGACCTGCGCGGCCGCGGGCAAGGCGGCCAGCGGCGCAAGGACGCCGAGCGCCAATGCCGCTCGGCCGGCGCCCGTGAGCGCAAACACGTCCTTTCGAAAACCCGTCACCCCAGTCCCCACTCGCACGCGCACCCAGCGGCCCGGCCACCGCCAAACCCCAATCCGGGCGACATAAGAATTTTATAAGTGTCTCAATCCGCCACGTTTTATCAGCGCCAACACTCGTATAGCGAGGGAAATAAGCAGGTTTCGGGCCGCGCCGGGGCTGGGAAGTCAAAAATAATCAGGTCGCCGTCCCAGCGTTCCAAAATTCGCCACTGCCCGGTCCGGGATCGTACCGGCCAGCGCGATCAAGTGTTTTCTCTGCCTACAAAACGAACATGTCCAATATTTCATCTTTCCGCCATACGCGACCCACTAGGCCGGTGTGCCTGGCGCGGGACAAACTCCCGGCGCGGCGCCTTTGCCGTGGCCAAGGACGGGAGTGGGAACGTGAATAGGAGTGTAAAGACGGGATTGGGCGTGGCGGCGTTGGCGGCGACGCTGACGGCGGGGGTGTTCATCGGCCAGGCGCTGGCGGCCCAGCCGCACATGCACGCCGCGCTCGACGACCTGCGCGCCGCGAAGGGGGAACTCGAGGCGGCCGAGCACAACAAGGCGGGCCATCGCGCCGAGGCGCTGCGCCTGACCAACGAAGCCATCCGCGAGACCGAAGAGGGCATCGCGGACGCTTATTAGAGTCGTTTCGGTTTGAGCTTTCTCGACACCAGCGCCGTTCGCTGGATTCAAACTACAGGTGTCATGGCCCGCGAATGCGGGCCACCCAGTTGAAATCTGCGCAGATTTCAACTGGGTCCGCCGCATTCGCGGCGGATGACACCGCGTGCTGCGAATATCTGACTCGGGACATTAGAAAGACGGATTGTTCTTCCTGAACGGCTTCGGTCCCCCGGCGCCGTTTACTTTTTCTTAGGCATGGCGCTTGCGCCGCGCCGGCCATGAACGGCGCATCCTCGCGTGAACTGCCCCGGGATGGGACGGCCGGCCGGTTCGCCGCCGCGCGGCGCCACGCGCTGGCGGCGCTGGGCCCGTTCGCCATGGCGGGCGCCCATTTCCTGGCCTCGATCCTGTTCCTCAAGACCATGGCGCCGGCCGCTTTCGGCCTGTTCGCCTTCGTGCTGGTGGCTGTCCCGTTCTGGCTCGGAATCTCGGTCGCGCTCCTGGGCGCGCCGCTCGCCACCACGCGCCGGCCCGGCGACAGCGATTGGCGCGAATTGCCAACACTGATGAAGGCCAATCTCGTCTTCTGCCTCGTCGCGAGCGTCGCGGTGGCGGCCCTGATGGCGGCCAGCGGCGCCGACGGGGCGAGCGCGGCCTTGCTCGGCCTCTATGGCGGGGTGATGTGCCTGCGCTGGTTCGCGCGCTGGCTGGCCTATGCGACCCAGCGGCCCCTGCGGGCCGTGCTGTCGGATATCGCCTATGGCGTCCTCCTGGTGGCGGGGCTCGCGACGCTGGCCGCCCTGCGGGATCTGAGCATCGCGAGCGCGGCCGTCGTGCTGTGCTTCAGCGCCGGCGCGGGCCTGGCGGTCTTCGGCCGCGGCTTCCTGGTGCGGCAGTTCCGCTCGCTGCGCGACGGCGCGCTCGCCGCCTATGCCCCGATCTGGCGCGAGATGACGCAATGGGCGCTGCTCGGCGTGGTGACCTCGGAATTGTCGCTCAACGCGCATGCTTATCTCGTGACCTTCTTCGCCGGCCCCAAGGCCTTCGCGCTGATCGCGGCGGGCTCGCTGTTCATGCGGCCGGTGTCGCTCTGCCTGACCGCCCTGCCCGACCGCGAGCGCCCGCTGATGGTCCGTACCCTGATGAACGGCGACCGCGCCGGCACCGAGCGCTGCGTGCGCGAATTCCGCTCCGCCGCGGCGGCGATCTGGGTCCTCACCCTGGCGCTGTCGGCGGCGGCGCTGGCCTGGTTCCCGCGCGCGATCCTGAAATCCGATTACGGCCTCGGCGACATCCTCCTCGTCGTCGTGCTGTGGGCCGCGATCATGGCGGTGCGCGCCTGGCGCGCGCCCGAGGCGGTGCTGCTGCAGGCGGCGCGCGCCTTCCGCCCGCTCGCCAGCGCCAGCGTGATCTCGAGCGTCGTGGCGCTCACCACGACCGCCGCGCTGCTCCTGCTGTTCGGACCGGTGGCGTCTCTCGTGGGGATATTGATCGGCGACCTCGTGCTGACCGAACGCGTCTTCGCGCTGACGCGAAGCTGGAAACGCGAGCGCGGCTGGAGCCTCGCCGTCGCGGCGTCATAGCGCTGCAAAAATAATTTTCGCGGCAAGAAAATATCGTCCGCCGCATCGCAATCGAAAAACTTATCCCCGCAACAAATTCAAATCCTCCGCGTTCTCCGCGGCTCCGCGTGAATCCTCTGTCGGATAACCGCGCCGAAAATCACGCCGGAAAAAATTTCCGCCCGCCCCTTGAACCGAGTCGGTCCAGGCACCAAATCACTCACATCCCCATCATTGCAGGCATACCCAAACGGCGTCTCCGCCGTGGAGCAACCGCACATGACTCAGACCGCAACAACCTCCGACAACACGGCCGCGAGCCGCGCCGCGTTCTCGCCCCTGACCATGGAACGGTGATCGCCCGGCACGACGCTCACCGTCATCGCGGCGCAGCGGTCGCGCCACAGGAGCGCCGGATCGGGACGCTGCGGATCGGGAATCCGCGGCACGATGAGATGCACGGGCCCATTGTAGAAACCGGGCGCGTAATGCGCGATGGCGATGGTCGTCGCATCGGCCACCGCCTGCAGCGCCGAAGGAATGCGAAGGCCGGGGACCTGCTCGGCCGCCGCTTGCTCCAGTCCGAGCCGCAAGAGGAGCTTGTGACCGAAGGACAGGGCGGCCGTTCGCGCATAGCGCAGGCGCTCGCCCGTCGGGATTGCGCGCAAGGCGCGTGCATGATGGGCGGCGCGCCGCGACAGAAGCCCGAGCCACACGGCGAACGGCCAGTTCTCCGCGCTGGTCTGCGCGTCGATCAGCGTCAGCGACGCGGGCGGCTCGCCGGCCCGCGCCAGCAGCCGCGCCATCTCGAAGGCGATAAGGCCGCCCGACGAATAACCCGCGAGGTGGAAGGCCCCATGGGGACAGAGTTTGAGGATCTCGGCGATGTAGTCGTCCGCCATCGCGGCGATGGCGGTGGCGGGCGTTTCGCGTCCGTCGACGCCGCGCGCCTGGATGGCATAGACCGGTGCGTCGCCCGCGATGCGCCGGCCGGCGGCGAACAGCTCCATCACATTGCCGCCGAGGCCGTGCACGATGAAAAGCGGGATGCCCATGCCGTCCTTGATCGGCACCAGCGGGGAGAATTCCGCCACGCGGCGGTCGTCGATCGCGGCGGCGAGGCGGGCGATCGTCGGCGCCGCATAGATCGCCGTTACCGGCAGGCGGACGGCGAGCGCCTCTTCGAGGGCGAACATGAGTTCGAGCGTGGAAAGCGAATCCCCGCCGCAGTCGAAGAAATCGTCGTCGCGCCCGATGCGGTCGCGCTTCAGGACGCGGCGCCAGATCGCGGCGACGGTCTCCTCGGTCTTGCCGAGCGGCGCGGCGCTCGCCGGCGCGGCGCATTCGACCTCCTGGCGCTGCCGGTCCTCGTCGAGGGCGGCGAGCGCCGTCCTGTCGAGCTTGGCGCTGGCCAGCCGGGGAATGGCATCGATGCAATGGATGCGCTGCGGCTGCAGCGCGGCCGGCAGCGAGTCGCGCAGTGCCGCCTTGAGGCCCACGCTGTTGCCGACGACATAGGCAATGAGCCACCACTGCGCGCCGACGCGGCGCGGATAGACCGCGACGTCGCGGATGCCGGGCCGGCGGCGGATGGCGGCTTCGAGTTCGCCGGGCTCGACGCGCACGCCGCGGATCTTGATCTGGCGGTCCTTGCGGCCGACGAGGTCGATCAGCCCGTCGGCGCGCAGGCACACCAAATCGCCGGTGCGATGGATGCGGCAGGAAGGATCGTTCGGATCGGCCGGGAAATCGCCGGCATCGACCTTGCCGTCCACCCAGCGGCCGAGCGCGACATAGGGACTGCGCAGCACGAGTTCGCCGGCGTCGCCCGGCGTCGCGGCCTCGCCGCTTTCGCCGACCACCGCCAGCGCGTTGCCGGCGAGCGGATAGCCGAGCGGCACGCGCTCGCCCTCGCGCGGAAAATCCGCCGGCACGAACCACTGCATGATCGGCGCCTCGGTCGAGGAGTAACCCAGTTCGATGCGGCAATCGGGCGGCAGCCAGGCCCGGAGCGCGTCGATGTCGCTCCACAGCACCGCCTCGCCGCCGACGCGCAGCACGCGCAGCGAGGACGGCGCCGCGCCGAGCGGCGTCAGCGAGCGCAGCAGCGCCGGCACGGCATAGACGAGGGTGACGCCGGCGAGCCGGTCCAGGATCGCGCGCGCGCCGGCGCGCTGCACGTCGATGAGATGCAGCGTGGCGCCGCTCAACAGCGCCGTGAAGCGTTCGCGCAGGCCCGCGATGGTGCATTCCGAGCTCAGCGGCAGGAAGCGGTCGGTCTCGTCGATATGCGCGGCCTCGGCATATTGCGCCACGCGGCGCAGCAAGGCGCGCTGGCTGTTGACGATGCCCTTGGGCTTGCCGGTGCTGCCGGAGGTGAACAGAACGAAGGCCGGCGCGTCGGGTCCCACCGGCGCGAACGGCACGGCGGGCGAAATCTTGGACTCGCCAAGATCGATGCGGCGCACGCCTTGCGGCACGAGCTGGTCGGTTTCGGCGTCGTCGAACCGGCCGATCACGGCGGCCATGCCGCAATCCTTCACCACGCCCGCGAGCCAGGCCTGCGGATAATGGGAATCGAGCGGCACGAACAGCCGCCCCGCCGCGAGGCAGGCCAGCATGGCGACGGAAAAGTCGCAGCACGACGGCAGCAGAATGCCGACGAGATCGCCTTGCGCCGTTTCAGAGGCGATCCGCTGCGCCAGCGCGCGCGCCGCCGCCAGCGTCTCGGCATAACTGAGGGACCGCGCACCATCGTCGAGCGCGATGCGGTCGGGATGGCGCGACGCGGCCTTGGCAAAGAGTTCGAAGATCGGCTGGCCGAGATCGATTTGCGTCGTCGCGGCGCGCGCGACGGGGCCGTTCCAATCCAACGGATAGTTGGAGCGGTCGAGCCAAGGCGCGGTGAGACGGTCGAGCACGAGCGTTTGCGGTCGTTTGCGGCGGCGAACCTAGCCTCCGCGTGAAAAACAAATCCTGAATGCGGAGCGCGAGTCCAAGATTGGGACAGGCACGATCCGTGCAGAGATGTCGCATGCAGGTTTCAGTCCCGGATAACGGGCACGATCTTCGTGCCGATCCGGTGCAGCAGGAGGCCAAGATGCTTCACGTCGATACAGCCAAGCTTCTTCCCGCCAATGACAGCGAACCCGTGGCCCTGCCGCGCCTCACCCCGGCCGAGCAGCCCTTCCCCAAGCTGATCGGGCTGGAGATCACCCAGGCGACGCCCAAGCGCGTCCGCGCCACGCTCGCCGCCCGCAACGAGCTCTGCCGCTCCGGTGGCACGCTGCATGGCGGCGCGCTGATGTCGCTGGCCGACATCGTCGCCTCCTGCGGCGCCTTCCTCAACCTGCCCGAGGGCGCGGCCACGACCACGATCGAAAGCAAGACGAACTTCATCGGCGCGGCCAAGGCCGGCGAGCCGGTGTTCGCCGAGGCCGTGGCGCTGCATGTCGGCCGCCGCAGCTCGGTCTGGCAGACCACCATCACCCGCGCCGACGGCAAGCTGGTGGCAATGGTGATCCAGACCCAGATGGTGATCTGAAACCACCCTCCCTCAAGGGGAGGGTAGGAAACCGCCCGTCCTCCCCCTACTCTCGCCCCGCACAATCCGGGGCACCGTCATGTCATCCCTCCAGGCCGATCCCTACGCCCGCGCGGCGGCGAAGTTCGCGCTGTCGTGCAAGCTCGCCAGCATCGAGGCGCTGATCGACTGGGACGCCCAGACCAACATGCCCAAGGGCGGAAGCTGGGCGCGCGGCGAACAGCGCGGCGCGCTGGCGGAGGTCACATCCGATCTCACCGGCTCGCCCGAGGTCGGCGCCCTGCTCGACGAGGCCCAAGGCTATGCCGACGCGCTCGACGAAGCCGATCGCGCCAATCTCAAGGAGATGCGCCGGCTCTGGGTGCACCGCGCGGCGGTGCCCAAGGATCTGGTCGTCGAGCGCGCCCGCGTCAGCCAGGCGCTGCAGGCGGCGTGGCTGGAGGCGAAAGCCACCAGCGACTTCGCGCTGTTCGCGCCGGGTTTCAAGACGTTGATGGCGATCCACAAGGAGGTGGCGGCCGCCAAGGGCGCCGCGCTCGGCCTTCAGCCTTACGACGCGATGATGGACGAGATGGATCCGGGCCTGACCTCCGCCATCATCGATCCGATCTTCGACGATCTGGCCGCCAACCTGCCCAGCATCCTCGCCGAGGTGCGCGAGCGCCAGAAATCGTGGCCCGCGGTTCTGGAATTCGGCGGCGACTTCTCCAAGGAGCGCCAGAAGGCGTTGGCGCAAAAGCTGGCCGCCGTCGTCGGCCATTCGCCCGAGACCAGCCGCATCGACGAGGCGCCGCATCCCTTCTCGATGCCGCATTCGCCGGGCGATGTGCGTTTCACGACGCGCTACAGCGAGGACAAGTTCCGCTATTCCGTGACGGCGACGCTGCACGAGGCGGGGCATGCGATGTACGAGCTGAACCTGCCGCGCAAGCTCGCCTTCTCGCCCGTCGGCTTCGCGCGCGGCGCGACCGCGCATGAAAGCCAGTCGCTGATGCTGGAGATGATGGCCGGACGATCCAAGGCGTTTCTTCGGTTCCTGAGCCCCTTGCTGCACGACCATCTCGGCGGCGAGGCGGCGTCCTGGGCGCCGCGCAACGTGCTGAACTTCTTCCGCCGCGTCGACGACGATTTCATCCGCGTCAACGCCGACGAGATTTCCTATCCGCTGCATGTGATCCTGCGCTACCGCCTCGAACGCGCGCTGCTGTCGGGCGATCTTGCGGTGGACGACATTCCGGGCGCCTGGAACGAGATGTTCGCCAAGCTGTTCGGCCGCGTGCCGCCCAACCACGCCAAGGGCTGCCTGCAGGACATCCATTGGGCGGCGGCGCTGTTCGGTTATTTCCCGAACTACGCGCTGGGCGAAGCCTTGGCGGCGCAATTGTTCGAGACCGCCTGCGCCGCCGATCCGTCGATCCTGCCGGCGCTGGGCAACGGCGACTTCAGGCCCTATTTCGCCTGGGTGCGCCCGCGCATCCACGAACAGGCGAGCTTGAAAAGCTTCGACGATATCGTCGTCGCGGCCACCGGCTCGAAACTCTCGGGCGCAGCGCTGAAGCGCCACGTCCGCCGCCGCTATCTGGAAGAAGCACTGGACTAAACTCGACCGGAGCTCAGAACTTCTGGCTGAACCGCAATCCGATCTGGCGCGGCGTGTTGGTCGCGACATAGGGCTCGGCACCGCAGATCTGCACGGTGCACTCGGCGTAGCGGTAGAGATCGTCGCGCTCGTCGAAGGCGTTCTGGATCGACAGTTCGAGCGCCCATTTGTCGGTCTCGATGCCGGTCGTGAAGTCGACATTGGTGAAGGCGCGCTGGCGCCCCAATGCCGCGCGGATCGGCACGTCGACTCCGGTGACCGGATTGGGCGCCATGACGCGCAAATCGGGCCAGCTCGCCCCCTGGTAGATCACGCTCGCCTGGATATGGCCGAGGAAATCGCGGACCAGCGGGAATTCGTAGCGCGCCGTCCAGTTGGTCTTGAATTTGGGCGTCGGCAGCGGCGTGCCGGCCGGCGCGTCGGCGGTGCCGGGGCAGACGGTAACGCCGACCGGTCCGCAATAATCCTTGGTCAGATGCGAGTCGTTGTAGGCGCCCGAGCCGTTGATCGTCAGGCCTGTCACCGGCATCCAGGTCACGTCGCTTTCCAGGCCGTAGATGCGGGCCGCGCCGGCATTGTGGATCTCGGTGAAGGAATTGAGCCCGAGGAACGAGAACTGGAAATTGTTCCAGTTCTCAAGATAAGCGGCGCCGTTGAAGATCAGGGTGTGGTCGAACCAGGCGGTCTTCCAGCCGATCTCGTAATTGGTCAGGCGGTCCGGCTGATAGGGCGGGATCGTGCCGCGGCGGTTGACGCCGCCCGGGCGGAAGCCGGTCGACCACGTCGCATAGAGCATGCGGTCGTCATCGAACTTGTAGCTCACGTTGATTTTGTGCGTGAAGCCGGATTCGTAGACGCTCTTGTCGAGATTGGTGCAGGGGCCGTTGTCGACACTGGTCGGCGCGAAGCACTGCGACACGCCGGTGTGCGAACTATAGTCGTCGGAGAACCCGAAGAAGCCCTTCAGCGAATTGGCGGCGTAGAAGACGCGGCCGCCGAGCGTGACGGTCAGCTTCGGAAGGACGTCGTAGGCGAGTTCGCCGAACAGCGCATAATCGTTGTCGTAGCGCTGCTGATCGGTCAGCCACAGCGTGCCCGGCCAGTTGGGCACCGAAAGCTGGGGCACGCCCGGATCGGCGTTGGCGTCGGACAGATTGGCGATCTGGTAGTTCTGCAGGATGTAGTGGCCCTGCCGCTCGTAGAACAGCCCGCCGACGAAGCGCAGATCGTTGTCCGCCGGCGTGGAGAAGCGCAGCTCCTGGCTGATCTTCGTGAAGTGATCCTTCTCGAAGATGTATTGCCTCGGATCGATGAAATTGCCGTGGTTGTCGTTGATATAGGCGCCGTAGCCGTACAGCGTGTCGTAGAAGAACGAATAGTCGGTGTAGTCCGAGGCGGCGTTGATCTGCCGGTCCATGTAGCCGCCGGCATAGGTGACGTCGAGATTGGCGATCTTGCCCTGGATCGTCAGCCCCGCCTGAACCCAGGTGTCGTGCGCGTATTCCGGGAAGAAGTGCTGTACCTTCAGGTCGCCGACGCTGGGATCGTAGGCGAAGATGCCGCTGGTCTGGGTGTGCTGCGCGATGACGGTCGGCGTGATCGTCCAGTTGTCGTCGAGATCGAACTCCAACGCGGCGCGGCCGCCATAGGTATCGACGCTGTTGAAATTGTTCTTGGCGATGGAGGCGTTGCTCACCGTCACGCCCGAGGTCGGGAAGAACCGCGTGCCCGGTACGTTGTCGATGTAGCCGGAGTCGTGTTCGCTGTAGCCGACGAGGCGGACGGCGACGTTATCGGCCAGCGGGATGTTGACGAAACCCTCGCCGCCATAGCCGATGCTGCCGTGGTCGACCGTGTTCACGCTCACGTCATAGGCGGCCGAGAAGGCGCTCGGATCGGGCTTGTTGGTGATGATGCGGATCGTGCCGGCCTCGGAGCTCGCGCCATACAGCGTGCCTTGCGGGCCCGACAGCGATTCGACGCGCGCGATGTCGTAGACATGCACGTCGAGGGCGCCGCCGATCGTGGTGATCGGCTGTTCGTCGAGATAGATGCCGACGGTCGGCAGCGAGCCGGAATGGTTGCCGTCATTGCCGCTCGATACGCCGCGCATCGAGACATTGGCGAAGCCCGGCCCGCCATTGCCGGCGCCGGCGCCGCCCACGGTATAGGTCACGCTGGGGAGGAATTTCACATAGTCTTCGAAATTCGTGACGTGCAGTTGTTCGAGCTTCTCGGTCGGCAACGCCTGGATGCTGAGCGGCGCGCGCTGGATGTCCTCGGAGCGCTTTTCGGCGGTGACCACCACGGTCTCGATGCCGGCCGGCTTGTCGGCATCGGCGGCGAAGGCCGGCCCCGTCAGCATCGTGGAGGTCAGCAGCACCTGCCAAAGCGCCGGCCGCACCCGGCCGCCCGTCGAAATCCCCCACATGCCCTGTCCCCTGGAAAAGTGGTACTCGAAACTACAGTCTCGCAAGTGTCACAAGTTGAAACCCCGGCCAAAGGGCCCGTCAATGCCGGGCGGGCGGCCGAGCTGCGGAAAAATGCTGCACTGCGCAAAAAGAGGCAGTTAAGTGTAATCCTGCAACACTGGGCCCAGCGCCGCCTTGAGGGGGCCGAGCCAGGGGTCGAAGTGCTGCCACTGATCGACGCCGTCGCGGAAGATCGGGCGGCGCACCTGTTCCGAGCTCGCGGTGCGCACCGCGCGGTCGTTCTGATAAAATTGCAGGCAGCCTTCCTCGAACGGCAGGCCGCAATAATCGAGCAGGCGGCGCACCTCCGCGTCCGGATCGTCGACCACGCGCTCATAGATCACGCGATGGATGCGCCCGGGCAGGACCTCGTCCATGTGGCGCATCAGTTCGACATAATCGGCGTAGTAGCGGCCGAGTTCGGTCAGGTCGTAGCTGAACGCCTGGCCGCGCGCGAAATGCTGTTTGAACGCCGAGAAGCAGCAGCCGAGCGGATGGCGCCGCGCATCGACGATCTTCGCGTTGGGCAGGATCAGGTGGATCAGCCCGGCATGGGCGAAATTGTTCGGCATCTTGTCGATGAAGAACCGCCGGCCGAGCTTGCGCTGTACCCGGGTGCGTTCGAGATATTCGGCGCCGAGGTCGGAGAACTCCTCGCGCGCGAGGTCCGCGAGCATCTCGGGATAATTCGACGCCTGGCTGCGCGCCTTGCGGCCGGAGAGCCGCCGGGCGATGGAGATGATGTCGGGCAGCTCCATCGTGCCTTCGACCTGGCTATGAGACGCCAGGATCTGTTCGAGCAGCGTCGAGCCGGCGCGCGGCAGCCCGACGACGAAGATCGGATCGGGCGCGAGGTTTCCCCAGCCGTCGCGCGCCGCGAAGAATTCGCGCGTGAACACGGCCTTGGAGCGGCGGACATGATCGGAGGTCTCGTCCGCGTCATAGATCACGGACGTCCGGCGCAGCGCATTGCCCTGCGCGTAGTGTTCGAACGCTTCGGCGTAGCGGCGCGCATCCTCCAGCGCCTTGCCGAGCGCGAAATGCAGATGATAGCGATCCTCGCCGCCCAGATCGGGCCGCGCCAGCCCGGCTTGCATCGTCTCGATGTCGGAGGCTGCGAAGGCGACGGTCTTGAGGTTCGCCAAGCTCCACCACGCCTCACCCAGCGTCGGCGCCAGCGACAGGGATTTGCGATAGGCGGCGATGCAATCGGCCTGGCGGCCCACGGCTTTCAGCGCATGGCCGTAGCTCATCCACGCCTTGGGCTGGTTGGGGAACGCCTTGAGCACGTCCTCGTAGCAGGCGATGGCCTTGGCGTATTCGCCGATCTGACCATAGGCCGCGCCCTTGAGGGCCCGATAGGCGGGATTGCGCGCGTCGTCGCGCTGCAAGATATCGATCTGGGCGATGGCCTCTTCGGATTTGTTCTGGCGATGCAGCACGATGGCATAGTTGTGCCGCGCCACCGCGAAAGCGGGCGCCAACTCCAGGCAGCGCGCCAGCAGGATTTCCGCGTCGCCATAGCGGCCCAGCCGCGCGCCGATCTCCGCCAGCATGCGCAGCGCCGCGATGTTCGACGGATCCGTCTTGAGGAACGCGCGCAGCAGCCTTTCGCCGGCCGCGAGCTTGTTGTCGCACAGCGCCATGGCGGCTTCGATCAGGCGCGGGTCCTTGGTCGCGAGGCGAAGCTGCTGCGCCGTGGCATCGGCCGCGCGCGCATCGTCGCCGATCAGCCCATATTGTTCGCCGAGGGCTGCCCAGGCGTCGCCGAAATCGGGATTGAGGCGGGTCGCCTTGCGCAGCGCGTCGATCGCCGCCTCGGTGTCGCCCAGCGCGGCGCGCGCCAGGCCGAGCTCGAACCAGACCGATGGCGCCTTCGGCTGCTCGGCGGCCAGCGCCTCCAGCGTGCCGCGCGATACGGCGACATTGCCCTGGCGCCGCTGCGCCGAGCCAAGGCAGAGCCGCGCCTGCGGATGGCCGGGCACCGCGCTCAAAATCTCGCGCGCCTGCGCCGCCGCCGCCGCCGGATCGCTGTCGAGCAGCCGCGCGGCATGCGCGAGCGCCGTCTGCAGCGATGCGGTGGCCTGGCTCATGCCGGCCGATCAGAGGGACAGGCGGCCGAGCCTGTCAACCGCGTGCAGAAAACCCGGAAATTGCCCTAAGGTGCCGCCATGACCGACGACAGATCGCCAACCCCGCGCGGCGAATTCCAGCGCCTGCGCGGCCGCTATGCCGGCTACACCCGCACGCGGCTGAAGCAGTTCGCGCGGCGGCTGAACCGCGCCATCTATCCCGACCGCGCCCCCGCCGAGCGGATCGAGCTGGCCGGACCGACCGACCGCATTCCGTTCGAACGCGCGAAAGACCTGGATTATCGCCCCGCCGAATTGGGCGCCCCGCTCGGCCCGCTCTGGGCGACCTATTGGGCGCGGATAACCGTGAAGATTCCGGAAGGCTGGCGTGGCGCCCGCGTCGACCTCTACTGGGACACCCGGTCCGAGGCCCTGATCTGGCGGGACGGACGCTCCGTTCAGGGCCTCAACAGCGGCCGTCACACCGCTCCCCTGACGCCGGCCGCCAGGGGCGGCGAGACTATCACTCTATATATTGAGATCGCGTGCAACCGAGCCTTCGGTGCCGCCGAAGCCGGCCATCCGGCGACCGAGGCCTATCAGCTCATCGCCTGCGACATCGGCCGCTTCGATCCCGACGCCTGGTCGCTGTTCCACGATTTCGACGTACTGCGCCAGCTTGAGGCCGACCGGGAGCCGCCGCAGACGCCGCGCTCGACCGGCGGCGTGGCACCCAAGCTGGTGCGGCCCGCGCTCGATACGACCTGGGCCGGCAAGCTGCTCCACGATCTGAACCGTGCCTGTAATCTGATCGATCCCGAAGACCGCACAACCTGGGATGCGGGGCGGCCAATTCTGGCCGGGCTGCTTGCGGCGAGGAACGGCACCGTGGCGCACGAACTCACCGCCATCGGCCACGCCCATATCGATACCGCCTGGCTGTGGCCGATCGAGGAGACGCGGCGCAAATGCCAGCGCAGCTTCGCCAACGTCCTGGCCCTGATGGAGGCGTATCCCGAATTCAAATTCGCCTGCTCCCAGGCGGCGCAATATGTGATGATGGAAGAGAGCGATCCCGATCTCTTCGCGCGCATCCGTGCCAAGGTCGCGAACGGCCAATGGATTCCCATCGGCGGGAGTTGGGTCGAGCCGGATTGCAACCTGCCGAGCGGCGAGTCGATCTGCCGGCAATTCCTCTACGGCCAGCGCTATTTCGAGAAGACCTTCGGCGCGCGCTCCCGCATTTTCTGGAACCCCGACGTGTTCGGCTATGCCGGGCAGTTGCCGCAATTGATGCGCGAGGCCGGCATGGACCGCTTCCTGACGCAGAAGCTGTCGTGGAACCGCTTCACCGTGCCGCCGCATCACAGCTTTCACTGGCGCGGCATCGATGGCAGCGCGGTGCTGACGCATTTTCCGCCGTCCGACACCTATACCGGCATGGGCACCGTCGAGGAGCTGCGCTACCACGCCGCGAACTACAAGGACGCCGACCGCTCGGGCGAGGCGCTCTATCTGTTCGGCTATGGCGACGGCGGCGGCGGGCCGAACGCGACCATGATCGAAACGCTGCGGCGGACCGGCGATCTGCTGGGCGTGCCGAAAAGCACCACCCGCGACCCGAACGACTTCTACGACCGTCTTGAACGCGAAGCCGGCGACTTCGCGACGATCGAGGGCGAGCTCTATTTCGAGTACCACCGCGGCACCTATACCAGCCAGACCGAGGTCAAGCGGCTCAACCGCCTGATCGAGGGGCGATTGCAGACGCTGGAATTGCTTTGTACCGCCGCAATGCTCGCGAACGTGAAGGCGCCGACACGCGACGAGATCGAGAACCTCTGGCGCGTGCTGCTGACCAACCAGTTCCACGATATCCTGCCCGGCAGCAGCATCGGCGAGGTATATATCCGTACACGGATGGAGTTGGCCGAACTGGCGGAACAGGCCGAGGCGCTTTCGCAAAAGCTGCTCGATGACTTGTCGAGTGGCGGCGGCACCACGCCGTTCAATCCCACCGGTTTCGCGCGGGACGAGATCGTCGCCGCGCCCGATGGCCGTTTGCAGCGCGTCGTCGCGGAGCCCTTCTCGGCCGGCCGGAGCGAAACGGCGCCGAGAAGCGTGCGCGTCGAGGATGCCGGCGATATCGTCCTCGACAATGGCCGGCTTCGCGCGGTGCTGGGCAAGGACGGAAGCGTTCTTTCGCTGACGCATCTTGCAAGCGGCCACGAAGCCCTTGCCGGCAAGGCCAACCGTTTCGTCTTCTACGACGACCGGCCGACGGAGTACGAGGCCTGGGACATCGATCCCTTCGCGCTGGAGACCGGCCGGGAATGCGCGCCCGCCGAAAGCTGCGAGATCGTCGCGCACGGGCCGCTGCGCGCCGAAGTGCGGTTCGCCCGCCGGATCGGCAAGAAAAGCCGACTGACGCAGACCGTCCGCCTGGACGCCGGCGCCGATCGGCTCGAATTCGACACCGAGATCGATTGGCACGAGCGGCGCACGCTGCTGAAAGTCGCCTTCCCGCTTGCCGTCCAGGCACCGCGCGCGACCTACGAGACGATGTTCGGCGCCGTCGAGCGGCCGACCCACGCCAACACCGATGCCGACCTGGCGCAATATGAGGTGCCCGGCCATCGCTGGGCCGATCTGTCGGAACCCGGTTTTGGCGTCTCGCTGCTGACCGATTCCCGCTACGGCTATGCGACGTTCGAGAACGTCATGAGTCTCAGCCTGCTGCGCGGCACGCAATCGCCCGACCGCATGGCGGATATCGGCATCCATCGCCTGCGCTATGCGCTCTATCCGCATGCGGACGATTGGCGGCGGGCCGGCACGGTCGTGCAGGCCGCGCTTTTCAATCGCCCGTTGCTGTGGGCGAAGGGCGCGCCGGCCGCGATCCTGTCGAAGCCGCTGGTTTCGGCCGAACCCGGGAACGTCGTGATCGATACGATCAAGCCGGCGGAAGACGGGATGGGCTGGATCGTGCGGCTCCATGAAAGCAGCGGCGACTCGACCGAGGCGCGGCTGGCTTTCGGCACGGCGGTGCACGGCATCGCGCGCAGCAACACGCTGGAGGATGCCGGCGAACCGATTCCGTTGAGCGGCAATATCTGCACTCTGCCTCTGCGGCCGTTTCAGATCGCGACCCTCAGGGTGCGATAGAAGCTTCCAGCCGCGCCACGAACTCGGCCTTTTGCGCGTCGTCGATCCAGCGCACCACCGCCACGACGTCGTGCTCATAGTCGATGAACACGATATTGTCGCCATTGCCGATAAAGGCGACCGCGTCCTCGCGCGCCGCCGGAAACAGCTTGCGGTCTGTGTTGAGGAACCAGTTCATGTAGCCATAGCCGGGATTGGGACCCGTCGGCGTCTTCGCCATCTTGATCCAGGCGTCGGAGAGAACCCGCTTGTCGTCCCACGTGCCATTGTTGAGACCGAGCAGGCCCATGCGCGCCAGGTCGCGCGCCGAGATGAACATGCCGCCGCCCCAATGCCCGCCGCCCGGAACGACATGGATACGCCGTCCGCCGATCGTCACCCAGGAATTGCGATAGCCTTCCCAATGCCACGCATCCGACGCGCCAATGGGCGTCATCAGATATTGGCGTAGCACGTCGGGAAGCGGCCGCTTCCAAAGATGCGTGAGCGCCAGGGCCAAAGCGTTCACGCGGACGTCGGAATACTTCCATTGCGCGCCGACCGGCGGCGGCCCGGCGGCGAGTTCGTCCCACGGATTCTTGCCCGGCCGGTCGGCCCACCACGGCTTGCCCCACATCGTGCCGACCCAGCCCGAGGTCTGGCGCAGCATCTGGTCCCAGGTGATCGGCCGGTTGTGCGCCACGAGGAAATCCGGCGTCGGCCGGACATAGTCGATGACCCGGTCGTTCACGTCGCGGATCATGTGGCGGTCATAGGCGATGCCGGCGATGGAGGAGAGGAATGTCTTGGTCACCGAATGCGTCATGTCGATCGCGCCGGTGTCGCCCCACTCGGCCACGATATAGCCGTGGCGGATGACGATGCCGTTGGCGGGCGCGTGCGGCTTCAGCGGGCCGATCGGATCGGAGAACGGTCCGGCGAATTGCAGCGGAATCGTGATGCGCAAATCGCGCTGGTCGATCACGCCATCGAGCGAGGCCGAGACCTCGGACTCGTTGGCGACCGCGAAATCGATCGCCGCCTTCAGCTTGGCGGGATCGAAACCCTCGGCCTGCGGCGTATGGGTCTGCCACATGCCCTTGGGCGGGAAATAATCGGCGGCGCGTGCCGGCACGGCGCCGGCGAAGGCGGTCGCGGCGAGCGCTAGGATGATGAAAGGCTTCAACGCTATCCCCGATTGGACGCGTTGTTATAGGGCTCGCCGGCGGCGCCGTCAGCCCGTCCCGGCCCTCGGAGACCTTGCGGCCCGTCTTGCGTCAGACCTTGATCTCGAGCCTGCACGAGAGGCCCCGAGGCAGAAATTCGAACCGCGCCGCACCCTGGTCGCCGCGCAGCGTGCGCTCGATCATCTGGGTGCCGAAGCCCTTTTTCCCGGGCGGTTTCGCGGCCGGCCCGCCTGTCTCGGTCCATTCCAGGCACAGCCTGTCGCGCGCGTCCGACAGCGACCAGGCGACCTGGATGGTGCCGGCTTCGTTCGACAGCGCGCCGTATTTGACGGCGTTGGTCCCGAGCTCATGGACCACCATCGCAAGCAGCAGCGCGTTCGAGGGATTGAGCTGAAACGCCGGACCCGCGAGCGCGAAGCGCGGCCGGTCGCTCTGCCGGAACGGCGCCAAGCCCCGCTCGACGACATCGAGAACACCGACCGATACCCAGCTTTTTTGCGTCAGAAGATCGTGCGCGTCGGCGAGCGCATGCAGCCGCGCGACGAACGCCGCGCGTTCCTCCTGCGGCGCGGAGCGGAATGTCTGCGAGGCGATCGCCTGCACGGTGCCAAGCGTGTTCTTGACGCGATGCTTGATCTCGTTGAGGAGGAGTTCACGGGCTTCCTCGCCTCGCTTGCGGTCGGAAATGTCGCGCGCGATCTTCGACGCGCCGACGATCTCGCCGCTTGCGCTCCTGATCGGCGAGACGGTCAACGAGATGTGGACCTGGCTGCCATCCTTGCGCAGGCGGACCGTTTCGTAGTGATCGATGCGGTCGCCGCGCCGGATGCGCTCGAGGATTCCGGGCTCCTCATTGTGCCGCTCGGTCGGGATCAGGACCAGGATCGGCTGGCCGATCATCTCCTCGGCGCGATAGCCGAACAGCCGTTCGGCGCCCGCGTTCCAACTGGTGACGATGCCGGTCAGATCCTTGCTGATGATCGCGTCGTCGGACGATGCGACGATGGCGGCGAGATGCAGCGCCGCATCGGGAACGGGCGGGGCCGCGGGGTGGACCGTCATGGGGCCCCTTGCAAAATCATCGATACGCATCCCACCCATATGTGCCTTCCGCCCCACTTTAGGGATGCTTTGGTAAGAAGATACAGCGGAGAAAGTTCCATGCCGCGGGGAACCAAAAATACCGTGCGGCGTTGCGCGATATTCATCCCCTACGCGCGTCGCGATGGCGGTCGGTCCGCGTTATCAGGCGGGCACTTAATTCACGCAAGGTACGGAATTGAACGATAACGCCCATACGCCGGTCGTGTTGCTCGTCGAAGACGAATGGCTCGTGCGGATGGAGATCGCGGACGCGCTGGCCGAACAGGGATGGCTGGTCGAGGAGGCCGGCAGCGGCGAAGCCGCGATGGCCTATCTCGCCTGCGAAAAGCCGCTCGACATCCTCATAACCGACATTCGGTTGGCCGGTCCGCTCGACGGCTGGGACGTGGCGCAGGCCGGCCGGCGTGCGTTTCCGGAGTTGCCGGTGATCTACGCCTCCGCCAGTCCGCGGGACGATTCGCGGATGGTGCCCGGCGGCGTGTTTCTGGGCAAGCCGTCGCGGACCGAGCTTCTGGTGACGGTCTGCAAGCGCCTGCTGGGCCCGGCGGGCACGGCTTAGGTCGGGTCGGCAACGCGATGCATCGGGGAACCAACGTTCCCCTGGAGGCTTTGCTATTCATGCATCGGAGGGTGCGGCGGAAGCGACAAGGAGTTTTCACTTGCAGGACCGCAGCCGCAATCATTTGCTCGCCTCGCTCGACGACCCCGATTGGCAGCGGATGGCACCGGAGCTTCAGCCGGTGAAGCTTGCCGTGCACAAGCAATTGGAAATACGCGGCGGTGCCGTGGAGTGGGTCTATTTTCTCCAAAGCGGCATTGCCTCCGTCATCGCCGAAAGTTCGGGCGGCCGCCAGGTCGAGACCGGAGTGATCGGATTCGAAGGCATGACCGGCACCGGTGTCGCGATGGGCGATCCCCGCGCCGCCCAGTTGATCGTCATGCAGATCGCGGGCGAGGGCCATCGGGTCGCCGCGCCGCGGCTGCGCGAATTGCTGGCGGAGAGTCCAAGCCTGCGCGACCGGCTGTTGCTGTTCGCGCGCGCCTTCGCGATCCAGGTGGCGCATACGGCGCTGGCCAACGGCGCCGGTCTCCTGGAACAGAGGCTGGCCCGCTGGCTTTTGATGCTGCACGACCGGGTCGAGGGCGACACGCTCGCGATCACGCATGACTACATCGCGACGATGCTGTCGGTGCGGCGCCCCGGCGTTTCCGTCGCGCTGAAGGTCCTGGAGGAACAGGGGCTGACGCGCGTTAATCGCGGACTGATCGCGATCGTCGACCGCCGGGGGCTCTGGGAGAAATCCGCCGGGTTCTATGGCCGCACCGAAGAGGAATATACGCGCCTCTTGGGCTGGACGTCGCCGCGCGGCTAGCTCAGAGGTCTTTGTCGTCGTCCAGCAATATGCGGTTGGCGTCGCCCTCCGGATCGTCATATTGGCCGCTGTTCAACGACCACAACAGAAGTCCGAGCGCGATCAAACCAAAAAGGAGCGCCGCGGCGATGATGACGGCGATGCCGTTCACGACAGCCTCGCAAGCCGCAAGGCGTTCAACGTGACGATCAGCGAAGAGGCCGCCATGGCGCCGGCGGCGATCAGTGGCGTCACCAGTCCGGCGGCTGCGAGCGGGATCGCGGCGAGATTGTAGACCGCGGCGAACGCGAAATTCTGCAGCACCAGGCGGCGGGCCTTGCGGGCGATATCGACCGCCTCGACGATCGGCGCGATGGAATCGCCGCGCAGCACCATGTCAGCGGCGCGCTGGCTGACATCGGCGGCGCTGCCGGGCGCGATGGAGACATGCGCCAAAGCGAGAGCGCCGGCATCGTTCAGCCCGTCGCCGATCATGAGCACGCGTTCGCCCCGCGCCCGCAGGGCCTGCATGTGCGCGGCCTTCTCGGCGGGACCGATGGCGGCCTGCCAGCACTCGATGCCGGCTTCTTGCGCGATCTGCATCGCCGGTTCGGCGCGGTCGCCGGTTAGCATCTCGACCGCAATGCCGCGCGCCTTGAGGTCGGCGATCGTCTGTTTGGTGTCGGGCCGGATCTTGTCGTGGAACTCGAACCGCACGGGCGCCGCGTCGCCGGCGCGGAACCACAATTCGCTGCCATTAGAGGCCAGCCCGGCGCCGCACCACAGCGCGCTTCCGAGGCGATGCTCTTCGCCGCCGACGGCGGCGGAGAGTCCGGCGCCGGCGATCTCCGTGACCCCGGCGGCAACCGGCCCCATGCCGGCGGCCCCGGCGACGGCGCGGGCGAGCGGATGGCGGCTGGCACGTGCGAGCCGCGCGGCTGCGTCCAGCGTGGCGTGCGGAATTTCGGCGGCGTTGCGCAGCTCGGGCGTGCCCAATGTCAGCGTTCCGGTCTTGTCGAACACCGCGCGGTCGATCTCGGCGAGGCGCTCCAAGGCGTCGCCGGACTTCACGAAGACGCCGCGATTGAACAGCCGGCCGGTGGCGACGATCTGCACCGCCGGCACCGCGAGACCCAGTGCGCAGGGACAGGTGATGATCAGAACGGCGATGGCGTTGGTCAACGCGACCGGCAGCGCGGCGCCGCCGACAAGCCACCCCGCGAACACCAGGAGCGATGCGACGGCGACGAAGGGCACATAGGCGCGCGCCGCGCGGTCGGCCAGGCGGACATAGAGGCTGCGCGTCTGCTGACCCGCTTCGAGCAGCCGCGCGAGATCGGCGACGAGCGAGTCGTCCACGCTCGCGGTGGCGCGCAGCACGACAGGGCGGCCGACGACGATGGTGCCCGCGCGCAGGACATCGCCGCGCCGGACCGCGACGGGCGCGCTCTCGCCGGTGACGAGCGAGATATCGGCATCGCTGTCGTCCTCGGCGACGCCATCGGCCGGAACGCGCTCGCCGCTGGCGAGCAGGATGCGGTCGCCGGCCGCGAGTTCGCGTGCCGCAACCGTTTCCATTTCTCCGGCTGCCTTCAGCCGGCGCGCGGTCACCGCCTGGAGCGCGACCAGATGCTGCGCCGCGCCGCGCGCACGGTCGCGCAGGAGATAGTCGAGATAACGGCCGATCAACAGCAGGAAAGCCAGCATGACGGCGGCGTCGAAATAGGTATGCGCGCCGTGCAACGCGGTCTGATAGAGGCTGAGCGCGAGCGACAAGAGGATCGCTAGGCTGATCGGCACATCCATGTTGGTCTGGCGCTTGGCGAGGCTTTTCAGCGCCGACTGGAAAAAGGGCTGCGCCGCGAACAGCGACACCGGCACGGCGATGGCGGCGGCGAGCCAGAAGAAAAGCTGGCGGGTCGCCGGGCTCATGTCGCTCGCGCCGTACCACACCGCGTCCGTCAGGCCGACGACGAACACCGTGCCGAAACCGGCGATGGCGAGGCATCGCAGCAGGCGCCTGCCCTCTTCCTCACCGGCGTCGAGCGACTGGGCGGCATCATAGGGCGCCGCTTCATAGCCCAGGGCCTGCACGCGATGGATAACGGCCAGCGGCGCGACGGCATCGCCCTGCCAGGCGACATGCAGCTTGCCGGTGGAGAGATTGAGGCGAGCCTCGGTCACGCCGGAAATGCCGCGCACCCCACCTTCGATCTTGGCGAGGCAGTTGGCGCAGCGCGCGCCGCGCACGGCGAGGTCCATGGCCGAGACGCCATCCGGCTCCGCCCGCACGAAGGCCGAATAATTGTCCGCCGGCGCCGCGCTCACGGCACCCATAGCCGGGCCGTCGCCTCGAACGGGACGCGCCGGTTGTCGTTCGACAGGAGGATGTCCCAGACGCCGGAGGTGACGTTGCCCGCATCGGCCCAATAGCGGCCGCCGCCGGCCGCGACGACGCGAAGGACATGGTCGCGATTCTCGTCCGCCGGATGGCGAAGCTCCGCCGCCAGCACCGCGCCGCCGGGCGCGCGACCGGCCGCGTCCTTCAAGCCGATCTCGATCCGCACATGGCCGTCCTTCAGCCGCTGTACCGCGACGTCGGCCTTCCAGCCCAACCGCGCCTGCGCGGCGCGGCGTTCGAGCGTCGTGTTGTATTCGATGCCCTGAAGATAGGGCTTCTGTTCGTCCTCGCCGCGGAACGTCTCGACCGAGATCACGATGAAATAGACGTTCACCGCGAAGATGCAGGCGAAGAAGACGCCCAGCCAGACGAGCACGCCGCGGCCGGTCAAGGGATGGGTCATGGCTGTTCTCCCGACACGAAGACGGCGCCGGCCTCGCGGGTCTCGCCGCCCTTGGCGTCGCGCAAGACGAAATCGATATCCTGCGAGCCGTCCCGCAGATCGGGGCGGGCGACGGTCACCAGAACGCGCACGGCGCGGACCTTGTCCGGATCGACCGCCAACTTGACCGGCAGCGAGACGACACCGAGGCCGATCACGTTCACTTTCGCGGCCTTGACGCCCGTAATCGACAGATAAAAGCCGCGTGCGGTATCGGCGTGATTCATCAGCTTGAGCGTATAGCCGTTGCGCACCGAACCGTCCGCCAGGGCGACGAAGTTCGGGTTGCGGTCGCGGATGACATCGAGGCCGATCGTGTGACGGGTCAGAAAGCTGAACAGCATGATCGCCGAAACGACGACCAGGACCGCACCGTACAGCAGGGTCCGCGGACGCACGAAGCGGAAGCGCGCTTGTTGGCCGGCCCCGCGGCGGCGCACATTGTCGTCGGTGTCGTAGGCGATCAGGCCCTTGGGCAGGCCGATGCGCGCCATCACGTCGTCGCAGGCGTCGATGCACAGTCCGCAATTGATGCATTCGAGCTGGGCGCCGTCGCGGATGTCGATGCCCATCGGGCAGGCGGCGACACACTGGTTGCAGTCGATGCAGGCGCCGCGGCCCTCCCAGGGCTGGCCTTTCTTGTGCGGGCCGCGCGGCTCGCCGCGGTCGGAGCGATAGGTGACGCCGAGCGCCTCATTGTCGGTCATCGCGCCCTGAATGCGCGGCCAGGGGCACATATAGGTGCAGACCTGCTCGCGCATCAGACCGCCCAGCGTATAGGTCGTGAAGGCCAGCACGGCGATCGCGGCGTAGACGACAAGGGAGGCGTGACCGGTGAAGAGGTCGGCGGCCAGCGTGGGAGCGTCGGTGAAGTAGAACACCCAGGCACCGCCCGTCGCGATGGCGATCAGAATCCAGATCGTGTGTTTGGAAACGCGCTTGGCGACCTTGCCTGCCGTCCAGGGCGAAGCGGCGAGGCGGATGCGGGCGGCACGGTCGCCTTCGATTAGGTTCTCGACATAGATGAACAGATCGGTCCACACCGTCTGTGGGCAGGCGTAGCCGCACCACAGCCGGCCGAACAGCGCGTTGATCAGAAACAGCGTGACGGCGGCCAGCACCAGCAGGCCGGTGATGTAATAGACCTCCTGCGGCCAGATCTCGATAGAGAAGAAGTAGAAACGCTCATGCGCGAGGTCGACGAGCACCGCTTGGTTGGGCGCCGACGGCCCGCGATCCCAGCGGATCCACGGCACCAGATAATAGATCCCGAGGGTGACGATCATCACCGCCCATTTCACCTTGCGAAAGGCGCCGTGGACCAGCTTGGGATAGATCGGGACGCGCGACTTGTAGAATTGGCGGTTGGCGGCGCTGTTGCTCGCCTGCGCGTCGGACCGCTCCACGCCATCGGCCGCGTGCGTGACGACCGGCGTGGCGTTACGCATCGTGATGACAGTGCGCGCGGTCACGATTTGCCTTACTCCCCGCCACCGAGGCTGTGAACGTAGACGGCCAACGCCTTGATCTCTTCCGGCGACAGGCGCCCGCCCCAGGTCGGCATCACGCCGCCATGGCCGTTCCAGATCTGGTCGTGGATGTCGTCGCGCGTCGGGCCGTAGAGCCAGTCATTGTCGGTGAGGTTCGGCGCGCCCACGGTGCGGTCGCCCTTGCCGGCCGGGCCGTGGCACATCGCGCAATTGTCGGCGAACAGCTTGGTCGCACGCGCGACGGCGCGGGCATCGGCTGGGCGGCCCGAGATGTGAACGACAAATTCCGTCAGATCGTCGACCTGTCCCGGCTTCAGGATGCCGTCGCGGCCGAAGGCCGGCATCTGCGACTGCCTCGTGTCGGGACTGGTCGAGCGCACGCCGACCGTGATCGTGTGCTGGATGTCGGCAAGCTTGCCGCCCCACAGCCAGACGTCGTCGTTGAGGTTCGGATAGCCGTGCGCGCCCTGTCCGCCGCTGCCATGGCAGGCGGCGCAGTTGTCGCCGAAGGTCGCGCGGCCCTCGGCCAGCGCGAACTGGAGCAAGTCCGGGTTCGCCTGGATCTGCGCGAGACTGGCATTGGCCAGCTCGCGATCCTTGCCGAGACGCGCGGCCTTGAGCGCGGCAACGTCGGCGGCGACTTCGTCGCGCTGCGAATGGTTAAGGACGCCATGGGTGTAACCATAGATGCCCGGCCATGCCGGCATCAGGATCCAATAACCGATCGCCCAGGCGATGCAGATGAAAAACAGGCCGAGCCACCAGCGCGGCAGCGGCGTGTTGAGCTCCTTGATTCCGTCCCATTCATGGCCGGTGGTCTCGGTGCCGGAGACCTGGTCGATGTCCTTGTCGTGGTCCGACATCAGATTTCTCCCTCGTTCAGGGGGATTTGCGCCGCTTCCTCGAAGCGCTTCTTGTTGGAGGGCCACAACGCATAGGCGAAGGCGACCGCGAACATGACGATGAAATAGACGGCGCCCCAGCTCTGGGCAAAGGCCAGCACGTCTTCGTAAGCCCAGCGTTCCATGACTATCTCCGGTTCTCGGGCGCGTTGGCGCGATAGGTCTTGAAGTCCACCAGCGTGCCGAGCATCTGCAGATAGGCGATCAGGGCATCGGCTTCGGTGACCTCCTTCGGATTGCCGTCGAAGTCGCGCGCGGCGGCCTTGGGGTAGCGCTTCTTGAAGGCGTCGACGCCGTCGCCGTCGGGGTTGGCCTGCGCCTCAAGGTCCGCGGCCGCGTTGGCGATGTCGGCATCCGTGTAGGGCACGCCGACCGTCCGGTTGGCGCGCATCACGTCGGCGATGTCGCGATAGTTGAGCGGCGTCTTTTCGAGGAAGACATAGGGCGGCATGATCGACTCCGGCACGACCGAGCGTGGATCGGCAAGATGTGCGCGCTGCCATTCGTCGGAATACTTTCCGCCGACACGGGCAAGATCCGGGCCGGTGCGTTCCGAGCCCCACTGGAACGGGTGGTCGTACATGCTTTCGGCGGCCAGGCTGTAATGACCGTAGCGCTCGACCTCGTCGCGCAGCGAACGGATCATCTGGCTATGGCAGACATAGCAGCCTTCGCGGATGTAGATGTCGCGGCCGGCGAGTTCGAGCGGCGTGTAGGGCCGCATGCCTTCGACCTTCTCGACCGTGCCATTCACCCAGAAGAGCGGCGCGATCTCCACGGCGCCGCCGATCGCGACGACGAGAAGGATGCCGATCAACAGCAGGATCGAGTTCTTTTCGAGGATCTGATGGTTCACGACACGGCCTCCGCGGCGAGAAGAGGCGCGGGTGCCGCGGCGGGTGCGCCGCTCTGGACCGTGCGCCAGAGATTGTAGGCCATGATCAGGGTGCCGGCCAGATACAGCGCCCCGCCGACCGCGCGGATGATGTAGTAGGGATGCATCGCCTGAACCGTCTCGACGAAGGAATATTCGAGGAAGCCGAAGTCGTTATAGGCGCGCCACATCAGGCCCTGCATGATGCCGGCGACCCACATCGAGGTGATGTAGAGCACGATGCCGAGCGTCGAGATCCAGAAGTGCCATTCGACCAGCGCGTTGGAATAAAGCGCCTTCTTCTTCCACAGCCACGGCACCAGACAGTAGAGCGCGCCGAAGCTGATATAGCCGACCCAGCCGAGCGCGCCGGAATGGACGTGGCCGATGGTCCAATTGGTGTAGTGCGACAGCGCGTTGACGGTGCGCACGCTCATCACCGGGCCCTCGAAGGTCGACATGCCGTAGAACGCGACGGAGACCACCAGCATGCGTAGAACCGGATCGGTGCGCAGCTTGTCCCACGCGCCCGACAGCGTCATCAGGCCGTTGATCATGCCGCCCCAGCTCGGCATCCACAGGATGATCGAGAAGGTCATGCCGAGGGTTTGCGCCCAGTCGGGCAGCGCGGTGTAGAGCAGATGATGCGGGCCGGCCCAGATGTAGATGAAGATCAGCGTCCAGAAATGGACGATGGAGAGCCGGTAGGAATAGATCGGCCGCTCGGCGCGCTTGGGAATGAAGTAGTACATGATGCCGAGGAAGCCGGCGGTGAGGAAGAAGCCGACCGCGTTGTGGCCGTACCACCACTGCGTCAGCGCGTCCTGCACGCCGGAGAACACCGACACGCTCTTGGTCGAGAGCAGCGAGACCGGCAGCGACAGGTTGTTGACGATGTGCAGGATCGCGATGGTCGCGATGAAGGCCAGATAGAACCAGTTCGCCACATAGATATGCGGCTCCTTGCGCTTGATGATCGTGCCGAGGAAGGTCAGCAGGTAGCAGACCCACACGATCGTCAGCCACAGATCGGCATACCATTCCGGCTCGGCATATTCGCGGCCCTCGGTGACGCCGAGCAGATAGCCGGTGCCGGCGAGCACGATGAAGGTATTGTAGCCCCAGAACACAAACCAAGGGAGCGAGCCGCCGAACAGCGCCGCCCTTGTCGTGCGCTGCACAACATAGAACGACGTGGCAATGAGCACATTGCCGCCGAAGGCGAAGATCACAGCCGAGGTATGGAGCGGGCGCAGGCGGCCGAAATTCGTCCACGGCCAATCGGGAAAGTAGAACAGGCTCGGGAAGGAGAGCTGCAGCGCGATGATCAGGCCGACCAGCATGCCGGCAATGCCCCAGAACATCGCGGCGATGACGCCGGCCTTGACGACGTTGTTGCGGTAGCCGGACCCCTCCTCCGCCGGAACGCCGCCGCCATAGTTGACGAGATAGAAGATGCCGATGCCCAGCATGCAGGCCGCGAAGGTCCAAGCCTGGATGACCATCGCCGAATCGGGGGATCGCGCCGCCTCGATGATCGCGGCGATGAAACCGGCGCCGACAAGCACCGGCAGAACGGCCAGATCGAAGCGGAAGGGACGTTCAGCGGCAGCTTGCATCTTCGGCCTCACGTTGGGGGGATGCTTTGGCGGGTTCGGAACGAGCGGGCGCGCTTGGCGCGGCGAGAGCGTGGGCCGCGGCGCAATAGGCTTCCCAGCCCGCGGTGGATTGCTGTGACTCTGGCGGCATGCAGGGCTCCCCTGTTTCACCGCCTGCTTGGCCCGGAACGTCCGCGCCTTGCTTGATCAGAATCAATGGTTGGGGCAAATGCGTCTGCAGCAATCCGCCGCGACGGTCAGGTTGTCGCGCCGCTCAGCTCGCGGCGCGATATTCGGTCGGCACCGAGGCCTTGTGCAGGTCGATCCAAATCGCGACGGCGACAGCCGCTGCCGCGACGGCGTCGCGCAAGGCCGTGATGGCCGGCACGCAGTCGGCGTCTTCGCCGCGCCGGATCAGCTCTTCCAGGGACCGCGCCAGCGCGCCGGCACGCCGGGCACCGACGTTCCCGGCGGCGCTGACGATGATGTGGGCCGCCCCGGCCACCCGCTTCAGGTCATGCGCTTCCGAAGCCGCCGCGATCTCGGCGACCTGGCGCTCGCATTCGCGCATCGTCTCGAACAGGAATTCGCGGGCCTTGGCCGCGCCCATGACGTCCGTGAGCATCTTGACCGTCGGCTCGTCGAGCAGGAGCGCCTCGGCGGCCTCTTCCGGCATGGGCGCGGGCACCGGTCTGGTGGCGCCTGGAATCCGCGCCAGCTTTTGCAGCAGCAGGCTCGGACTGACCGGCTTGGAAATGTAGTCATCCATCCCGGCCCGAAGATATTCTTCCCGCGCGCCGGACATCGCATGCGCCGTCATCGCGATGATCGGAATGCGCGCCTTGGCGGAGGGCAGCTTGCGTATCTGCTTGGTGGCCTCGATGCCGTCGAGCTCCGGCATCTGGATGTCCATCAGGACGACGTCGAAGTCTCCGGCGCGCAGCGCGTCCACCGCCTCATGGCCGTTGTTGGCCACGACGACGGTGTGACCGGCCTTGGCGAGAAGATGGACGGCGAATTGCTGATTGATCTTGTTGTCCTCCGCGAGAAGCACGCGCAGGGCGGCGCCGGCCGGCTTCGGCCCGGCCGCGTTGGCGGGGCCGTCCGGCTTGTAGCTTTGCCGCTGGCCGTAAATATTGATCAGGCAGTCGAACAGTTCGTGCTGCCGCACGGGTTTTTCTAGGATCGCATCGAAATGGTCTCGTGCGTGATCAAGGCCGTGACGCCCGCCGGACGAGACGAGCACCAGCTTCGCGTCGGACAAATGCGGATTGCGGCGGATCCGTTCGGCTAGGACGTCGCCGGAAAGTCCCGGCATCATGCGGTCGAGGAACACGATGTCGTAGGGCGCGCCGCGGTGCCAGGCGCGCTCCAGTTCGGCCATCGCGCCGAAGCCATCCTGCTCGCTGCGGACGTTCATGCCCAGGGCCCCGAGCATGCGGCTGATGACCTCGACGTTCATCGCGATATCGTCGACCAGGAGAACACGTAGATTGCGCAATTGCTCGGGCAGCGCGTCGCGCGCGACCACCGCGCCGCGCGAGCGCTGCAGGCGTAGCTCGAAGGCGAAGGTCGAGCCCGCGCCGACGCGGCTCGTCACTTCGATCCGCCCGCCCATCAAGTCGATTAGCTGCTTGCAGATCGCCAGGCCCAGGCCGGTGCCGCCGTAGCGGCGCGTCATCGAACTGTCGGCCTGGCTGAACTTCACGAACAACCGCTCGCGCACGCTTTCCGGCATGCCGATTCCGGTGTCCTCGATCTCGAAGCGCAGCGGGACCAGCCCGTCCGGCGACGCGTCAACCTGCAGGCGCTTGACGTGGACCCGGACGGATACGCCGCCCTTCTCGGTGAATTTGAGGGCATTGCCGATCAGGTTGAGAAGTATCTGGCGGATGCGCGTGGGATCGCCGCGATAGACGCCCTGCGCATCGGGATCGACGAAGGCACCGATGTCGATGCCCTTCTCGCGGGCCCGCGGCGACATCAGCGCGACGGCGCTCTCCACCGTGTTGACGATGTCGAAATCGATGATCTCCAGCTCGATCTTGCCGGCTTCGAGCTTGGAAATGTCGAGGATGTCGTTGACGACGGTCAGGAGCGCCTCGCCGGACTCCTGGACGGTCGAGGCGAAACGGAGCTGCTCCGCGTCGAGATCGGTGTCCATGAGCAGGCTGGTCATGCCGAGAATGCCGTTCATCGGCGTGCGGATCTCGTGACTCATATTGGCGAGGAATTCCGACTTGGCGCGGTTGCCCGCGTCGGCGAGTTCCTTGGCGTCGCGCAGATTGGCGGCCATCGCCTCCTGGCGGCGGACGAGCCGGAACAGCATCGCGCTCAACGCGCCGACGAGAAGCGAGATGAGGACCAGGCCCGATCCCTCGGTGATCGCGCCCCGGCGCCAGCCGGCCAGGGCCTCGGCTTCGGTGACGCGCGCCGTGGCCACGATCCCGGTGGCGGGACGGACCGCGGTCGCGACGACCCAGCCGTTTTCGACATGCGTCCTGGGGCGCACCAAGGCTTTGGGACCGGCCGTTCGCTCGGCCGGCACGCGATCGAAACCGACGACGAGCGTGGCATGTTCGGGCGGCAGGGCCATCTCGCGAAATTGCGCCAGAGCCGCTCTCAGCCAGGCCGGCGGCCGGCGCATGTCGATCTCGTCGCCGCCGTGCAGCGCGATCAACGCGGCCGCGAAATCCGCGTTCGCACCCGCGAAGGATGCCATGTCGGCCTCGACGTCCGAGATCGCGTCGCCGTGCTCGACGAATGTGAGCCAGGAATAGCCGGCCCAGAGCGGCACCAGGAAGGACAGCGCCATGATCGCCGCGAATGTCGTCAGCGAAGGTCGCCAGCCGAGTAAACGCAAAGTCGTCTGACGCGATTTCGATTCGACGCTCACGGCCGGCACTCCTGGACAATGCGGTGGGCGTACCGGTTCGATGGCAAACCTTGCGCGAAGCTAGGCTGGTTTGCTTTCGCGGCCCTTAAGCCGAAGGCCGATTTTGCGTTGCATCGTGTATGGAGTAATGCGTATGGGCGCGATTGAAGTTCCACCGGCCGCTAAAAGAATGGGCGCGGGGACAATAACAAAATTCGCCGCGCCCGCCTTGTCGCTTCCGCGAGGGGGGAGATCGCGGAAGCTTAATACACATAGTGCCGTCGTCTTCCGCGCGCCATTCGGAGAAACGTCTACGAAACTCTACGTAGGCGCGGCGAGCGCGGTCTCGATGATTTGGATGAGCACTTCGTCGTCCGGCGGCTTGGCCAGCATCGTCGCGCCCAGGCGCTCGGCGGCCAGCGCTATCGTGTGATCGCTCCGTCCGGACATCACCACGACCGGCGTGGTCACGCCCTGGCGGCGCAGTTCGGCGAGCAGCTCGATGCCGCTCGTCTCCGGCATGTGGACGTCCAGGATCAGGCAGGCGGCGCGCGCCAGATCGGCGCCGGCAAGAAGGTCCCGTGCCCCCGCGAAGGCCTGGGCCGCGATGCCTTCGGCGTCGAGCAGAATAAGCATCGACTCGCGCACAGCCTCATCGTCGTCCACGACGAAGACGAGGCGGTTGCTTTGGGGGCTCAATCCGGCACCTGCGCAATGGCAAGAGGCGACGCTATCGGGCCGGCCGCCCCGGGTTCCATACGCAATAACCCCTACGCGCTGCAACCCCTATGCGCTGCCCTCGGGCGAGCGTCCGGCGGCCAGCGATATCCGCACGAGATCCGACAGGCTCCGGGCGTTCATCTTGTCCATGATGTGGGCGCGGTGGATCTCGATGGTGCGGGGGGAGATGCCAAGCTCATAGGCGGCGACCTTGTTCGAGCGTCCGACGACGAGCTGGTCGAGAACGTTGCGCTCCCGCGGCGTCAGCAGAGCGAGCAGCCTTTCCGCCGCCGCGGCTTCGGCGGCCTGGCTGCGTGTCTTGCTGCCGATTTCGAGGGCCCGGCGGATGGAGCCGAGCAGCATCTCGTCGTCGAACGGCTTTTCGATGAAGTCCACCGCCCCCGCCTTCATCGCGCGAACCGCCAGCGGCACATCGCCATGGCCGGTGATGATCACGACGGGAAGGCCAAGCTTGCGCTTGACGACTTCTTCCTGAAGTTCGAGGCCATCCATCTCCGGCATGCGGATATCGGCGATCAGGCAGTGTCCCGCGCTTGCCTTGTCCGCCAAGAAGGTCTTGGCGGAAGCGAAATCCTTCACCGCGAAATTCGCCGATTCCAGCAATATCCGAATGGAATCGCGAACGTCGTGATCGTCGTCGACCACGAAAATCAACGTATCGGTTGTCATGCTGCTTCCCTCTGTCCGACAAACGGCACACAGAAGCGGAACGCGGCGCCCGGCCGATGGTCCGGCAGGGCCACGATGTTTCCTCCATGCGCTTCCAAAATCGATTGGCAAATCGTCAGTCCGATCCCCATGCCTTTCTCCTTGGTGGTGACGAATGGCTGGAACAGGCGCTTCGATACGGCCTCGGACAGACCCGGCCCGCTGTCATGGACGGTAACCCGGGCGAAGTCCTTGTTGTCGATCGCCGTTTCGATGATGAGCTCCCGCATGTCGACAGCTTGCATTGCCTCCAAACCGTTGCGGATGAGATTTATCAAAACCTGCTGAATTTGTACTTTATCGATCAGCACCGACGGGAGCTTCAGTTCCAATCGAAGACACACCCGCACGCCCTGGTGGGCGGTGCCTACAAGACCCAAGGCAATCGCCTCCTCGACGACCATGTTGAGATTTTCAGGCGCCCGGTTGCTTTTCCGCTTCTCCACGAAGTCGCGCAGATTGCGGATGATCGCGCCCGCCCTGAGCACCTGGGCGGCGGCCTTGTCCATGGCGTTCCTGGCGCGCTCCATGTTCGCGGGCTCGACCCGCTCGAGGATCCGCCGCGCCGCCTTCACATAGTTGGCGATGGCGGTGAGCGGCTGGTTGAGCTCATGGGCGATCGCCGTCGACATCTGCCCCATCGAACTTAGCCGGTTGATGTGGGCGAATTCCGACTGGAGCGCCTGCATGCGAAGTTCGGAACGCTTCCTTTCGCTGACGTCGCGGACGATCTTGGACGCGCCGACGATATCGCCGGCACCATCGCGCAAGGGCGAGATCGTGATGGACACATGTATGTCGTTGCCGTTCTTGTGCCGGCGAACCGTCTCGAAGTGCTCGACGTCCCGACCGGCGCAGATTTGCCCGATGATGCTTCCCTCTTCCGCCATGCGGTCGGGCGGAATCAGCATCGATATGTTGGCGCCGAGCGCCTCGTCGGCCGTGTAGCCGAATATCCGTTCGGCGGATGCGTTCCAGCTCGTGATTATGCCGCTCAGCGTCTTGCTGAGAATGGCATCTTCCGAGGACTGGACGATCTGCGCCATGAGGCTGTCGACATCCACGTGCCTGGCCACTTCGGCCTTGAGCGGCGCCAGATCGCGGATGACGCCGACGAAAATGCGTTCCCCGCCGACCTCGCTTTTCCCGACCGAAAGATGCATCGGAAAGGTCGAGCCGTCCTTGCGGCGTCCGGCGAGTTCGCAGCCGCCGATCCGTTTTTCGCCGGTCTTCAAATAGCTGGAGATGTAGCCGTCGTGCTCACCGCGATGGGGCTCCGGCATGAGCATCTTCACGTTCCGCCCGACGATCTCATCCCGGCGATAGCCGAAGAGTCCTTCGCAGGCATCGCTGCAAATTTGCACAATACCGCCCGTGTCGATGACGACGATGCCATCGACAGCCGTGTCCATGAGCGCCTTGAAAAGCGCGTCCTCGTTATGCGGCATCGAGTGCTTCTATGTCCGTTCAACGCGACACATTCCGTTGTCCGTACGCAAATCACCCCTTCAGCAACAGAAGCTTGCTCACCAAAAAGGAAACATTACTACAAATAATAATTGATTCATTGTTTGGCAAATCAAAGTTCCAGACTTCGTTAAGACCTCGGCCGCACCCCTTCCTCGGCTAGGTAGATGTCCTTAAAGGAAATCCCTGACTGCAGCCGCGCGTGGCGGTCGGGCAGACTCGCCAACTGGACATAGCGATGGAGCACGGGGTGCGCCAAGAATCCAACTCATCACCGATCGGATCCAAGCCGGTGGGCGACATCGCGCGCGACCTGCGCGCCTATGCCAGCGCCGTGTCGGACGGACCCGTCGCCGCGAAGCTTCTGGCCGCTGCCGCGGAGCTCGACGCACGAGCCCCCGTTCGGCACAGCGCTAACGACGGCGAATAGGGCCCGACTTTCATCCCGCTCAGGCCGCCGCCGGATTTTCACGGAGCGCCGCGTCGAAGCGTTCGATATCCGTCAGATCCTCGAAGACCACGAGCGTCGCGCCGAGCGGCAGCCGCGTGAGCGACACGGACAATATCCGTCCGTCGGCGCGCGTCACCCGGCCCCATTCGCCGTAGCGTGAAGGCTCGCCTCCGGTGACGCCGGCGGACACCATGCTCCAGATGCTGTCGCGCCCGATCCTGGCGGCGCTGGTGGCGGCGATCCGGCTCAAATGCGGCTCCGCCGACAATTCGCCCTCTTCGAACTGCCAAAGGTCGGTGAATGCCGAGTTGTGCATCTTGAGCCGGCCGTCGGGGCCGAACACGGCCATGCCGTCTTCGATCGCGTCCAGCGTCGCGCGCTGGGTCTGGGTCAGCATGTGAAGCGAGGTGTTGAGGTGCAGCGTTTCGCTGATGTCCTCGAAGACATAGTACACACCGCCGAGCAGGTAAGGGTAGGCTTTCACGCGCACGCTGCTGCCGCCCGCGATGTGCCAGGTTTCATCAATCTGGCCGTCGTCGACGTCGAACAGCCGCATGTGTTCGCGCTTCCAGGCCTGGAAGTCGCGCTGCTCCGGCAGGCGGCGGGTCTCGCGCAGGCGGTCGAAGATGTCGTCCAGTGCCGGATGGGATTCCAGCCAGGCTTCGGACAGGTCCCACATCTTGGCGAACAGCTTGTTGGAAACGGCCAGGCGGCGGTCAGAGCCGAAAACGGCGATGGCGGTGTCGACGCGGTCCAGCATGTCGCCATAGGCGTCGGTGGAAAGCTTGAGCTGGGCCTCGGCATGGGCGGAGTCGGTTACGTCGAGCGCGACCCCCGCGACGCTGGTGCTGGGCAGGCGGAACATGTCCACCGAAAGAGCACGCCGGCGTCCTTCGGTGACGGTGTAGCGGCGCTCGTTGAGCACGTCGTTGCCGTCCAGCACCGCGCCGGCAAGATCGCGTTCGGCGCGGACGAGGCGCGGATCGGTCTTCAGCGCTTTTTCCAGCGTGCCCGAACCGGTGGCGGTGACGAAAGCGCGGTTCGCCCAGGTCAGGGCGAGCTTGCGGTTGCGGATCCAGACCGGAACCGGCAGTGCCTCGAGCACGGATTTGAGATCGCGCTCGAGCTCCGTGACGCCTTCTTCCACGCGCAGGAACAGCGCGGCGCGGCTGCCGATGACGCAGCCCTTCACCGAGACGCCGGGATGGCGGCCCGTGCGGACCATCGCCGTGAACGGCGTGCCGCCCTGAAGCAGCCCTTCCAGCTTGGCCGCGAGCTGCGCCGAATCCGCGCCCGACAGGCAGGCTTGCAGCAAGGCGCTGCCGCCGTGATAGCTGAGCGGCGACGCCAGGTCCGAGCCCATGATCACGATCGCCTCGGGCGAGGCCTGGATCATGGCTTCGCGGAAGCGGATTTCCGACTGGGCGCGCGCCAGATTGCCGAGCATGACGTACCGCCTCGTCGCGGAACGGGCACGCTCCACGAACGCCCAGACGCATGCGAAGAGTCCGATCAGCAGCGACGCGATCACGATCGACGCCATGGCGATCTCGCCCGGCTGCGTCGCGCGATGCGCGAGGCCGGACATCAGATCGGCGAGCATCGAAGTCCAATCGATCAGATGAAGATAACCGTTGAACAGCATGTCGAAGACGGCGTGCATGATTGTGCGTTCCGTGTCGCTTGGCGGTGATATCGAGATGGGGAAGTGGCGTTCAGGCCGACGCGCCGCCGTCGGCGAGTTCGCAAAGCGCCTCGACGTTCCGGAGGACGAGCTGATGGGTGGTCGGCACGGCGATGAGCTTTTCGTTCTTCAGGGCGGTCACGGCGCGGCAGATCGTTTCAATCGTCAGGCCGAGGTGATCGGCGATGTCTTGGCGTCCCATGGTGAGGTCGAGACGGCCGGTGTCCATCGCGCCGGTGCGGTCGGCGAGGCGCAGGATGAAAGAGGCCAGACGCTCCTTGGCGCTCTGGCAGCCGAGCACGAAGGTGTGAAGCTGGGCGGTCATGAGCGTGGTCGACAGATGCCGCAGGATATTGGCGCGGAAGCGCGGATCGCGTTCGGAGAGCCGGTCGAATTGCACGCGGGAATAGGCGACGAGCGTGACGTCGGTTACGGCTTCCGCGGTGAACGCCTGTTCCGTGCCGCCGAAAACGCCGAACAGATCGCCCGGCAGGACGAACTCGGCGATGTGGCGGCGGCCGTCCGGCGTGTGGCGGCACAGCCGGATCGTGCCGCTGACGAGGCGGTAGATGTTCTGGGCGCGGTCGCCTTCCTGGAAAACCGATTCGTTGCGGGCGAAACGCAGGCTGCTGCCGTGCTCGCGCAGGACGCTCAGATGCTCCTGCAGGCTTTCCGGCGCGCGCTCCGCCGGAGCGCCCATGAGGGGAAACGGGACCGCGCTTCTGAAAGTCGCGTCCTTCTGAGCGATGTTGAGTGTCATGGCTTTCTGCTCCCTTGAGCACCGCGACGTCCGCGATGTGGTAACAGCATCGTTAAGATCGGATCGAATCAATAGCTGGGAAATCCGCGTACGGAGATTCGCTTGGAGAAAAGTCGGTACTTGTCCGTAGGCAGAGCGATTCCGGGGTCGAATCGAGGGGCCAAACAGGGGATTCTGCGTACACGGAGGGGCAACAACATGCCCGGCAGCGACTTTCGGGTCCATGGCGATCGGAAAACTCACATGGATCGGGAGCGCCGGTCACGCTCCCTTTCGTCAGCCATTCCGACGCCTACGGACAGATCTTGAGCGCGTTTGCCTAAGAACGGCGGTCCGCCCTGACTCGCCGAGGCGCGTCAGGCCGCCCGCGCGCCGGCCTTTTCGAGCGAAAGAAGGACATCCGGCGCCGCGGCGTGGACCTGGCCGCCGCCGAGGGCCCGGCCGGATGCCAGCCGCACGCCCGCGCGGCGAACTAGGCCCAGCGCCAACGCGTCGTGCACGTTCTCGGCATAGGCGAATGCGTGCTGGGCTTCCGCCGACCGGATGAGAGACTTGGCGAGAGCCGCGATCGCGGCCGGGCCGGATTCGTCGGGGAACTTGGCGAACAGGCCCGTGGCGCCCAGCCGGCCGCCTTCGATCAGTCGCGCCTGCGCGCTGGGAAGCTGCGCGAACACCCGCCGCGCATGCGCGCGGACCATCGCGACGATCTCGGCGAGACGCGCGGCCGGCGTTCCGGGCGGAACATCCTCGATCTTGACGACCAGGAATGGATTTTCCACGGCACCGGCGCGGCGCAACGCGGATTGATAGAGCCGGCGGCCGCGCGGCGACGCCAGCGTCTCGAAACTGACCGGCGCGACGGCGGCCGCGGTCAGGCGCCGGGCGGCAATCTCGCGCGTCAGGAGCAGACACCGCTCCAGCATCGCCACGTCGAGCGACGGCCGAACGCGGGGATCGATACCATCAAGCGTGGCGGGCTCGGCCGGCGCGCCGCGCGTCGGCGTGCAGAGGAAGGTCGACGCGGTTCCGCGCCGCAGATCGTAGACGGGAAGAAAGCCCAGGCGCAGACCGTCGCATCCGGCGTGGCTGCCGACGGCGAGATCCGCAAGCGGATCGGTTTCGCTCGGCGCGGCGGAATCCGGAACACGCTCGGCCGCCGGGGCCGGACTTGTCGCTGTGCCCGCATTCTCGCGGCCACCAATCTCCGCGATCTGCGCCACCCGGAACAGGGGGGCGATCTTTTCAGCCGCCTCGGTTCCGAAGAACAGCTTGAGCAGCGCCCCATTGACCGTCTGCGCGACCGGCAACGCCGACGCGGCGGCGCAACTGCGCACGACCAGATAGAACCCCGCGGGCTGAAACAGGACGAGCTCGTCGGGCACAAGCCGCATGACATGCTGCTCGCACATCAGCCTCAGGCGCGCCGGCCCGACCTGGCCGCGGCGATGCAGAACGAGACCGAGGTCGAACCAGTACACCGCCTTGCCCGCAAGCGCGGCGACATCGAACTCTCCGTCCACGACGCAGACATTTTCGCTCGGCACCGGCATGACGACGCTCCCGTCAATGCGAGGACGGCGGGGGGATCGCCGGACCCAGACCCGCAGCGTCCCCCCTCTCGTCCCCCACCGAATTCCTCGCGACGATGGAAGACGCGCGACTGGCTTGCAGGTCGGCCTTGACGGCGCGGAGCTTGTCGAACACCAGCGCCTGCAGATCGCCCGAACCGGTGGCGGCCTGGCAGTCGGTTTCGCTGCCGCCCATCTTGCGGCAAGCCTGGACGAGACCGTTCGGGTCTAGGGCGGGCATGACACTGGCGCGGCCGAGGCCGAGATCCGGCGCATGCGGCAGCAGCACCGCGATGACCGCGAGCGCGAGGGCGGCACGGGCGAACATCAGGCGCTCCGCCGCGCGGCGCCGGCGGAGACCGGCGCGTCTTCGATGATCTCACCGAGCACCAGGTCGAAGACGCGACGGTCCATCGCCAGGCGCAATTCGCGCGTCATGTCGGGCGAAGCGACGATGACGAGACCTTCATAGCAACCCTGGATCGCGCCTTCGATCAGGTGGCACATGATCTGCCGCGCCAGCGTGGCGCCGGGGCGGCGCGCGTGGAGCAGGTTGACGACCTTGGTGTTCCTTTCGACCACGGGGCGGGGCGGCGTCGCGAGCGTCTCGAGGACGCGGGAGGTTCCCTCCGTGTTGGCGAGAATGCGGGCGCCGCTCGCGTCCGTCGCAACCACTACCCAGATTTCGTTGTTGGACATGACCGCTGCTCTTGATCAGTTTCGTCCCGATCATGATCGCGGCCGGCGCAACAATATATCCGGATCGTGTGCGTACGCAGATTGTGCGTACGGCCGGCCGCCCGTTAAGCGGCCTCCGACACGGCCTGTTCAACGAGATCGGCGAGCTCCAGGCCATCGATCGGCTTGTGCAGCATCCGAAAGCCGCCGGCCGCCAGCACGCGCTGCTCTAGCGCGGCGTCGCCGCGCCCGGTGATGATGATGACCGGAAGCCGGCTGCCGCGCCGGCGCAGGGTCTCGAGCAATTCCAGGCCCGTCATTCCCGGCATGTCGTAGTCCGCGACGATGCAGCCGGACCGGTCGGATTCGAATTTGTCCAGGAATTCCAAGGCAGACGCGTAGGTCCGCACCGTCAATCCGATCGCTTCCAGAAACGCCCCGGTCGAATCGCGGACGGACCTGTTGTCGTCGACGAGCCATGTGGTGCCGGCAGCCGGCTTGGACACGAAAATACGCCTCCGATACGCACCCAACGGCGAAAAACGTAGCCGTCGTGCCAATACGGGAATATGCGTAGTTTCTACTTACGAAGCGCCGCCTGCGCGCTTTCGGCGGCGCGGGCGATGCGCACCAGGTCCGCCAGGCTGGAAATCCGCATCTTGTCCTGGATGCGCGAGCGGTGGACCTCCACCGTGCGGGGTGAGATGCCCAGGGCATGCGCCACGAGCTTGTTGGAGCGCCCGGTCGCGAGCTGGTGGAATATCTCCTGTTCGCGCTCGGTCAGAAGCGCGATCAAGGCTTCGGCTTCCTGTGCGGAAGCCGCAAGCTCCCGCGCCTGGCGCCCGTTCTCCAGCGCGCGCGATACGGCGCCGAGGAGCGCCTCGTCGTCGAACGGCTTCTCGATGAGGTCGGAGGCACCGGCCTTGAGCACCTTGACCGCGAGCGGCACGTCGGCATGGCCGGTCACGATGATGACGGCGACGCGCACCGCGCGCCTTGTCAGTTCTTCCTGCAGCTCCAGACCGCTCATTTGCGGCATGCGCACATCGGCGATGACGCAGTCGCCGGGCCCGGGTTGCGCCTGGCCGAGAAAATCCACCGCGGACGAGAAATCCTCGACCTTGAGGCCGGCGGATTCCAGCAGCGCGCGTATGGAGCCGCGCACGCGGTCATGGTCGTCGACGATGAAGACGGTCGGCTCAGGCTGCATTCTGCTTCTCTACCGGATCGGCGACAGGCAAGCGGAAACCGAAGGTGGCGCCGCCGCGTTCATTGCCTTCTCCCCAAATCTTCCCGTCATGCGCTTCGACGATCGACTGGCAGATCGTCAAGCCGACGCCCATGCCGTTCTCCTTCGTCGTGACGAAAGGCTGGAACAGCCTGGCCATCACGTCGGGCGCGATGCCGGGGCCGGTATCCGACACGGTGACGCAAACATGTCCCGGTCCGTCCATCGCGGTCGCGACGATCAGGTCGCGCCGCTCGCTGTTCGACATCGCATCGACGGCGTTGCGCACCAGGTTGAGGATCACCTGCTGTATCTGGATCCTGTCGACGTAGATCGGGGGCAGGCCCGAAAGCAGTTGCGTCCGCAGCATCGCCTTGACCTCGGCGCTGCCCGCGGCGCCGAGCACCACGGTTTCCTCGACAAGGCGGTTCAGATCGTCGACCGCGCGGTTGGTTTTCCGCTTCTCGATGAATTCGCGCAGCGTACGCATGATGCCGCCGGCAAGCTTGGTCTCGTTCGCCGCCTTGTCGAGGAAATCGCGCGCCCGCGCGACCTCGGGCAGGTCGAGCCCGCCGACCGTCCGATGCGCCGCCCGGATATAGTTCATCGCCGCGGTGAGCGGCTGGCTGAGTTCGTGGGCGATGGTCGAGGCCAGCATCCCCATCGTGTTCCAGCGCGACAGATGGATCAGCTCTTCCTGGAGGCCGAGCAGCTTCTTCTGCGTCTGCTTCTGCTCGGTGATGTCACGCACGACCTGCGAGGCACCGATGATCTCGTGGTTCTCCTCGCGGATCGGCGAGAGCGTCAGCGCCACGGTGACATCGGTGCCGTCCTTGGCGCGGCGCAGCGTCTCGAAATCGTGGATCTTCTCGCCGGCGCGAAGCCGCGCCCAAAGCGCATCCTGCTCGGCCTTCAGGTCCGGCGGCAGGATCATGTCGACGTGGCGACCCACGATCTCGGTCTTGTCATAACCGAACATCTCCTGGGCGGCCCGGTTCCAGGACTTGACCTCGCCGTCCATGAGGAAGGTGATGACCGGATCGATCGAGTTCTCGACCAGAAGCGCGAAGAAATAGGTGTAGCGGCGCAGCGCCCTGATCTGTTCCATCTGGTCGGCGAGTTTGGCATTGGCATCGCGCAGACGATCGATGACGAGCTGCTGCTCGCGCGCCATAGCGATATGGGTCGTCTCCGATTTGCGCATGCGCATCAGTTCGGTGACGTCCTCGACGCAATGCAGGATCGACTGGACCGCGCCGCCGGAGTCCAGAACGGGCGTGTTGATCGGATTCCAGTAGCGTTCCTCGAACCCGCCGCCTTCGGAATCGGGTTTGCGGATGTCGTATTTCTGGATGCTCATCACGTCCGGCCGGCGCAAATCCAGAACGCGCTGAAGCGAAAGGCGCAGCTTGGCGACGCCATCCGCAGCCGGGTCGTTCGGGTTGTCCGGAAAGACCTCGAACAGGTTTCGCCCGATGATTTCCTCGCGACGGGTCATCGTGGCGCGGCAATAGGCGTCGTTCACCGCGCGGATCGTGAATGCCGGGTCGAGAACGAGATAGAGGCCGGGGGCCTGGGTGAAGAGAGCGCCGAAATCCTGCCGGTCCGCGGCCATCGGACCTTCAACTCCACTTGATGATGAAGTCATGCGCGATTGCTCGGCATCGATTCGATGCGAATATTAACGCGATTTATTGAGCGACAATTAAATTTTGGTTGTGATTTGCGTTTACATGCCCGCGCATCGCCCCGTCCGACCACGCAACCGGGCCTTATCTCGGATGGATTAGAGAAAAACCGGATTGTCCGCAGGGACGTTCGCCCGGCACGAAAAGTTGTCGTTAAATTAGAATGCACGCCGAAATAGTGGTCACACCGAGGTGCGTACCAACATTGCTGGCAAGCGCGTCGAGCCAAGCGCGGCGATCGACAGCTACTTCAATCGTCCATGCTGTGGGGATCGACCTCGCGTATCGGCAGATCCCAGTGGTTCAGGGTCAGTTCCCACCGCCTCTGCTCCTCGCGCTCCAGCGTCGTTTTATCGGGAAAGAGCTGACGTTGAACTTCCCGCTCATGCGTGGAGGCATTGTAGTCGGGATATGTGATGACGATCCGGTAGTCCCAACGCGAATCCTCGCTGGTGTGCAGACCCGGCCGGTCGACGATGTAGTTCGTGACATAGCCGAGCTGCTTTTCGCGATCGAGAATGGCGATCTGGTATTTCTGGAAGATCTTCCACCATTCGGCCTGGTGTCCGTATTGGATCCGGTAGACCCATTCCACCTGGTACGGCTTGGCGTCCTGAGCGCGCCCCGTGGCCGTGAGCGCCAGCAGGGCGACGCAAGCGGTCATCAGCGTTCTTCGATACATGGATACCTGCCTCCTTGAAGAGCATCGATTGGCGCCGCTTGCGGGCCGCGCCATGCCTATTCCACATGCGCGTCGAATGTGACGCCGAACGACCTGGGATCGCCGAGCACGCCGACGGCCGGCGTGATGGCCGACGCGGCGCCGACGCCGATGAGGTAGCGCTGGTCGGCGAGATTCTTGGACCAGAACAGCAGGGAGTATTTCCCGTCGGTCGTGCGCACGCCGATGCCGAAATTTGTCAGCCCATAGGCATCCTGCCACCCATAGCTCGAATAGGAATTGTAGACCGAGACCTTGGAGTGGAACGTCTGATTCAGATAGGTGAAGCCGGTGAAATCGTCGTCCAGCGGCACTTCGTAGTTGATGTTGAGCTGGGCGTTCCACAGCGGCGCGCCGGGAAGCTGCCTGCCGGAGAGGTCCACGGACTTCGTGATATTGGTGAGTTCGATCGGCGCCGGCGCGTCGACATAGGAAACATAGGTCGCGTTGTTGTAGGCGCCGCTAAGCGAGATCGTCAGGTTGTCGAGCGGCGCATAGGTCGTCTCCAGCTCGATGCCGCGCTGGCGCACGCGTGCGGCGTTGGTGAGATAGATCCGGGTCGTGGGTCCGGTGGTCACGGCGGCCGACGCCTGATAGTCGGAGATGTTGTTCCAGTAGAGGTCGAAGTTGGCGATCAGCCGCCCATCGAGCCAAGTCGTCTTGACGCCTGCCTCGTAGTCCGTCGCGCGTTCCGGCTTGATGATGACGGGGATGCCCGGCGCCGCGGTGGTGTTGACCGCGCCCGACTTCTCGCCATGGCTGACGGAAAAATAGGCGAAGATGTTGTCGTCGATCTTGTAGGACGGATTGATCAGCCAGGAGACGGAACCGAAATCCTTCTTATCGGCCACGACGAACGGCCCACCGAACGAGGCGAGCACGGCCGTGCGGTAAGGCGCCAGAGTCGGCGGCAGCGTCGCGCCACCGAAGGAAGAGGCATTGTCCGAGCCCGCCTTGTGCTCCCAGGTGTAGCGCAGGCCACCGGTGATCGTGGCGGCTTCGGTAATGTGCCAGGTGCCCTGGGCGAAGCCGGCATAGCTGTCGGTCGTGGCGCGGCCGGACTGGTCGTACTCCACGCCATTGAGGACCGCGGACGGCGCCGTCCGGCTGCCGAGCAGGGCCTCGGATGCGTCCGCGAAGAAGATGTCGCGATCGTTGCTGAGCACGCGCTCGTGCAACGCGTAGAAGCCGCCCTGATATTCGAAGGTCTGGCCGGTGGGCGAGGCGACGCGCAATTCCTGCGAATATTGCGAAACGTCGACATCGTAGCCGCCGCGCAGGATCGGGAATGGCGAATAATCGGAGTCGTTGTAGGGCCGGAAGCGCAGGCTGCGGAACGCGGTGATCGAGGTGATTGTGTGATCGCCGACGTCCAAATCGAACTGGTTGGAGATGCCGTTGACCGAGGAGTGCGTGATCCCCTGCGTGTCCATGTTGGCACCATGCGTCAGATCGAAGCTCGGCGTATAGCCGAATATGCCCTTGAGGATCGCCGACCAGCCGGCGCGCGGCACGCCGTTGGCGTAGTTCGGATCGGCGACCGGCGGGGTGTAATTGTTGAGCTCGTCGGTCTGGTTGTGCTCGATGATGAGACGGTCGCGGAAATTGCTGGTCGGCGTGAAGAGGAGCTGGCCGCGCACCGACCACCGGTCGGTGTTGAGCAGGTGGTCGTCATTGTAGTTGTTCTTGATCCAGCCATTCCCCTTGTCGCCGGAGACGGTGAGCCGGAAAGCCAGTTCGTCGTCGACGATGGGGCCCGTCACGTTGGCGCGGATCTGCTCCCTGTCATGGTTGCCGTAGGTGAGCGCGACGTCGGCGCCGTAATCGAAGCTCGGCTCCTGGGTCGTGATGACGACGGCGCCGATGGTGGTGTTCTTGCCCAGCAGCGTGCCCTGCGGCCCGCGCAGGACCTCGACATGGTCTAGATCGACGAAGTCGAACCAGCTGAAGCCGACATGGGTGAACACAACGTTGTCGACGATCAGACCGACGCCGGATTCGACGCCGTCGAAATTGGCGTTGCCGCCGAGGCCGCGGATCGAAAACTGCGACACGCGCGTGTTCTGCTGCACGGCGGAGAAGTTCGGGACCTTGTCCGCGTAGTCGGCGATGCGGTCCGCATGTTCGAGCTTCAGATTGCTGCCCGCGATCAGGGAAATCGGCAGCGGGACGTCCTGGTTGTTCTCCGCGCGATGCCGGCCGGTCACGACGATCGATTCGATGGTTTCGGGCGGCGCGCCCGCATCGGCCACCGCGATCGGTCCCGCCGCGCTCCCATTGGCGTTCGCGGCATATGCCCCGGAGGTCACCAAAAGAGCGCTGCCAGCCAGCAGCGCCAGTCGGATGGACGAGAATCTTGCACCGGAATGCATCGCACCGGTCGGATGGAATGAAAACACGCGATTTACCCCTACTCTGACTGCCACACAGCACCACGCATGTGCCACTTAAAGTCTATCAACTTAGTATTGTATGGATAGGAGCAAGCCCGCAGGCGGTCAATAGGATTGTTCCCATCGGGCGAATTCGCGGGAGCGTCAGGTAAAAGTGCCACAGGCGATATGCGCGTGCTGCCCCAGCGTCACGCGCCGACGCCGGACGCGTTCAAGCTCGTTACAATAGCAATTCACTATATATGAGATGTAATTACGGCACGGAGAACTCGGCCGCCTAAATCCCCGCGCCCAGATCGACGAACTCGTCGGCGAGCAACGACCATTGCGGCGGCCGTCCGGCCTGCGTCACGGCAAGCTTCTGAACCAGCCGCTCGATCTGGGTGTTGATTTCCGGGATCGCCGTGATCTCCCACCACGCCGGCCGTGTCAGGGGGCCGAGCGCGAAAAGCCAGCGGGAGATATTGCCGCGTGAATCGAGAACGGCGCTGTCGTCGGTCTCGATGCCGAGACCAAGAGCGTCCGGCAACACAAGGTGTTTGCGGACAAGGTCCGCGAGCAAGGGATGCGCGATGGCGGACACATCGCCGCGCGGTCCGGTGCAGTTGAACATACGGGCGGCCCGGAAATGTTCTTGTCCCGCTCCCGGCGTCCCGAACGCGACGTCGATACCGTCCGGAAACGGCTCGGCGCGACGAATGCGTCCCGCCGCGATGCGAAGCTGGCCGCTTGCCGTCAGATCCCGCAGCCGGCTTGCGACGCGCGGCGCCATGCGATGGCGAACCGATGTCCAGAGCGTCCGCAGATGCCGGAAGAACTGCAGGCGCTCGGCGCCCGACCAGCCGTGCCAGATTCGCGCGGTCGCGGGACGCACGGCATCGATCACGCGCTGCCACGGCACGGCTTGCGCTTCGGCCTGCGCAATCGCGGCCCTGACACTGCGCAGCGCCTGCAACGGCGAGACATGCCCCGCGTCCATGAACGGTGCCCAGAATCCGCCCGCGGCGTGCGTCGCGGGCACGACGCCATGGCGCGACAGAGCCAGCAGCGGTCCACGGTGGCCGCCCTCGACCAGCTTCAAGACAACGTCGACCATGGTGAGACCCGTGCCGACCAGCAGCACCGGCGCGGAAGGATCGATGCCGTCGAGCGCGTCCGCCGCCCAGGGATCGTTCGCCACGGACACATCCGACATCAGTCCGGGAATGGCCAGCGGACTCGCGGGAAGGTTGCCGGTCGCCAATACGATGCTGTCGGCCTTGACCGTCCGGCCATCGTCCAGGACCACGGCCGGCGTCGGCGAGTCCTCCAACCGGACGGCCTCGGCATGGACGACCTTCAGGCGGGACCGGCCGGCCGCGGCCTTGCGCGTCAGTGCTTCGAGATAGGCGCCGAATGCGTCCCGCACGACGAAGGCCGACGTAAGATCGCCACCGCTTTCGGCGAGAGCGGCCGTCAGATCGAAGGACTGGTCCTTCAGCCAGTCCGCAAAGCCCGGTTCCAACCCGATCTCGGCGCGGCTGACCGGGACATTCAACAGGTGGAACGGCGCACAGGCGCCATAGGCCAGCCCGCGCCCGAGGGCTCGGCGCCGTTCGATGAGGACGATGTCCGCATCCGGCAGACCGCGCAGGGCCTTGAGCGCAAACACCGCCCCGCTGAAACCGCCGCCCACCACGGCAATCGTTATGCGCGTCGTCGTGGACATATCCTGCACCGTCATTCCTGTCTCTCAAACACCGGCCGCTGGCCGGTCCCGCAGCACGCATGCGAAACCCCGGCTTCGGAAATGCATGACGGGTCTGCGCCGTTTGAAGCCATCGACAAGATATACTATATCGTCCTTGTAGACTTAAAGCGCCCCATGTCGCTCGCAGCCTCTTCCTTCGCCTCCGACCGCCGCTGGCCGGCCGCACCTTTGTGCCGGCCGACGGACGGATCAAGTCCGAACTGGCGACAACCGCGCGATCCGACAATGACGGGCTTTTCTGCGATGCGGGCGACACTACTTACAGAACTGGGTGTCCACACACAGGGCGGCATCGCGCCCCGGAAGAAAGAGAGCCTCCCATGAGCAGTTCGCGGCAGTTGAAGCTTGGCGCCTTCATGCGACCCGTCGGGATCCACACCGCCTGGTGGCTCTATCCGGGCGCCTATCCGGACGCCAATTTCAACCTGAAGCATCTGGTGCGGTTCACGCAGAAGCTGGAACAGGGCAAATTCGACGCCTTCTTCATGGCCGATCACCTGGCGGTGCTGAACATGCCGATGTCGGCGCTGAAGCGTAGCGCCACGGTGACCTCGTTCGATCCGCTGACCCTGTTGCCGGCGCTGGCAATGGTGACGGAGCGCATCGGCCTCGTCGCCACCGCGTCGACGACCTATAACGAGCCCTATCACGTCGCGCGCAAATTCGCCTCGCTCGACCACATCAGCGGCGGGCGCGCGGGATGGAACCTCGTCACCTCCGGCAACCCGACGGAGGCGTGGAATTTCGGACGGGAGGAGCATTGGGAGCACGACACCCGCTATCGCCGGGCGCGCGAGTTCTTCGATGTCGTGACCGGGCTATGGGATAGCTGGGCGGACGACGCCTTCATCCGCGACACCGAGAACGCGGTCTATTTCGATCCCGACAAGCTGCACGTCCTCGACCACAAGGGCGAGTTCCTGAAGGTGCGTGGTCCGCTCAACGTCGCCCGGCCGATCCAGGGCTGGCCAGTGATCGTGCAGGCCGGTGCGTCGGAGGCCGGCAAGCAGATCGCCGCCGAAACCGCCGAAGTGATCTTCGCCGCCGGCGGAAGGCTGGCCGACGCACAGCGCTTCTATGCCGATGTGAAAGGCCGCCTCGACAGGCTCGGCCGGCCGCGCGACCATTTGAAAGTTCTGCCGGGCGCGCTGGTTGTTGTCGGAGATTCGGATGCGGAGGCGCGACGCAAGCAGGAATTGCTGGACAGCCTCGTCCATCCGGACAGCGGCTTGCCGAACCTGTCGATGCGGCTGGGGACGGACGTCTCCGGTTTCGACCTTGACGGGCCGTTGCCGACGGACCTCCCCGAGACCAATGCCAGCCAGAGCGGTCGCCAGGCGCTGATCGACCGCGCGCGGCGGGACAACCTGACCATCCGCCAGCTGGCGCGGATCGTCGGCGCCTATGGCGGGCTTGCCTTCGTCGGCACGGCGAAGACAATCGCCGACAAGATGGAAGAGTGGCTTTTCAGCGACGCCTGCGACGGGTTCAACATCATGTTCCCCACCGTGCCGCAGGGCCTGGACGAGTTCGTGGACCAGGTCGTGCCGGAGCTTCAGCGCCGCGGCATCTTCCGGCGCGAATATGAAGGCACCACGCTGCGCGAGAATCTGGGCTTGCCCCGGCCGGAGAACCGTTTCTTCGCCAAGACGGCCGCCCCGGCGTGACGGCCGGCGGGGACGGCCTGACGCGGCGCGCATGGCTCGGTGCGGTGGCGGCCGGGAGCGTGGCGCTGTCGAGCGCGGTCGAAGCCGCGCCGCCGGTGCATGCGCGCCTGTCGTTGAACGAGAACCCGTTCGGCCCATCGCCGCTCGCGCGCCGCGCGATCCTGAAGCAGCTTGACGAGGCCGACCGCTATGTCGGCGGCGAGGCGCGCGCCCTGGAAGAACAGATCGCGGCGATCGAAGGGGTGTCCGCCGACCAGATCATCCTAGGCGAAATCCTCGACGCGCTGGGCCTGCAGCTCGCGCTGGACGGCGGTCCCGGCGGTGAGTTCGTCTATTCCGAGCCCGGCTATACCGCGCTGGTCGATGCCGTGGCGCCAGGCGGCGGCGCGGTCGTCGGCGTGCCGCTGAACGATCGGCTGGAGAACGACCTGCCCGCCGTCGCGGCGCGCATAACGCCGCGGACGCGCGCGATCTATCTCGTCAATCCGCACAATCCGAGCGGCACGGTCAGCGAGACCGCCGCGTTCAAGGCTTTCCTGCGCGCGGCCGCCGCGAAGACGACGGTCATCGTGGACGAAGCCTATCTCGAATTCGAGCCGGACTTCGCGGAGCGCACCGCCGTCACGCTGACGCGCGGGGGCGCGAATGTGATGGTCTTCCGCACCTTCGCGAAAATCTATGGCCTGGCGGGGTTGTCCATCGGCTATGCCGTAGCGCCGAAACCGCTCGCGGCTTCGCTGAAGAAGAAAGGGCTCGGCGCGCCGCACGAACTTAATCGTCTCGCGCTGGCGGCGGCGTCGGCCAGCCTGCGCGATAGCGGCTGTATCCCCGCGATTCGCGCCAAAGTGGTGGCCGAGCGCCAGGCCTGGAATACGCTGCTCGACGGCCTGGGTGTCCGCCGCAGCGACTCGCGCGGCAATTTCGTCTTCTTCGAGACGCGCCAGCCCCATGAGACCTTTGCCGCCGCCCTGCTGGCCGAGGGCATCGAGATCGCCCGGGCCTTCCCGCCGCTCGACCGCTGGGCCCGCATTTCCATCGGCCTGCCCGACGAGAACGCGCGCGCCCGTGCCGCAGTGCGCAAGCTGCTCGGCTGAGCAGTTGACTGGACATACTCTATCATTCTGATAGAATATCAGTAGATGTTGCTGAGGGCCGCGCCGCGGCCGGCGATGCCGGCCCGCGGACATCACGTCATGAGAGATTCTTCGAAAGTCGCGCTTCGCGAGGAACCCTCCGGATCGTCCGGCGGCGCCCCGGGCGCGGACGGCGCGGCGAGCCCGCTGAATCTGGACACCGTCGTGGCCGAGCTGCGCCGATCGCGCGAGGTGACGCACAATATTCGCGAGGGCGGCATCGCCCGTCGGCTTCCGTCCAGCACGGCCATTGCCGGGATCGTCGAAGGACTGTCGGCCGCCCTCTTTCCCACTCATTACGGCCAGCCGGAGCTGAGCGGCGAGCGGATCGACGGGTTCGTCCGCGGCATGCTGGAAGACACGCTGGTGGCGCTGGAAGAACAGATCCGCCGCGCCCTTCCGCTCGGCGGCGACACGGCGGAGCGCGACGCCGCAGATCGCGTGGCGCGCGACATTACGACCGCTTTCGCGGCACGGCTTCCTGCGATCCGCGCCCTGCTCGTGGCCGATCTGCAAGCGGCCTATGAGGGCGATCCCGCCGCGACGACGGTGACCGAAATCCTGCTCGGCTATCCCGGCATGGTGGCCGTCATCCATTACCGACTGGCGCGCGCGCTGCATCTACTTGGCGCGACGCTGATCGCCCGGCTGATTTCCAACATCGCCCATTCGCGGACCGGCATCGACATCCATCCGGGCGCCGAGCTCGGCACGAGCTTCTTCATCGATCACGGCACCGGCGTGGTGATCGGCGAAACCGCCGTCATCGGCGACCGCGTGCGGCTCTACCAGGCCGTGACGCTGGGCGCCAAGCGGTTTCCCGTCGATCGCGACGGCATTCTGGTGAAGGGCATCGCGCGCCATCCGATCGTGGAAGACGACGTCGTGATCTATGCCGGCGCCACGATCCTTGGCCGCATCACCATCGGTCGCGGCTCGACCATCGGCGGCAATGTCTGGCTGACGCAAAGCGTGCCGCCGGGAAGCAACATCACACAGGCGCAGACCCGCGATGCTTGAGACCCTGTCCCGTCGCGGCCTGCTTCACGGCGGCGCGGCGCTTGCGCTGACGGCCGTGCCGCTCGCCAGCTGCGGCCGGAACACCGCCGCGCGGGCCGACACCGTCCGCATCGGGTACCAGAAGGACGGCGTACTCGTCATCGCCAAGCAGCAGAAGCGGCTGGAGCAACACCTCGCCGCGTCGGGGATCGGCAAGGTCGAATGGGCCGAATTTCCGTCCGGTCCGCCGCTTCTCGAGGCGCTCGCGGCCGGCGGCATCGATTTTGGCGCGACCGGCGACACGCCGCCGATCTTCGCCCAGGCGTCCGGCACCGACCTCGTCTACGTCGCCGCCGTCCCCGTGCGGGGTCGGAGTTCGGCGATCCTGCTTCCACCCAGCTCGAAAATCTCCCGCATCGCGGATTTGAAGGGCGGCAGAGTCGCCTTCACGCGTGGTTCCAGCGCGCATTACTTCGCCGTCTCGGCGCTGCATTCGGCGGGCCTGACTCTGTCCGACGTTACGCCGATCTATCTTGCGCCGTCCGATGCAAGGGCGGCCTTCGTGCGCGGCAGTCTCGATGCCTGGTTTATCTGGGACCCCTATTATGCCGATGCGGAGCGCAACGCCGGCGCGCGGGTCCTATCGAACGCCGAGCCCTTCGTCCACAGCGCCTCGTTCTTCCTGGCGTCAAGGGCCTTCGCCGAACGCAATCCCGGCGTGGTCCGCGCCATCCTTGACGAGCTGTGCACGGTCGGACAATGGATCGCCGCCAATCGGGCCGCAGCCAGCGAACTGGTCTCGAAGATCAATGGCCTCGACCTCGCAATCGTCAGCGCGGCGTTCGCGCGGGCGGATTTCGGGATCGTGCCGCTCGACGCCGGAATCATCGCCCGCCAGCAGGACGTGGCGGACGATTTCGCCCGCCTGGGCATTATTCCACATCCCGTGAAGGTGGCCGACGCCGTGGCGCATCTCGACTGGAAATGAACCTCTCATCGAAAGCGAACATCCCATGACCCAAGACAAGAAACTCAATTTCTTCTGGTTCCTGCCGAGCGCCGGCGACGGCAGCTATCTCGGCTCCGAGGAACTGCGCCGGCCGGCGGATTTCGGCTATATGCGCGACATCGCGCTGGCCGCCGACCGCCTGGGTTATGGCGGCGTGCTGCTTCCGACCGGCCATGGCTGCTTCGACGGCTGGACGCTGGCGTCGGCGCTGGCGCCGCTCACCGAACGGCTCAAATTCCTCGTCGCCCTGCGGCCCGGAATCCTGACGCCGGCGCTCGCCGCAAGGCAGGCCGCCGCGCTGGACCAGATTTCCGACGGAAGGCTGCTGCTCAATGTGGTGACCGGCGGCAATCCGACGGAGCTTGCTTATGACGGCCTGTTCCTCGGGCATGACGAGCGCTATGAGCAGACCGCCGAGTTTCTCACGCTCTGGCGGCGCATCATGGCGGGCGCCCCGATCGATTTCCACGGCAAATACCTTTCGGCGAAGGGCGGCACGCCGCTCGTCTTCCCGCCGGTGCAGAGGCCGTATCCGCCGATCTATTTCGGCGGCTCATCGCCCGCCGGTGTCGCGGTCGCGGCCGAGCATGCCGATCTCTATCTCACCTGGGGCGAACCGCCCGCGCAGGTCGCGGAGAAATTCAAGGAAGTGCGCGAGGCCGCGGCAAGGGCCGGCCGCAAAATCCGCTTCGGCATCCGCTTGCACTTCGTGGTGCGCGAAACCGAAGCCGAAGCCTGGGACACGGCCAATCGCCTCATCAGCCGGCTAACGCCCGAGATCATCGCGACCGCGCAGGCGCGCATCGCCAAGCGCGTCGAGCAATCGGAAGGCCAGCGCCGCATGGTGGAACTGCACGGCGGCGGCAAGACGGACAAGCTGGAGATCAGTCCCAATCTGTGGGCCGGCATCGGGCTGGTGCGCGAAGGCGCGGCGACGGCGCTGGTCGGCGATCCGAAGACGGTCGCCGAACGCCTCCGCGAATACCAGGCCCTGGGCGTCGATACGGTGATCGGATCGGCCTATCCGCATCTGGAGGAAGCCTATCGCGTCGCGGAGCTGTTGTTTCCGGCCCTCGGTCTTGGCGCCGGTGCCTCCACCATATTCTCAAGCGATACCAGGGCGCGCGCGGCGGGTTGAGAGGCACCTAGCGCGGTGCCACCATGACCTGCACGATTCCGCCGGCGGATATGACGGAACAGTCGACGCGCCACACCCGCGCGATCCGTTCGGTGGTCAGCACGTCCTGCGGCGCGCCTTCCGCCTCGACGCGGCTATGCGCCAGCACGATCAACCGGTCGGCATAGGCCGCGGCGAGATTGAGGTCGTGCAGGATCGCCAATACGCCGGCGCCTGCCCGCGCGATGTCGCGCGCCTTGGCGAGAATCGCGTGCTGGTGAAACAGATCGAGGCTCGATGTCGGCTCGTCGAGCAGCAGGAAACGAGCCCGGCCGTCGGTCAGCGGATCCCACAATTGTGCCAGCGTGCGCGCATAGTGCGTACGATGTAGTTCGCCGCCGGACAAGGTCCGGCAATCGCGCGCCGCGAACGCGGCCGTCTCGGTGGCAGCCATCGCACCATGCACCGCAGCGCGGTCGGCATCGCGGTTGGCGCGGCCGCGATGAGGATGACGGCCGAGCTCCACCACGTCCCAGGCGCGGAACGAGAAGGCGAGTTCGGGCGATTGCGGCAGGACGGCGCGCTGCAATGCGAGGTCCTCGGGCCGCCAGGACGACAAGGCCTTGCCGTTGAGCGTGACGTGTCCCGCTTCCGGCACGATGTCGCCGGAGAGGACTTTCAGAAGCGTCGATTTGCCGGCGCCGTTGGGTCCGACGACGGCGGTCACCGTGCCCGGTGGCACCTCGATGGTGACACCGTCGAGAATGCGGCGTGCGCCGGCTCGCACGACAATGTCCTGTCCGCGCAGGCTCATGGCGCGGCCTCGCCCAGGCGGCGGCGCAACAGCCAGATGAAGAACGGCGCGCCGAGCGCGCTGGTCACGACGCCGATGGGAAGCTCGGCCGGCATGACGAGCAGCCGCGCCGCGACGTCGGCGAGCACGACCAGCAAAGCGCCCAGCAAAGCCGAACCGGGCAGGACGAAGCGATGCGCCGAGCCGCCCATCAGGCGCAGCAGATGCGGCGCCGCCAGGCCGACGAAGCCGACGATGCCGGTCAGCGCCACGCCGGCACCCACGCCCAGCGCCGTCAACAGGATGGTGACGCGGCGGATGGTTTCGACGGATAGACCGAGATGGCCGGCGGCGCTTTCGCCCAGTGCCAGCACGTCATAGCTGCGCAGCAACGGCCCGAACGCGGCGAGTGCCGCCGCCATCAGGAGCAGCACCGGCCAGATCTGATCCCAGGTCGCGCCGCCGAGGCCGCCCAGGAGCCAGAACGTCAGGGCGCGCAATTGGGCGTCGCTGCCCAGATAGGTCAGATAGCCGACGATCGCGGTTGTCAGCGCGTTCACGGCAAGGCCCGCGAGCAGCAAGGTCGCTACATCCGTGCGAGAACGCGAACGGCCGATCGCATAGACCAGGGCCGTCGCCAGAAGCGCGGTGGCAAAGGCCGCCATGGGCAGCGCAAAGGCGCCGTGCATCCATAGCGGCGCGCTGGCGCCCAGGACGATCCAGCCGACCGCGCCGCAGGCCGCGCCGCCCGACACGCCGATCAGGCCGGGATCGGCCAGCGGATTGCGGAACAGCGCCTGCAGCGCGGCGCCCGAGACTCCGAGCGTCGCACCGACGCCGAGGCCGAGCGCGACACGCGGCAGGCGGATACTAAAGAGTGCGGCGTTTTCGACGGACGAGACCGGTATTCCGATGTCGATCCCAAGACGGCCAAGCAGCGCGGCCACGACATGGGAGAAGGGAATCGACAGCGCGCCGACCGTGGCGGCGAGCAGGCAGGCCGCCGCCAGCGCGCCCGCCAGTCCCGCCAATATAATGTGTCGGCGCAACCGCAGCGGATCACGGACCGGATCGAAAGTACTTTCCGCGACAACCGCCATGGCGATCAGTGCAGCGTCGCGATTGCAGGCGCGTGCAGCGCCGCCGCCAACGCCGCAAGCGCATCGGGCGTGCGCGGCCCAAAGCCCAGCAACAGCAGCGCATCCATCGCGACGATGCGTCCCGACTGGCCGGCGGGCGTCATCGCGATCTCCGGGCGGGCGCGCAGCGACTCGATGCCGCCCAGCATGCGCACGGCGTGATCGGCGACGATGATGACATCGGGCTTGAGGTCGATGGCCGCTTCCGGCGTGAGCGGCTTATAGCCGCTGAAGCCGGAAGCGACATTCTGCGCCCCCGCGAGCGTCAGCATCACATCGGCCGCGGTGTCGCGGCCGGCCGCCATGGCGCCACCGGGCCCCTGCGCCATCAGGAAGACCGCGCGCGGATGGTCGCGGAAAGCCGCGAGCCGGACCTTCACGCCGGCAAGCGCGGTTCGATATCTGTCTTGCAAAGCTTTGCCGCGGTCTGCGACGCCCAGCGCCTCGGCGATAATCGCGATCTTCGCCGGCACGGCGTCCGCGCTATGGGCGTTCGGCACATGGACGATTGGGATGCCCGTGGTGCCGAGTTGCGTCATCGCCGCCGGCGGCCCCGCATCCTCCGACGCGAGAATGAGATCAGGCTTGCAGGAGAGCACGCCCTCGGCCGCGAGCGTGCGCAGGTAACCGACCTGCGGCAGCTTGGTGGCCGCCGCCGGATAGAGCGAGGTCTGGTCGTCGCAGACGATGCGGCCCTGCTGCCCGAGCGCGAAGACGATCTCGGTCACGTCGCCACCCAGCGTCACGATGCGCCCGGCGGGCGCCGCCGAAGACGGCGCCGCCACGAGCCACAAAGCGGCCGCAAGGCCGATCGCACGCTTCATGGAGATACCGGAATGGCGGAGAGGATCGCGCGCCACGCTGCAAGTTCCGGCTTGCCGGGCTTGCGGGCCCCGAACAATTGCGTGAAGCAGAAGCCATCCTTGTCGAACAGTTCGAGCGAAGTGACATCGCCGTCCCGCGTCGGTTTGCGCACGACCCAGGCGGAGGCGATCGCGTCCTCGCGCAGATGCAGGTTGAAGGTCGGATCGAGCACGTTGAACCACGGCCCCATGCGCTTGAGATTGGTCACCGTGCCGGTATGGATCTGGATGCAGCCGGGATTGCCGACGAACACCATGATCGGCGTCGAAGTATCGTGCGCGGCTTCGAGGACGCGGGCGAGCGCATCGGGCACGACGGCCCGCGCAAACGAGGAGCCGGCGAGCCGCAAAGCCTGCAGGCGCCCGACTTCGAGGCCCCGCAGCATGCCGAAGAACTCATGGGTGTCTTCCAGCGCCGACCATTCGCGGCGCAGGCGTTCGACATCGATCTCGGTATCGGCGCGGTCGCCTTTCGACGCCGGCACGTCCGCGATTTCGAGCACCGGCGACTGGTCCGCCGCCCGCCAGCTTTCGATCAGCCGGTCGAAGGCCGCGATGTCCGTTGCCGGCTTCTGATAGATCTTGTGAACCGCCGCGCCATCGGCATCGAAGATCTGCAGCGAGCGGCGCGGGCCGTCGTCGGTCTCATCGATCACCGCGAAGGTGTGGTGCCAGCGCGACGGGAAGATGCGCAGGTCGATCTGCTCGCCCAACACCAGCCCATGCATCGCATTGATGGTGACGTCCAGATAGGGACCGATCTTCTCGTGCACGCAATGCTCGTTGCGGGTCAGCGCCATCACCGGGCCGAGGGCGGGGATGTCCTTGACGATGTTCGCCCCGTCGGTGCGAAGACGCGTCGCGCTCGTGCCGACAAGGCTCGCGATCAACTCGCCTTCACTGACGCGCAGGCGCAGGGCGGCGTCACGCGAACGGAGTTTTCCGCCGGTCCGCTCGTTGAGCTCGTTCCAGGCACTGCGTAGGGTCGCCCCCCACAGACGTTTGCCCTTCGTGGGTGCGGCAATTGCGGCGTCGCTCATTCGGTCCTCCGATAACGATCTGTATTGCAATTGACTCGCAATTGCAAAAATGGTGCATTGAGATTGCACCTGCGAGTCATTCGCAGTCAAGCCAGATTGAGGGGCTCTTTAATGCGTAATTTTCGCCGTTTGCTTTTGACGTCCGTTTGTTTTCTGACCGGCGCGGGAGCGGCCTGGGCCGATGGCGCCGCGCCGCTGCAGGTGGCGTCGGTCGAAACCGTAACGGTGACGGGAACGCGCAATCCGACAGCGGTCGCGACCTTTCCCGGCATGGTGGATGTGCGCGATTACAACGAGATCCAGGCGGACATCCCGTCGACCGTGTCGGACCTGTTTTACGGGATGCCGAACGTCCAGTTCGTCGGCGGTCCGCGGCGCACCGGCGAGAGCCCCAGTATTCGCGGCCTGGGCGGCCAGGACGTGTTGGTACTGGTCGATGGCGTTCGCCAAAGCTGGACGTCCGGCCATGACGGCCAGTTCTTCCTCGATCCGTCGCTGCTCGCCGGCGTCGATGTCGTGCGCGGCCCCAATTCGTCGCTCTATGGTTCCGGGGCGCTGGGCGGCGTGATCGCGTTTCGCACGGTCGACGCCTCGGACCTGCTCGGCGCGGGCCTGACCGCCGGCGTCCGCGTGGCGCTCGGCTATCAGGGCGTCGACGACGAGTTCCTGCGCATGGCGACGGGCTTCACCCATATCGGCGATCTCGACGTCATCGGCAGCATCGGCGAACGCAGTTCCGGCAACATCAAGCTCGGCTCCGGCGCTTCGCTCGCCGCGGACGACGACGTCGTCACCGGTTTCGGCAAGATCGGCTACGATTTCGGCGATGGGCTGAGCGTCAAGGTATCCTATCAGGGCTATCAGGACGACGCGGTCGAACCCGACGACGGCCAGGGCGTTTCGACTGGGGCGCCGATCGACAAGCGCGTCACCAATCAGCAGGTCTCCGGCGAAATCGACTGGAAGCCCTCCGGCACCGACCTCGTCGATCTGCACCTGACGCCTTATCACGTCGAAGGCAGGGTCCTCGAAATCGATCCGGCGACGGGCGATCGCGCGGTACAGGACATCAAGACCGACGGTTTCAGCGCCGACAACCGCATTCCCTTCGCCTTCGCCAACGTTTCCGGCCTCTTCACCTTCGGCGGCGAGTGGTATCAGGACAGCCAAGTCGGCACCGACAGCGCCGGGGTCGGCGGCGTGCGCTCCGGCGTGCCGAACGGCAAGGACGAGTTCTGGGGCGCCTTCGCGCAGATCGAAGCCACTGTCGATCATCCGCTGGGCGCGCCCGGCAAGCTGACGCTGATCCCGGCCGTGCGTTACGATTCGTTCAGTTCCTCCTCCACGGGCAATCCCGACCTCAACAAGAGCGCGACCTCGCCCAAGCTTGCCGCAACCTACGCGCCGGTCGACTGGTTCTTCATCTTCGGCAATGTCGGCGAGGCGTTCCGCGCGCCGGGAATCAACGAACTCTATCTGAGCGGTATTCACTTCGAAGTGCCGCACCCGATTCTGCCCGGCGTTTCGGTGGCGAACACGTTCCAGCCCAATCCCAATCTCAAGCCGGAGACGTCGAGATATTGGGAGGCCGGCGCCGGCGTGTTATTCAACGATGTCGTCACAGCGGGCGACACGCTGCGCGGCAAGGCCTCGTACTGGAATCAGAACGTCGACGACTTCATCGATCTCAGCGTTTTCACGCCGCCGACCTTCTACAGCATGGGTTGCTTCACGCCGCCGACCTTCCTGGCCGGCTGCAATGTCGGCCAGACGACTTCGGTCAATGTCGATGCGAGTCTGCACGGCGCCGAGGTGGAAGCGATCTACGACGCGCCGCGTTGGGCGCTGCAGGCCGACTACGGCACGATCAGCGGCAAGGAACGCGGCACGCCTTTCGCGCTGAACTCGCTGATGCCCGATATCGTCTCGCTGATCGCGACGCTCAAAATTCCGGAAGTGGACAGCGCCTTGAACCTGCGCGTGCAAAACGCGGGCTCGTTCCACAAGAGCTACGATCCGGCCAGCAACGATCCGCCGACCGACGACCGCAAGGGCTACACGCTGCTGGACCTCTATGCGAGTTGGCAGCCCAAGGGCAGGCTGCAGGGGTTCAGGGTCGACGCGGGTATCGACAATCTGTCGGACGCCGATTACGCGCCCTATGCCCAGGGCGTGAGCGCGGCGGGACGCAACATCAAGATCCTCGCCAGCTATAGCTACACATGGTGATTCCGACAAACCATTCGGATAAAGGGTCCGTCATGCTTGCGCCCGCACTGGGGGAGGCCGAAGGCGATCATGCGGAACATGTGATGGTCTTCGCCTGGCGCATGCTGGTCGCCGGACGGGCGCGATGCCCGGTGCTGCGGGACGAACTCGCCGCCGCGGCCGGGGCGCAGGCGATGGATGTTCTGTCGGCGTTGAGCGTTTTTCTGACGACCCTCGGCAATGGCAGCCGGCATAGGCTCTGCGTCGGACCTCCGAGGTGCAGTCACCGCACCACAGACGAGCAGGCGATGCTGGCGCTTATTGCCGCGGCGCAAGACGGCGACGAAGAGCGCGTGGCCGCGCATCTGCGCTGGCTGGTCGTGCCCGACCAGCGGGACGCGGTTTCACGGAGCGTGCAGGCGCTTGCCGAGCTTGCCGACCGAGCCAGCCTTCACATCCCCGCGCCCGTTCGCCAGCATATCCAAGGCGGCCGGCGCCTTGAAGTTCTGGACCGAAGCTGACTGGACGTAGCGGCTGTCGCGCTGGGGGCCCGTGCTCCGGGATACGCGCGAAAACCGGACTCCAAAGCTTCATTCGGAATAGAGGACGCTCACCAGAACCCAGGGCGTCAATCTATCCGGCGCGAGGATCCGCGCGAACACGGCTTCTCGTGCCTCTTTGACAAGGCCGTGTTGGAGTTCCTGGACGCCAAGGATGAACGGTTCGCCCGTGTCGAGCACCGAGGCGACAATGGCGGCCATGTTTTCCTGATGTGGCCCGTCATGGGGATGCGCATGGATTGCCGAATATCGAAGCGATGTCACTTCCTGGCCGAAAGGACGTCGCAATCCAGATCCGGCGACTCGGATGCGGAAATTGCCGTCGCTGGCGGGCTCGATGACCATGATGGAATGCAGGAGAGACGAAATCTCGCGAGACGGCAGATCCCGGCCGACAACCGGCCCTCCGGCCGCCTCGCATTTGCGGATGAACGCCAGAAGGCTGCGGTTGGAAGCATGCGCAGGCTCCGACACGCGCCCATAGCGAAACACATGGCCCCGCCCTTCAGGGCCATGTACCTCCCAACACGTCGCCGCGGGTTTCAAATCTCCTCCGTTCGACCTGTCCGTCCTTCCCGACTGTGCCGATCCGTTCTCCGTGGTGCGCGTCACGGCGGAAATGGACGGTCTATGGGCGACCGGATACCAAGGTCGCCGTGCATGAATTGCCGAACGGGTCGGTGATCGGCCAGCTATCGCCGACCTTGCGGGCTTCGGACGAATAGCAAACCGGCTTTTCGCCGGCGCCCGGCGGCGGATTGGTCTGATTGAAGCAGACCGCCGTTCCATCATCGGCCCAGCGGCCGGTGCTGGACGGATGGCCGGTGGGGATCACCGTGAAGCCGCCATTCGAATCCACTAGGACCTTCGTGACGTCGCCATTGGCGTATTTGCACAGGACCGTGTTTCCGAAGTGGCCGGACATGTCGCCGGCCGTCGCGGCGGATGCCAGGCACGTCGATATCGCCACCGCCGTCATCAGGCCGACCGGCCGAAGATTTCTCATCTGCGTCCCTTTCTTCAATAGCGATAGGTCAGAGACCCGCCGAACCAGCGCGGGCGATCGAGCGTGTCGACGGCGGCGCCGACCTGGCCGACGAAATCCACGCGCGTCGCGATGATCGTCTCGTCAGTGAAGTTGTTGACGAACGCGGCCGCCGTCCACTTGCCGCCGGGCAGATCGTAGTTGATCCGCGCGTCGAACCGGTGATAGGCGGGGATACGCTCGTCCGGATAGTCGATCGCGCTGATCGAACGCCTGCCGACATAGACTCCGTTGAGCTGTAGCGAGAGTTCGTCGTCGCCCTGCACCTCGAAGCCGTAACGCACCTCGCCGTTGAAGCTCCACCTCGGCGCGTCGGGCATCTGGAAATTTCCGCTGCCGCCGCTGGGGAACGGCACATTGTATTGCAGCGTGTCGAGATAGGTGCCCGCCCCCATGAGGGTGAGATCCGGCAACGGCCGCAAGGTGAGCGCGAGCTCCGCGCCCCTGACGCGAGCGTCGACATTGAGCACACGCAAGCCGCCGTCCGTGCTCGCCGCGAAGGATTGGTAGTCCTTATAGTCGTAGTAGAAGAACGACGTATCCACGGTCAGAAGCCGGTCGTCGGTCGTCGCCTTGGCGCCGATCTCGTAGTTGATCAGCGTTTCCGGCTTAAACTCCACGGCCGAGGCGGGATAGAATTCGGCGCCGCCCGAATTGAAGCCGCCGCTCTTGGTGCCGCGGGTGACGCCGCCATAGACCATGATGTTGTCGGTGGGCTCGTACTTCATGACGGCGCGGCCGGACCAGTCGGCGTGGCTGAAGCTGCCGTCATAGGTGCGGTTGAAAGCAATAGCGCCCGGGAACACGGCCGTGCCGAGGATGTCGCAGAGATTCGGCGGCGCCATCGGATTGGACGTGCAGGTCGAAACGTTGTGGAGGGACTTGTTGTCGTTGATGCCGCGCAAGCCGAGACTGAGCGTCAACTTGTCCGTCAGGCCGATATCGGCCTGGCCGAACAGGGCATAGCTCTCGGTGTGCTGGCGGTAGTCGGCGGGCAGCCGCACGCCGAAGCCGGGATGGTTGTACAGATCGGTGACGACCAGGATGTGGTGGTCGATATTGAGATAATAGGCTCCCGCGACCCAGGTGAGCCACGAATTGGCGCCGCTCAGCCGCAGTTCCTGCGAGAACTGGTTGGAGTCCTTGTCGTGGATCTCGTAGTTGAACAGCGTCGGCGGCGCGGCGTCCTCGTCGACCAGGAAGTCGTTGTTGAGATGCTGATAGTCGGTGACCGACGTCAGCGTAACGTCGTCGCTGATGTCCCACTGGCCGGTGCCGGTCAGGCCGCCATAGGTCTGGTTGTAGCGCGCCTCCGGGCTGACGGCGGTGTGGAAAGGATCAGGCTGCGTGACGAAGCAATTGCCGCCTTGCCACGCGCCGGCCGGCGTCGGCACCAGTCCGTGCGTGACGCCGGCGCAGAACGCGGCATAGTCGGCGGCGCTGGTTGGATGGCGCACCAGGCCGCTGGGCTCCTGGACGAAGGGGGTCGGCGCGACGCTGACGCTCGGGCTCGGCAGGAAGCGCCAGATGTGCGCGGATACGGTGTAGTGAAAGTCGGAAGTCGGCTCCCACAGGAACTGCAGCCGAGCGGCCAGGCTATTCTCCGCGTCGAGCGACGGACCGATGCTGTTCTTGATGTAGCCGTCGTCCCGGTCATAAGCGATGGAAAACCGCGCGCTCAACGTGTCGCTGAGCGCCCCACCGACGGCGCCTTGCACATTGACCTCGTTGTAGCTGCCATATTCCACCATCGCAGTGGCGTCGAAGGTCTGGGACGGCTGACGCGTGACGATGTTGATGAGGCCGCCGGTGGCGTTGCGCCCGAACAGCGTTCCCTGCGGACCCTTGAGCACTTCGATGCGGTCCACGTCGAAGATCGGCTGCGCCACCGCCGGGATGAAGCTCACATAGGCCTGGTCGACGAACACCGCGACCGCGCCTTCGTTCTGCACGTTGATGTCGCGTTGTCCGACGCCGCGCAGGCTGAGCGCGGAGACCGCGGGATTGCCGGGCTCGGTCACGCGAAAGCTCGGCACATAGGCCGTCAGGTCCTGGACGTTGCGGATATCGAGCGTCGCGATCCTGTTGGCGCCGAGCGCGGTGATGTTGATCGGAACCTTCTGGACGTCTTCGGCGCGTTTTTCGGCGGTGACGACCACCGTCTCGATAGCCTCGGCGCCGGACGGCGACCCGCTTGCCGAAGCATCCGCGAGCGCGGCGTTCGATTGCGCCACCGAAACGGCCGAGCCGAGCGCGAGCGCCATCCACACAGCGGTGCTGTTGCGAAAATTCATGGTGAAATCCCTCCCCTTCTCGCTCGCTACGGGCGAGCACCGATTATTTTTTTTGTTTTGGCGTCTTGGTTCGTCTCTCCTGGACGACCTCCTCCGAGTCCCGTTTCCCGTGAAAATTGCTGCTCAGGCGATTTCGTAGTTCTTGCCGAAATCCGGCGGCGGCGGCCCGTCAGCGGACCACAGGAACATCCCGTCCTTCTTGGTCCAGTCCACGGGCTTCCACTCGGTGTCCTTCCCGACCCGGTCCATGTCGAAGAAGTATTCGGCCATCCCATTCCAGGGATCGCGGAAGTAGTGGAAATAGTTGGAGCCGACGCCGTGGCGGCCAGGGCCCCAGGCGTGGCGATACCCCTTCCCCAGAATCCGTTTCGCGGCGATTTCGGTTTCGTCGATCGATGCCAGTTCGAAGCTGGCGTGATGGAATCCGGGCGCCGGCGAGTTCAGCAGGCCGAGCACATGATGATCGCTGTCGCCCGTGGTGCGCAGGAAGGCGGCGTAGGCGTCGACGATGGTGTCGCTCACCTGCATGCCGAGCACGTCGGAATAGAAGCGCAGTTGTCGCGTCACGTCCGGCGTGAAGAGGATAAGATGCCCCAGCCGGCGCGGCCTGGCGGCAATGTCTGGCCGCGGGCATCCGCGCCGGCCGATCCGGCTGACCGAACCGGGCCAGTTGATGTCGGGCACGGGTTCGCCGTGCGGCAGAGCCGGTTCGGCGACATGGACATTGACGAGGTTGCCGTCGGCATCGTGAAACCAGAGTCCATCCGGCGCATCCCGGTGAGGCGGATCGAGCCGCGCGATATCGCGCGCCTTCAGATTGCGATCGATCTGCGCCAACCCGCTCGCATCGGCGCCGAACGAAATGTGATGGAATTTGCGGTCGCGCCCGGTTTCAATCAGCACGACTTCGTCGTGATCGCGGCCGTCGCAGCGAAAACCGATCCGGTCGCCCTGCCCCTCGCGCGCGTTGAGGCCGAACGTCGTGTAGAACTCCATGCCGGCGCGCAAATCCGGTACGCCGAGCGCAAGGTATCGTAGTGCGTTGATCATTGGCCTCCTCCCATCGAAGCTTTGAGATCGTGGACCCGGCGGTCCGCGACGGCCGGCACCGCCGCGGCAATGCCCATGCCGGCATTCCATGCTGCAATATCGCGATAGAACAGGGTTTTCGAATGGTAAGGGCCGGACGCGCCGAGCGCCGCATAGGCGGCAATCCAGGAGCGGACTTCGTGTCCGCCGCAACCGGCTGTGCGCGTGAGTTCCTCGTCGGTGACGCGATCGAGCAGATCGAGTTCGCCGCGCGCCAATCCGTCCATGAACGAGCGGTCCCAGTCGGGATTGAGGGGCAGCGCGGCGCCTTCGCCTTTCATGAGCTTGCGCGCCGTTTCAAAATTCTGCTGCTCGCGCGCGCGCCGGGCCTCGATTGGAAGATTGCGCCCCGCGATCAGCATCTCCGCGACCTTGGGCGATGCATTCGCCATTTTCGGGATCGGCGGATCGTGCGACAGCCCACCGGACCCCAGCAGCAGCACGCGCAAATCGAGCGCCGCCGCCCAGGTTCCTATGGCCTCTCCCAGCCTGCGGACGCGACGGAAGGACGGAAGCGGCGGTCCTGCGCAGTTGATGTGGACCGGCAGCACCGGGTAGCTGTCGACGCGTCCGGTCAGCAGCACCAGCAATTGGGCGAAGCCGTGATCGGCCTGCATGCGATAGGACATGGCGATGTCGACATCGTCGGCCAGCACCGACCGGACGCAATCCACGGCCAGCGCCTCCGGCACGTCGAAGTCGCCGGCGCCGATATCGTAGTCGCCGATCGCCGTGGCCCGTATGCCGATCGTGAACGGCGGCAGCATGTCGTAGAAGAAGCCCTTGAAATGGTCGGGTGCGAAGATGATGACCAGTTGCGGGTCATAGGCGCGAACCTGGTCCGCGAGAGTGGAGAAGTGCGCGCGCACCTCGCGGTCGACGAGCGGGTCGGCGGCGACGTGGTCCATCAGCGGCGTGTGCGAGGCGCAGATGAGGCGCACGGTCATTATCGGTCTCCGGCCGCGGCGGCGCGGATGCGCGGGACCGAACCCGCATGTTCCGCAAGAAAATCGAGATGGAGCGCGTTGAATTCTTCGGCCTTCTCCCATTGCGGCCAGTGCGCGCAATCGCTCATGACGACCAGGCGCGAATCGGGGATGGCGGCGACGAAACGCTCCCCGGTCGCGACCGGCGCGGTGGGATCGTGCTCCGTCCAGATCACCAGCGTCGGCGCGCCGATGCGCGTGAGGCCTTCGTCGGTGAGCACATTGCGCATGCGGATCTCCATGTCCTGGAGACACAGAATGTGTTCCATCGCGCGCAGGAACCCCGGCTGGGTGTAGATGCGATGGCGCAGCTCGACCAGATCATCGGTCACGCGCGATGGATCGTTCATCAGCCATTCGAGACGGGCGCGCACCGTTTGGGGACTCGCCTCGGCCACTGCCTTCATGGTGACGGTGTAGACCCGCTTCATGACCACCGGATCGGTGTTGAGGCCGCCGGCGGTGTTGAGCGTCAGCGAGGCCACGCGCTCGGGATGGTCGATGGCGAATTGCGCGACGATCCAACCGCCCAGCGACTCGCCGTGAAGATGGGCGCGTTCGATGCCGAGCGCATCGCAGAAATCGAGCAGATGACGGACATAGTGCGGAATCTCATAGTCGTGATCGGGCTTGTCCGAGAAGCCATGGCCGACCATATCGAGCGCGACGGTGCGGAACCGCTCGGCATGCGGCAGCAGATTGCGCGTGAAGGATTCGAGATGGCCGCCGGTGCCGTGCACGAACACCACGGCTTCGGACGAAGCCGTGTCGCCGGCCTCGATATAGCGGGTGCGGATACCGCCGGCATTCACGAAGCCCAGCCGGATCGCTCCGTTCGCGATCTCAGGCCACAGATAGGCCATAGCGCCCTCCCCGAGCGTCCACTTTGATGTATACTAGCATGTAAGATGGAGATGTAAATACTAGCATGCAAGATATTGGCGGCACGGCTTCGAACCCTTTAGAAGCGTTGGCGGAAACCGCCACCGCTCGCAGACGCAATGCGGGTGCGAGAAGGACGCCGGAATTGAGCAAGAACAACCGGATCTACGATCTGGTCATCGACCGTCTCGTCAACGCGGGCTACGCTTTCGGCGACCGCTTGCTGGTGAAAGAACTGGCGACGGAGACGGGCGCCAGCCGCCAGCCGATCATGGCCGCGCTCAACCGGCTGAGCGCCGACGGCTTCGTCCGCATCATCCCGCAGGTCGGCTGCCAGGTGATCGATCCCAGCCGCGACGAGATCGCGGACTTCTTCCTGATGTTCCAGCGCATGGAGGGCCTTCTGGCGGAGCTCGCCGCGACAAGGCGCACCGAGGAGCAGCTGCGCGAACTGGTCCGGACGCAGGAACGCCTCGTGGCCATCGAGCGCACCGCGGATGCCCACGCCCATGCCGCCCTCAATCGCGTGTTCCATCACCTGCTGCACATCATGGCGCGCTCGCCGCTGCTGGACGAGAAGCAGCGCGCCAACTTCAACATGAGCGACTTCTTCATCACCCATTCAGCGGGGTTTGGCGCCTTCATGTCCGATGCGGTGCGCGAGCATGAACAGATCATCGATGCGATCACCAAGCGGCAGCCGGAGCGAGCGCGCTTGGTGGCGGAGGGCCATATCGCGGCCGTCGCCAGCGCGGTGCTGTCGGGCCTGAAGGACCGCTAACCCGTCAAGCAATCACCGGCCTACGCGACAGGCTCCTTCAGCGGCGACGACGTACGGCCGGACTGGACGGAGGCATCCCCGTAAGTGACGACCGTGTCGGCCGCGAAGCCGCCGGCGCGCCATTCGCCGATCACGCGCTCATATTCCAACGGGCCGGCGCCATAGGTCCCGCCGACGAAGGTCGGCTTGTCCCGGAACTCGCCCTCGTTGTTCAGGAAGCCCGGCGTGCACTCTTCGTAGAAATGCGTCATGTCGTGGTGCTTGGCTTGCAGTTCCGCCAGCCAGCGCTGCTCGGCCTCGGGCGTGACCTCCATGGTCCTGACGCCGCTCTCCAGGCAGCGCGCGATGAGATCGGTCGCGTGGACCGCCTGCATCGACAGCGTGTGCGTGAAGTTGAACGCCGTGGTTCCCTGCGCGGTGCCGCCGACGATATGGAAATTGGGAAATCCGGCGATCTGCGTGCCGTGCACCGAGCGCACGCCATGCGCCCATTTCGTGTCGAGCGTCACACCGTTTCGGCCGATCAATGTGTAGCCGCCCACCTTGTGCGGCGGCGCGCCGACGTCGAAGCCGGTCGCGAAAACGATGCATTCGACGGCGTATTCACGGCCATTGAAGACCACGCCCGCTTCGGTGATCGCATCGACGCCATGCCCATCCGTATCGACGAGCGTGATGTTTTCCCGGTTGAAGGCCTGCAGGAAATCGTCGCTGAACAGGGGCCGCTTGCAGAGATAATTGTACCAGGGCTTCACGGCTTCGGCGATTCTGGGATCCTTGACGATCTCGGACACGCGTTGCCGGATCTCTTCCATCTTTTCGTAGTCGACGCGCTGCATCAGCTCGGGCGGCGGGACTTGCGATCCCGTTTCGTGCTGTTCGGCCATCAGGGCGCCGAAGCGCTTCCAGAAATCCGTCCAACGGTCGCCGACCATGTCTTCGCTCTGCGGCAGGCCGGAGATGAGCGCCAGGAAATTGTTCATGCGCTGTTGCTGCCAGCCGGGCGGCTGGCTCTTGAACCAGTCCCGATCGGTCGGCGCGTTGTCGCGCACATCGATGGCGGACGGCGTGCGCTGGAACACGAACAGATGGCCGGCATGCGGCGCTAACCTGGGCACGATCTGCACCGCCGTGGCCCCGGTGCCGATCACCGCGACGCGCTCGGTGGACAGCTTCGTCTGCCCGCCGCTGGCGTCGCCGCCGGTATAGCGATAGTCCCAGCGACTGCTGTGGAACAGCTTGCCCTTGAACGACTTGATCCCGGGAATGCCCGGCAATTTCACTTTCGCCAGCGGGCCCTGGCTCACCGTAACGAAACGGGCGCGCAGCACATCGCCGCGATCGGTCTTGATATGCCAACGCGCCGACGCCTCGTCCCAGGCGATGGTGAGGACCTTGGTCTGGAACAGGGCCTGCTCGTAGAGGCCGTAGTGCCGGCCGATCGCCTGGCAATGCTCGAAAATCTCCCCGCCCGCCACGTATTTCTCGCGCGGGATCGTTCCGACTTCCTCGAGCAACGGCATATAGACATAGGATTCGATGTCACAGCGCACGCCGGGATAGCGATTCCAATACCAGGTGCCGCCGAAGTCGCTGGCCTGCTCGATGATACGGAACGAGTTGACGCCCAGATCGCGAAGCTTTGCCGCGGTCAGAAGGCCACCGAGGCCGCCGCCGACAATCGCGACATCGACATCCTCGACGACGGCGTCGCGCACAAGCGGCGTGTCGATATAGGGGTCCGCAACGAAGCCTTCGAACTCGCCGGTGGCTTCGATGTATTGGCTTTGGCCGTCGCGCCGCAGCCGCTTGTCGCGTTCGTCGAGATATTTCCGATGCAGCGCCTCGTAAGACGCAGGCTTCCCCCCGGCATCCGTCATCGCAATCGCCTCCCAGTCGCCGTTTCTGTTCGTCCAGACACTCTTCGGGTCTGTGGCGCCTGCCCGCCCGGGTCGAGAAAAGGGCTTGAGCAAACGTCGCACCGATCATATAGATTATATGCTAGCATGCAAGATGGTCGAACACGGAACGAACGGCCGCCGCTTAAGGGCGGACAAGACATGGGGACGGAAATGGCAGCGGGCACCAAGACGGCAACCGCCGGTATCGATCACGCGGCCATAGCGGCGCGCCTGCGCGAGGCCTATGCCGGCCGGCCGCTGGCACCGATCCGCGACGCCCTCGCCGGCGCGACGGCCGACGACGCCTATGCAATCCAGTCCGAAAATACCCGCTTCTGGCTCCGCGAAGGGCGCAAGCGGGTCGGGGCCAAGATCGGTCTCACCGCGAAATCGGTACAGGCGCAATTGGGCGTCGACCAACCGGATTTCGGCGCGCTGTTCGCCGACATGCAGGTTGAGGATGGCGGCACGGTGGCGGCGGGCCGGCTGATCCAGCCGAAAGTGGAGGCGGAGATCGCCTTCGTGCTTGGCCACACGCCGGATCCGGCGGCCGATGATCTGTCCGCACTGGCGGACGCAGTCGCCCATGCGCTGCCGGCCATCGAGATCGTCGACAGCCGCATCGAGAATTGGAATATCGGCCTGATCGACACCATCGCCGACAATGCGTCGTCGGGCCTGTTCGTGCTTGGCACGACGCCCGCGGCGCTGCGCAATATCGACCTGCAACTCTGCGGCATGGTGCTGGAAAAGAACGGCGAGCCGACATCGTTCGGCGCCGGCGCCGCCTGTCTCGGAAATCCGCTGATTGCGCTGCGATGGCTCGCCCGCAGGATGGCCAGCCTGGGAAGTCCCCTTGCGAAAGGCGACATCGTGCTCGCTGGCGCGCTTGGTCCGATGATCGCGGCCGCGCCGGGGGACACCTTCACGGCATCGATCGCCGGACTCGGCTCGGTCCATGTGCAATTCGGGCGCTGAGAATATGAAGAAAAAAACCGCCATCATCGGCTCCGGCAATATCGGCACCGACCTGATGATCAAGATCCTGCGGCATTCCAAGGTGCTGGAGATGGCCGCGATGGTGGGCATCGATCCCCAATCGGATGGGCTTGCGCGCGCCGACCGGCTCGGCATCGCGACCACGCATGACGGGATGGAAGGGTTGATGGCGCTGCCCGTCTGGCCGGACATCGAGATCGTGTTCGACGCGACCTCGGCCGGCGCGCATTCGCTCCACGCCGCGCTGGTCCGCGAGGCCGGCAAGACGATGATCGATCTCACGCCGGCCGCCATCGGTCCCTATGTGATCCCGGTCGTCAACGGCGATATCCATCTCGACGCGCCCAATGTGAACATGGTGACCTGCGGCGGACAGGCGACCATTCCGATCGTGGCGGCGGTGTCGTCGGTCGCGACCGTGCACTATGCCGAGATCGTCGCGTCCATCGCGTCGAAAAGCGCCGGTCCCGGAACTCGCGCGAACATCGACGAGTTCACCGAGACGACGGCGCGCGGCATCGAGCAAGTTGGAGGCGCCGCCAAAGGCAAGGCGATCATCATCCTGAACCCCGCCGAGCCGCCGCTCCTGATGCGCGACACGGTCTATACCTTGTCGTCCGGCGCCGAGGAGGCGACGATCGCGGCTGCGATCCTAGCCATGGTGGCGAAGGTGCAAAGCTATGTGCCGGGCTATCGCCTCAAGCAGGCCCTGCAGTTCGAGCGGTTCGGTTCGAACAATCCGATCCGGTTTCCGGGCCAGGGAACGTTCGAGGGGATCAAGACCACGGCCTTCATCGAGGTGGAGGGCGCGGCCGACTATCTCCCGGCCTATGCCGGCAATCTCGACATCATGACCTCCGCCGCGCTTCGGACCGCCGAACAGATCGCCGAGCGGCGGCGCAAGGAAGCGGCGTGATGGCGTTCGATCCGACAACGACCAAGCTCTACATCCAGGACGTGACGCTGCGCGACGGCATGCATGCGATCCGTCATCGCTACGGCCTCAGCCATGTCCGCGCCATCGCGGCGGCGCTCGACGGCGCCGGTGTCGACGCCATCGAGATCGCGCATGGCGACGGGCTCGAAGGCTCGTCCTTCAACTATGGCCTGGGGGCGCACACCGACTGGGAATGGATCGAAGCCGTGGCCGATTGCGTCGAGCGCGCCGTCGTCACCACGCTGCTGCTGCCCGGCATCGGCACGGTGCACGACCTCAAACAGGCCTACCGGCTGGGGGCGCGCTCGGTGCGGATCGCAACGCACTGCACCGAGGCGGACGTTGCCCGGCAGCATATCGCCGCCGCGCGCGATCTCGGCATGGACACGGCCGGCTTTTTGATGATGAGCCACATGATCGAGCCCGACCGGCTGGCGGCGCAGGCCAAGCTGATGGAAAGCTATGGCGCGACCTGTGTCTATGTGACGGATTCGGGCGGCGCGCTCGACATGGACGGCGTGCGCGAAAGGCTGGAAGCCTATGATCGCGTGCTGGAGCCGCGGACGGCGCGCGGGATCCACGCGCATCATAATCTCAGCCTCGGCGTGGCGAATTCCCTGGTGGCGGTACAGGCGGGCGCCATCCGTATCGATGCCAGCCTGACCGGCATGGGTGCCGGGGCGGGCAACGCGCCGCTGGAGGTCTTCATCGCCGCCGCCGACCGCAAGGGCTGGCGGCATGGCTGCGATCTCTACAAGCTGATGGACGCCGCCGAGGATCTCGTGCGGCCGTTGCAGGACCGGCCGGTCCGGGTGGACCGCGAGACGCTCAGTCTCGGCTATGCCGGCGTGTATTCCTCCTTCCTGCGCCATGCCGAAAAGGCCAGCGCCGACCACGGCATCGACACGCGCGAGATATTGGTCGAGCTTGGCCGCCGTCGCATGGTCGGAGGGCAAGAGGATATGATCGTCGACGTCGCGCTCGACCTGCTGGCCGCGCGCGGCGCGACGTCTTAGCGGAGGCTGTGGCATGGATCTGGGTATCGCGGGACGCAAGGCTATCGTGTGCGCGGCCAGTCACGGCCTTGGCAAGGCCTGCGCCACCGCGCTGGCGCGCGAAGGCGTCGACGTGCTGATCAACGGTCGCGACCCGGATGCGCTCGAAGCGGCCGCCGACGCGATCCGGCGGCAGGCGCCGAATGTCTCGGTCCTCACGGTGGCCGGAAGCGTCACCGACCCCGATTGTCGCGCGGCCATGCTGAGCGCCGTCCCGGATCCGGACATCCTGGTGAACAATGCCGGCGGGCCGCCGCCCGGCGATTTCCGCAACTGGAGCCGCGAGACCTGGATCGCCGCCCTCGACGCCAACATGCTGAGCGCGATCGAGCTGATCCGCCTTTCGCTCGACGGCATGGCGGAACGCGGCTTCGGCCGCATCGTCAATATCACCTCATCCACCGTCCGCGTCCCCATCCCGGTGCTGGGGCTGTCGAATGCGGCGCGCGCCGGCCTGACGAATTTCGTGTTCGGTCTGGTGCCCCAGGTCTCGGCCAAGGGGATCACGATCAACAATCTCCTGCCCGGCCCCTTCGACACCAACCGCCTGCGCAATTCGAAGGAGATCACGCGTCATCTCACCAGCAATCCCGTCGCGGGACGGGTCGGCGATCCCGACGAACTCGGCGCGGTCTGCGCATTTCTGTGCAGCAGGCATGCCGGCTATCTGACCGGCCAGAACATCCTGATCGACGGCGGTCTCTATCCGGGAAGTTTTTAGGCCATCCCGTCGCGGCGCGTGAGGCTATTCGTCGGATTGTTGATTGGCGATGTCGGCATCCCGAAGATCGAGCTCATGCTCGATTCGACGCCGCGCTTCGTCTTTCAGCCCGCCGCTCCGATAGAGTTCGTTGACGAACGCCCGCTCGGCGGCAATCAATTGAAACTCGATATCGTCGTGAAGTTCGGAAAGCCTCTGCTTGATTTCATCGCGACCGCTTCTCTGATCGATCTGATTCAGCCGGTCGCGGTTGAGGACACGGAGCGGCTCGACGACGTCGTCCGAGAGCTGCCGCTCCATGGCGATATCCTCGAGCCGGGCCATCGCCGCCTCGACGGCCCGCCGCCGGGCGGCAAATTCCTCGGTCCGATTGGCCTGTAATTCCTGCGCGCCGGCGCGGGCGAGGCCAAGGCCGCGCATCACCGCCGGCAACAGCAGGCCCTGCCCGACCAGCGTGACCAGGATGACCGAGAATGTCAGGAAAAGTATGAGGTCGCGATGCGGAAACGGCGTCCCGTTCTCGATCGCGATGGGGATGGCGAGCGCGGCCGCCAGCGAAACGATGCCGCGAATGCCGGTGAACGCCAGCGCGAACGGCCATTGCCATGGCGGCGAAGGATCCTTCCGCGCGATTGCGGGGATCAGCCATCGCGGCAGGTAGGTAGCTGGATACATCCATACGAATCGCGAGACGATCACCACCGCGCTGACGATGACGGCGGAAAAAACCAGTTCGGAAATCGAATAGCCGCGGATGCCCTCCAGCAGGGCGCGCGCCTGAAGGCCGGTGATGAGGAACACCATGCCTTCGATCAGGTATATGAAAAAACTCCAGAAGAAGACGCCCTGCAGGCGCGTCGCCGCGCTGATCATCCGAAGCCCGTTCCAGCTGATGTAAAGCCCGGCCGTCACCGTCGCGAGCACGCCCGAACCGCCCAACATTTCTGGCGGCCAATAGGCGAGGAAGGGCGTGAGGACGGAAAGCAGGATCTCTATGCGCGGCTCCGCGACCCAGCCGCGCAATCGCAGCATTGCCCAGCCGATGGCGATGCCCCAGAGAATCTCGCCGACGACGATGGCGGCGAACGCCCCTGCGGCGTGACCAAGGGAAAACGAACCCGTGCTGACCGCGACGACCGCGAAGCGATACAGGATCAGCGCCGTGGCATCGTTTGCCAGTCCCTCGCCTTCAAGAATGACCGCGAGGCGCCTGGGAAGCTGCATGCGGCGGACGATCGAAAGCGGCGCCACGGCGTCCGGCGGCGAAACGATGGCGCCCAGGGTAAAGCCCACAGGCCATGGAAGGCCGAGAAAGGCGTGCGTCGCCCAGGCAACCGCGCCCGTGGTGAACACGACGCAGCCCACCGCGAGGAGCGATATGGGCCGAAGATTGAAGCGAAATTCGCGCCAGCTCATCGCGACGGCCGACGAATAGATCACCGGCGGCAGCACCAGAAGCAGCACCAGTTCGGGCGCCAGCTGCAGCGGGGGCAATCCGGGTATCAGCGCCAGCACGACGCCCGTCAGGACAAGAAGTATGGATGGCGGGATTTTCAGGCGCGACGCCGCGAACGCAGCCCCGGCGATCACGAAAAGCAGGGAAATCAAAATCTGGAGCGTCGAGGTCATGGGCGGATCTTGGCCGAATGGCGCTGGCGAGGTTGGACCGGTCAGCCGATGCTAAGGCATCCGGGACGCATCCGTTAAGCGGGATCGTCCGGCCGGATTTCACATAGCGCACAGGCACCTGCCATCCGGGCGCGCCGGCATTTCACGAGAGCCCACGGGCTCTCAGGTTGCCGCTCGTCGAGTCCGGAAAGAAGCCGATCTTGCGGCACCCCGCCATGGAAGCCGGCAAATCAAACCGGCCGGTGAAGTCTTCGACCACCGGTGCGATCGTCATCCACGGTTAGTCTCGTGCCAACTCGACCGCGGTGCCGGCCAGCGCATCCCCGCTGATGTGTCACGCGTCCAGGAACGGCGCGGTGCGCGCGATCAAAGCTTCGAGCCACCGTCGACGCGCAGCGTGTCGCCGCTGACCCAGCGGGCGGCGTCGGAAGCGAGAAAGGCGATGGCGTCGGCGATGTCGGCGGGTTGGGCGACGCGCTTGAGGGCTTGTATCCCGAAGACGATCTCCCGCCCGGCCTCGGTGCCGGCGAAGCTTGACATGTCGGTCTCCACCACGCCGGGCGCCACCGCATTGACCCGCACGCCGCGCTCGCCCAGGGCCGCGGCGAAGTGCTTCACCAGCGTGTCGATGGCCCCTTTGGTGGCCGCGTAGGCCGAGAGCGTTCCGACATTGGCATGGGCGGCCAGCGAAGAGAGCAGGACCACGCTGGAACCGTTGCCCAGGACCGGCATCAACTGCTGGACCAGGAAGAAGGGCGCGCGAACGTTGACGGCGAACAGGTTGTCGAAATCCTCGACTGTGTAGTCTTCGATCGGAGCGGACTTGGCGACGCCCGCATTGGCGACCAGGATGTCGAGACGATCGCCGACGATGCGGCGCACCTCCGCCGCCAGTTTGTGCGCTCCGTCCGCGGCGGCCAGATCGGCCGCTAGAGCCTGAGCGCGGCCGCCGGCGTCGCGAATCTCGCCGACGACCGCGTTCGCTTCGGCGGCATTCCTGCCGTAGTGGACGAGCACCTGCGCTCCGGCCTTGGCGAGGGCCAGAGCGGTGGCGCGGCCGATGCCGCGGGAGGCGCCGGTAACAAGAGCGGTCTTGCCGGAGAGGGTATTGGTCATGGCTTGGGTCCTTTCACATTGACGGGTTCAGGCACTTGGTTCGCATCGGTCAGGCGTTGGTGCCGCCATCGATGGTCAGGCTCGCGCCGGTGATGTACGAAGCCTCGGGACCGGCGATGAACGACACCATCGCCGCGATATCGTCGACACTGCCGTAACGTTTGAGCGCCGTATTGGCCTTCTGGGGGATCGCCCATTCGCTCGCGGCGGGATTCAAATCCGTATCGATCGGGCCGGGCTGGACATTGTTGACCGTGATGCCGCGGTCGCCGACCTCCCGGCACAACCCCTGTGTAAACATTTTGATCGCGCCCTTCGTGGCCGCGTAAGCCGCAAGCCCGGGGGTCATCATGCGTTCGCCCACGCAAGAGCCAATCATGATGACGCGGCCGCCGTCCTTCATGTGCTTCAACGCTTCCTGTGTCGCGATGAAGGTGCCGCGGACGTTGAGATCGATAACGCGATCCAGTTCCTCCAGCGTCGCCTCCTCGAACCTTTTCGGAATGGCCGTGCCGGCGTTGTTCACAAGCACGTCGAAACCGCCGAAGGTAGCAACTGTCTTTTCAAACGCGGCCTTAACGGCTTTGGCGTCGACGGCATACGCCTGGATCGCGATCGCTGTTCCGCCGGTGCGCCTGATGGCCTCGACGACCGACGCCGCGGCATCGGCGCCTTTCGTGTAAGTGATGGCGACCTTGGCTCCGTCGGCGGCAAGACGCCTGGCGATGGCCGCCCCGATGCCGCGCGAGCCGCCGGTGACGAGCGCAATCTTGCCTTCGAGCTTCTTCGACACTTTTTCCTCCTTAAGGCGACGCGCCGCCGGTTTGGACTCTTGCCGAGCGGCTGTCCGGAAAAATTGCAGCGAACCTGCGTGATTTGGATTTTCCGATCACCGACCGAGCAAGCGAAAACGGCCGCCGTCTCGAACGGCGCCGGCGCCTTGCCGACCGAATGAAATGTCATGACACTCACGCGGGCGCCCGGCATTGGCGCATCGAAGGTGCAATTCGCCGATGGGCTTCTGCCTGAAAGTAATCGTCTTGGGATGGCTGCTCTGGGTCGCCGCCGTCGCCGATTGCCGGGCGCTCGACAACACGCGCGCCATCGATCAGTTCCAGCACATGGCCTGGTCGACAGGTGACGGCGCGCCGCCCGATATCTGGGCACTCGCGCAAGGCCCCGATGGCTTCCTCTGGCTGGGCACGGGCGCCGGGCTTTATCGCTTCGACGGTGTTACGTTCGAACGCATCCAGCCGGCGGATAACGGTCAGTTCCCGTCGATGGACATCACCTCTGTCGCCACGCGGTCCGCGGGCGATGTTTGGATCGGCTATTACGCCGGCGGGGTGAGCCGGCTCAGGGACGGACACCTGACGAATTTCACCGTCCAGCAAGGCTTCCCCGCGGGACGGGTCTTCGGGATCGCGATCGAGGCGTCCAGCGTGGTCTGGGCGGCGGCCAAGCAGGGTTTGGCGCGCTATGACGGAAGGCGGTGGCAGACCGTCGGCAGCGACTGGAATTTTCCGCCTGGTGGCGCCCAGTACCTGATGATTTCGCATGACGGAACGCTTTGGGTGACGACGGACAAATCGATCCTTTGCCTGAGACCGCATGCGCGGCGCTTCCAGACCGTGCTGGAGCCTGCCCTGGCGCGGGCCCGGCCGGTCGAGACCCTCGACGGAACGATCTGGATCTCCGAACAGTCCGCCGGCATCTTCGCGCTCACGGGACCGGGCGGGCGGCTGCTCGATCGGCCGTCACCCGTCCCCGCAGGATCGGGGCGAGACATCCTGCGCGCGAAATCGCTCCTCTTCGACCGGGATGGCGTCCTTTGGGCCAGCGATGCCGATCGCGGCGGCATCTTCCGGGTCGTGCATCCCTCGGCACATGCCGGCGCGCTGCAGCGGGCCGATATCAGCGATGTCTTCAATCAGAAAAGCGGATTGACGGCGGATATCGCCGTGCCGCTTCTTGAAGATTCGGAGCGCGATATCTGGGTCGGCACAAATCTGGGCTTGGACAGGTTCCGCGACATCGCCTTCACGCCGATCAAGCAGATACCGGATCCGCTGGGTTCGGGCTATGCCTTCGGCCGCGAACCGGACGGGTCGATCCTGATCGCCAGCGGCGTGGGGCTGTTTCATGCGAGAAGCACGCAGGCCATTGACCGCGGAATCACACTCCCGCTCATCGTTGGCAGCGTCGTCGTGGACCCGAAAGGCCCAATCTGGCTGGCTGGCCTCAACCGCGATTTCAAATCCCGGCTCGTCGCGCGCCTCGACGGCGATCGGCTGACGCCCGTTCCGTTGCCCGGCACGATCCCGGCCGACAGCACCGAAGTGCTGACCGAAGATTCCAACGGCAGCCTTCTCGTCGCGTTCCGTCCCTATGGCATCATGCGGTACAAGGACGGCGCATGGTCGCCGCTGCAGGCGCGGCCTACCTTGCCGTCTCAAGGCTACGGCAAAGTGCTGCGCGACCGTCGGGGCCGCCTTTGGATCGGCTATTCGACCGGCGTTGCCGCGCTCGTCGACCACGGTACGGCGCGATTCTTTTCCGCCCGCGACGGACTGTCGGTGGGAACCATCACGACCATCGACGATGTGGATGGTGCCGTCTGGATCGGCGGCGAAGAGGGGCTGGCGCGATTCGACGGCGAGCGGTTCGAAACGATCGGCGCCAAACGGATTGCGCCGTTCCGGGGCATCACGGGCATCGTGGTCTCCGGCGACGATGCGGTATGGCTGAACGGCATTTTCGGCATCGTGCGCGTGAACCGGCACGACTTTCTAAGGGCGTTGCGCGATCGGGATTACCAGCTTCCCTGGCGCCAGTTTGACTACCGCGACGGTGTCGTCGGGGCGGCCCAACAGGGCATCGCGCATACGGCGTTGGCGGGCGCGGACGGCACGCTCTGGTTCATCACCAACCACGGCATCGTGACCGCCGATCCGCGCCGCCTGCGTCTGAACACAAAGCCGCCGCCCGTCTCGATCCTTGGCCTCGTCGCCGACGACAGGGCGTTTCCGCTTGCCGGAGCGGCCCTGCCGCCGGGAACGGGTGATATCCGTATCGACTATGCCGGCGTCAGCCTGCCGGTGCCGGAGCGTGTTCGTTTCCGCTACATGCTGGAGGGGCTGGACAGGGACTGGACCGATGCGGGCGCGCGTCGGCAGGCGTTTTTCACCAATCTTTCGCCGGGCGATTACCGCTTCCGGGTCATCGCCGCGAACGATGACGGCGTCTGGAATACGACCGGTGCCGCGCTTTCCTTCACCGTGCAGCCGGCCTTCTACCAGACGAAGACTTTCTACGCGCTCTGCGGGGTGCTTCTGCTGTGCGCGCTCTGGCTTCTCTATACGTTGCGTCTCAGGCAGGTGACGGCGCGACTGACGGGCATGCTCGAGGAGCGGCTCCGGGAGCGCGAACGCATCGCGCGCGAGCTCCACGACACGCTGCTGCAAGGCGTGCATGGCCTGATCCTGGAATTTCAGGCCATCGCAAACCGCATCCCCGCGCAGGAGCCGATGCATCAACAGATGGAGGGCGTGCTCGAACGCGCGGACAATGTCCTTATCGAAGGCCGCGAAAGCGTCCACGATCTGCGCGTGGCCGGCGAAAATCGGGATCTCGCGAACGATCTGAAGGACGCCGCGGCCGAGCTGTCGCCCTCGGGAACGCCCGATTGCAGGATTTTGCAGCGCAGCCAGCCCCGCCGCCTGCATCCGGTCATCCACGAGGAAATCCTAAAGATCGGCCGCGAGGCGCTCATCAATGCCTGCCGGCACGCGAATGCAGCCGCTATCGAGGTCGAACTGTCCTATCGGCGCGGACGATTCCGGTTGTGCGTGCGCGACGACGGCGCCGGCATCGCGGACGAGGTGCTGGTGCGCGGCGGGCGGGAGGGCCATTATGGCCTCAAGGGGATGCGCGAGCGCGCGGAACGGATACAGTCCGTCCTCACGATCACCACCGCGCTCTCGATCGGGACGGAGATCGAATTGGTCGTTCCGGCCCGAATCGCTTATGCGCGACCGGTGCGCGCGGCGGCTTGGCCGTCGCCGCTGAGACGTGTTCTGGGACTCTGAGCCATGTCCACACCGCAATCGACCGAACCCATCCGCCTCCTCGTGGTCGACGATCATCCGATGCTGCGCCAAGGCATCGCGAGCCTGCTTCAGTCGGAACCGGACCTCGCCCTGGCCGGCGAGGCGGCGACGGGCGGCGAAGCGATCGAGCTGTTCCGCGCGCTACGGCCCGACGTCACCCTGATGGATATCCAATTGCCGGACATGGACGGCACCGAAGCCATCCGTCGCATCCGGGAGGAATTTCCCGCGGCGCGCCTGCTCGTGCTCACCACCTATTCCGGCGATGTGCAGGTTCTGCGCGCGCTCAAATCGGGCGCTGCCGGCTATCTTCTGAAGAGCGCGCTGCGCAAGGATCTGCTCGACGCCATTCGGACGGTCCATGCGGGGGGACGCAGGCTGCCGCCCGATATCGCGATGAAGATCGCCGAGCATGCCGGCGACGATGCCCTCAGCGGCCGCGAAGTCGAGATCCTGCGCCTCGTGGCGACGGGGCGGACCAACAAGCAGATTGCCGAAAAGCTGTCGATCGCCGAAGAAACGGTGAAGACCCATATCAAGAGCATCCTATCCAAGCTCGGCGTCACCGACCGGACGCAGGCCGTCACCACCGCTCTGAAGCGCGGCATCATCGAGCTCTGATCCAAGCCCCCCGCGGCAAATGCCTCCCCCGAACGAGGGAGCGCGTGCTCGCTTGAACTGGTCTTTGGCCGCCGGACGGCTTCTGCGAACGTGCCGTCGTTCCTGCAGGAGGCGGTCATGCACGCGGCAATCCCGATATCGACGCGAACTTCGTTTCCGAGGCCCGTGGGCGGCGTGATGCCAGGCGAACGGCCGCAGTGCCGAACGATCCCCGCCGGCAATATCCGCTCGCGCCGGACATGGGGCGGAGTGGCCGCCGAACTGGTCGATGTGCGGCCGGACGGGGCGTGGAAGGAGCCGTTCGCCGCCGGCACGCTTCGCGTCACGGCCGTGCTCGGCTTTGTCGGTCGTTCGATCGAGATGCGCCTCGCGCCCGACAGGCCCGGCCGCGGCGGCCGGGCCGGACGAGGCCAGTTGAACATCCTGCCGCCCGATATCCCGGCCTGGGAACATGCGAGCGACGTCTTGCATCTGCGCCGGCTCGCTTTGCATTTCGACGTGGCGACGCTTGGAGCGCTGGCGGGCCGGCCGCCGTCTTTCGCGGCATCGCCGGCCCTGCTCATGTTCGAGGATTCCCGCATCCGCGACCTCGCCGGCCTGCTGGCCGGCGAGTGCGAGACCGCCCTTCCGCTCGGCGATCTGTATGCGGAATGCGTCGTCGCGGCGCTTACCTCCGCTGTTCAAGCGCACCTCGGGGCGCCCACGCCGACGAATAGTGGCGGCGGCCTGACGCCGAGGAATCTCAAACGGATCGAAGAATTCGTCGAGGCGTTCCTGCCCAGGCAAATTCGGCTCGGTGAGCTCGCGGCTTTGACCGGCTTTTCGGAGTCGCACTTTTATCGCGCTTTCAAGGTGTCGACGGGATCGTCGCCGCACCGTTGGCTGCAGGAGCGGCGGGTCCGCCGCGCCCAGGCTCTCATACTCGGCTCGGCGTTGCCGTTGGCACAGATCGCGCTGGAGACCGGATTCGTGGATCAGGGTCATCTGACGCGGGTCTTCAAAAGCGTGACGGGCGCGACCCCGGCGGCGTGGCGCCGGGAGAATCTGGGCCGCGCCGCGCCGGCGCCAGCCGACCGATCTTGGGAAGCCGCGCAAAACATTCCGGGTTGAAGACAATCGTCAGGAACAACCGCGAGCGCGGCCGCCGAACATATGGGAATCCGAGGCATCGTTCGTCTGCAGTGGCTGCTCGGCACGGCCTGCGCCGTGCTGATCGCAAATCTCTATTATGCGCAGCCCTTGACGGGCGTGATCGGCGCGGCGCTTGGATTGCCGCAACAGAGTGTTGGTCTGATCGTCACGCTGCCGCTCGCCGGCTATGGCACGGGATTGCTGTTGCTGGTGCCGCTCGCGGATCTGCTCGAGAACCGGCGTCTGGTGCTGGCTTTGGTCGGCGGCGAAGCGGTCTGCGTCCTGCTGCTCGGGCTCCTATCGAGCGCCGGACAGTTTCTCGGCACGGCCTTCCTCGCCGGCGCCATGGCGTCGGCCGTCCAGATCCTCGTACCCTATGTGACCTATGCCACGCCCGAGGCGACACGCGGCCAGGCGGTCGGCAAGGTGGTGAGCGGCGTCATGCTCGGCATCATGCTGGCACGGCCGTTGTCGAGCTTTGCGTCCAACTTGGGCTCGTGGCGGGCGATCTTCCAGATCTCGGCCGCGCTGCTCGCATTGCTCTTTATCGCTTTGTGGTTCGCGTTGCCGCCGCGCCGGCCGACGTCCGAAGGACGCTATGGCGCCTTGCTGCTTTCGATGGGCCGCATCTTCGTGACGACCCCCGTCCTGCGCCGCCGTGCCTTCTATCAGGCTCTCATGTTTGGCGCGTTCAGCGTCTTCTGGACGGCCGTGCCCTTATGGCTGACGGGTTCCCAGTTCAACCTATCGCAGCGCGGCATCGCCCTGGTCGCGCTTGCTGGCGTCGCGGGCGCGGTGGCACCGCCTCTTGCCGGCCGCTTGGCCGATAAAGGATTCACGCGGAGCGGCACCATGGGAGCGATGCTCCTGGCCGTTGCGTCGTTCCTTGCGACGGGGCTGGCGCGCGGCGGTTCGACGGCGGGCGTCGTTCTCGTGACGCTGTGTGCCATGGCCCTTGATTTCGCGGTCTCGGCCAACCTGGTCTTTGGACAGCGCGCGATCTACGCGCTGGCGGCGGACCAGCGCAGCCGGATCAACAGCCTGTTCATGACCACCTTCTTCATCGGCGGCGCCATCGGATCAGCCGCGAGCGGCTGGTGCTATTTCCGTTTCGGTTGGGCCGGCATCATCATGATGGGAAGCGCGCTGCCGGCCTTGGGCCTCGGCTACCTCAGCATCGAGCGGAGATGAAAGCGCTTCGATGTGGCCAAAGCACCCTCGGCAACGGGATGGCGGCGCAAGGGTGCGCGCTCAGTGTTGCGACGCCGCCACGGTCGCCGGACCGGGCTCGGTCGCGGCCGGCGTGGGCATGAACACACGCACGATGGAGGCTATCGCGAGCAAAACGCCGGCAATCAGGAAGGCGCCGTGAATGCCGAATTGAGCGCTGATCGGGGCAATGACCGCCGGATTGAGGAAGTCTGCCACCGAGACGATGACGAACACCAGGCCCACGGCACGGCCCCGCACGGCGGGCGCGGCCTTTTCCAGAATGAGATGGCCGGTGAACGGCGTTGTCATGCCGCAGCCGAATCCGAAAACCAGGCAGGCGGCGGCGACGATCGGGATGTGCGTGACCGTGCCGGCGACGATGAAGCCGAGCGACATCAGGCCGGTGAAAAGCACCACGATCCATTTGCGGCCGAGAAAGGCAAAGATCCAGCCGAACAGCATGCCTGCCGACATGCTGCCGATCGAGCCCAGCGAGATCATGAACGAGCGCGTCGTCGGTTCGCTGACCCCATCGGCCGCCAGCAGGAACGGAACCTGGATCGCCGACATCATCACGGCGACATAGAGCACGAGGATCAGGAGATAGAGCGGTATCAGCGGTGTCAGGCCGCCTTTCTCTTTCGCCTGGGATGCACCGACCAGCGCCTGGTTGCCGCGCACGGTCAGCGCGACGCACAGAAGGAACACCAGCGGCAGCAGATAGATGTAGAACGGCGCGCGCCATCCGTCGGCATGGGCGAGCGCCCCGGACAGATTGATCGCGCTGACGCTGACGATGCCCGACACCGCGCCCGTATAGCCGAGCAGCTTGGCGCGGAGGCCGCCATCCGCCCACTCGGAAAGCAGCATCATCACGCAGGTCGAATGGGTCGCCACCACCAGGCCCAGCAGAAGGCGCGAGATCAGAAGAGGCCACATGTCGCTGAGATAGAGGCCGGCGGACCCGGTCACGACATAGATGGCGAGGCCGCCCAGCATAACCCGCCTGAGGCCCAGCCGCTCCAGCAGGAATCCCGAGAGGGCGCCGCCGATGATCGTGCCAAGGCCCGGCATCGCCATCATCATCTGCGCCACGAAGGGCCCGCGGGTGCCGCCGCCGAAATTCTCCGCCAGCGTCGGCAAGATCGGGGCGAGCGCCGCGAAGACCAGCGTGGCGCAGGGCGAGCTGGACAGCAACAGCACATAGGCCAGAATGCGAAGAGTGGGATTGGACGGCATGCCGATGCTGGCCTCGCGCGGCGCCTTCGGCGCCACTTCGGCGGCAAGGACTTCCTCTTCGCTTTCCAGCGTCATGCCTCATCCTTCATCGGTACGCGCCCGGACCATAGAAAGCATGGTCCGGGCGGCTTCGTCAGGCGATCAGTGCGACCGCTCGCCGTCAGAACTTGGCCGACAATTCGACTCCGACGGTTCGACCTATGTCGTAATAGCCCGACGCGATACCGAGCGAGGTGCCGAAGTCCACGACCCCGGTCCTGGGATGCAGATCGAGCAGATTTTCGCCATAGACCTGCACCTGAAGCGGCACTTCGCTGTAACCCGTCGCGATATCGGACAGGATCAGATGCGCGCTCAGGTCACGAACCACGTCGATCGGCAGATTGGCCGAGTAGGGATTGAGGCTGGCCAGAGTGTAGGCGTTCTGGGCGCTGCGATAGGCATAATCGACGCGGATGCGCGGGCTCGCAAAGCTGAAATGCGGGAACTCGTATTCCGCGCCGATATTGGCCGTGAAATGCGACACGCCGGAAACCAGCGCCTGCGCGGCGACGTCGACCGGATGTCCCATCGCGTCGATGTTGAAGTAATGCACGAACTCCGGATCGACATAGCCGAGGCTGCCGTTGAGGCGCACGGAATCCCCGAGCAGCGCGACCACTTCCAACTCGCCGCCCTGGAAATGCGCCTTGGCCGCGTTCACGATCTGCGACGCGCCGTTCACGCCGTTGAACTGACTGATCTGCATGTTGGTGTAGATCGTGTCATAGAGGGCGAGATTCACCTGCAACCGGTTGTCCAGCCATTGCGACTTGGCGCCCGCCTCCCAGGACAGAGCCTGCTCCGGCGCGTAGGCGGGTTGCAGCGATCCGGGATTGTAGCCGCCGGCCTTGTAGGCATTTGAAACACGCCCATAGGTCATCAGCTCCGGCGTCCACTGGTAGGAGACGCTCAACAGCGCGCTGCGGTTCGACCAGCTGTTGCGCAGGTACTGAGACACCGGCGACGGGCCCGAGGTCGTCGTGTCGTATTCGTACATGCTCTTGCGATCGGTCGTGAAGCGCAGCCCGCCGGTGACTTCCAGTTTTTCGTCGAAATAGGACGGCCGATAAGAGACCTGTCCGAAGGCCGCCTGGGAATCGACGTTGTTGGTGTATCGGCGGCTCTTGTGGATCTGCAGCGCGCTCGTCGGCGACAGCACGAAGGTGATGTCCGCCGGCAGGTATTCGCCGATCTTCTCATGAAAGTAATAGAGACCGGCGACATAGCTGAAATCGCCGAGCGTGCCGGTGACCTGCAATTCCTCGGAGAACTGGTTCTGATGGCCCGGCTCGCCGACATTGATGAAGGGACCGACGGGCTCGATCGGGTTCGCCGGATTGGCGGGATTGAGGACCGGGCCCAGTAGACCCGCGCTGCCCATGAACTGCGGATAGAGATTCTGGCTCAGGCTGCGCGTCGCGGAGATCGATTTGATGTTGAAGGCGTCGGAGACGTTCCAATCGACGGTCAATTCGTTGCCCGTGTTCTCGACCCGGTTCGCCTGCAGGCGGGGATCGAGATATTCCTTGCCGATATATTTCGTGCCGACCAGGAACGGCGCGCCGCCATTGGCGGGTGAATTGCCGTAATAGGCAAGCGGCGTCGCCGCGGCGAATTCGAACTGCGCATAGGGGCGCTGTTCGGCGTGCGACCAGTCGAAGCGATAATCGAAGGACAGCGCGTCGGTCGCATTCCACAACAGCTCGAAGCTCGCCGAATTCGTGTTGCGCGAACCCGCCCAATCGGCGCGGGAAAAGCCCGGCGCGTTGGCGAAGCCGTCACGCTGGTCGTGCCCGAACGTGGCTTTGGCATAAAGGTTCGTGTCGCCGATCTCGCCGGTGTTCAGAACCGTCTTCGAGATGATCTGGTTGTAACTGCCGTAGGAAATCACCTGACTGCCGCCGAAATCTTCCGTCGGCTTGGTCGTATAGATGTTGACGGCACCGCCGGTGGTGTTGCGGCCGAAGAGCGTGCCCTGCGGGCCGCGCAGCACTTCGACGTGATCCACGTCCGGCAGGTCGAAGGACAGGCCGGCGCCATGCGGTATCAGCACGCCGTCGACATAGACCGCAACCGGCGAGTCGGCATAGAGGCTGCTCGAATTGGACCCAACGCCGCGGACATAGACGAGCGCGCCCGTGCCCGCCGCGGAGGACGGGGTCAGAATAAGATTCGGCACCACATTGGACAGGTCTTCCAGCCTTACGATCGTCTGGTCGGCCAATTGCGCGCCGGTCAGGGCCGTGACCGCCACCGGGATGCGCTGAATGTCTTCGCTGACCTTGCGGGCGGTGACGACGACCTCTTCGATTTGGGCGCCACCCGCCTGCGGCGTTCCGGTGTCGGTTTGCGCCCAGGCGCCCGAGACGGCACCTATCTGCAACGCCAGCCCGATCGCCGTGCTTGCCAGCACTTTTCGTCTAATGTCGTACGTCATTCGCTCCTCCGGTATTTTTTAACGCCCCTTCCCGAGCGCCTCAGCCATCGGCTGAATTTGGTCATACTGTAGGTCTGTCGGACAATTCCGTCTAGACGCGAGTGTCGGCCCGCCTCAGAAAGACGCCAGCCGTTACTTTTCTGCCGCTATCCGTTCCGCGGCGAGGATCCCGAAGGTCGACGCCTCCGACCAACCGCCGGCCACGCCAAGACGCGGCCCGCCCTGGAGGCCGCCCATCGCGCCGCCCGCCGCATAGAGGCCTGGGATCGGACGGTCCGTCATGTCGACAATCTGGGCGTCCGGGGTCACCGCCAGGCCGCCCATCGCAAACGTGATCCCGGCTATGACGGGCATGGCGAAATAGGGCGGGACACTGAGGGCACGGCCGCCCGGACTGCGGGGCGGGGCGAGGAGCGCCGCGCCCGAAGCCGCGCCGTCGTTCTTGCGCGCCGGACCTTCGAAGACCTCCTCTCCCGGAACGCCGGTGACCTCATAGAGCGAGGCACGTGCGGCGGGGCCGGCCGCGCTCGCCCAATAGGCGTTCACGGCTTCGACATTGCGCACGACGGCGTCGCGCGGAAGACCGGCCTTCTCCGCCAGCTCGCCGATCGTGCCGGCCTCTAACAGCGTCGCCGCCAGTTCGACGAACAACGGGTTGGCGGGGACATCGCCATAGCGGCCTTCGCGCTCCCACATGCTCGAATCGAAGATCGCCCAGCAATTGTCGGGCGTGCGGCTCCGCGCGATCGCGTTGGCGACGCGTTCGCCCTTCGCGCTTTCGTCGACGAAGCGTTCGCCATGGCCGTCGACGAGCAGGCCGGTATAGATCAGAGCGCCCGGCGCGGGCAGCGGCCACAGCCGGTCGTCGGTCAGCGCGTCGCGCGACAGCGCATAGCCGTAGAACCACTCCATGTTCACGCATTTCGCGCCCAGCGAAAGGCCGATGCGCAGCGCATCGCCGGTATCGTTGGGCGATCCGCGCAGCTTGTAGTGCGGCGTGATGTATTTCGCGACGAGTTCGGGATTGCCCTGAAAGCCGCCATCGCAAAGCAGAAGATTGCGGCCGCGGACAAAGCTGTCGGATGTCGCGGTGCGCACGCGCACCGCATAGCCGCCGTCGATCCGCTCGGCCGCCACCGCGCGATGGCCGATGCGATGATCCCCGCCCGCGGCGACGAAGGCGGCATGCATCTTCGAAAGCAGGATGTCCGGCCCCTTGTCGCGCCAGCCCCGCCCGACGGTGGAGTCGCGTTGGGGCAGCAGCACGTTCTGCATCGCCTCCTCGGCCGGATTGAGCACGCCGAACGGCGCGCCTTCCTCGGCCAGGAAACGATAGGCCCGGCGCACATTGTTCGCCCAGGCGCGCACGACATCGGCGCGCGCGTGCCCGCCGGTTTCGTCCATCACCTTGTTGTAGAGTTCGTCAGGCGTGCGGATCTTGGGATCCCACATCGCGGCGTGAAACCACCCACCGGAAATGCGTCCATTGCCAAAACCCGGCGCGCTGTCGTGGCGCTCGAGCACGATGGCGCGGAGCCCGAGCTGCTGTGCGCGGCGCGCGGCGCAAAGCCCCGCCACGCCGCTGCCGACAATCACGACGTCGGCGATATCGCCCGCGCCGCTCATGGCGCTTCGACACCCGGCACGGAAACTTCGACGATGTCGATCTGGCCGCTTGAATTAACTTCGGCGTCCTTGCGGCGGTCCGAACCGATGTACCGCAGATTGTCGATCAGTTCGAAGCCGGTGGTCGCGAGATACAGCGTCGTCCCGTTGGGGCCGCCGAGCGCGGGCGCCAGCGTATCGCGCCCCGGATTGGGAATCTCGTCGAGCAGTCTTCCATCCGCGCCCAGGCGATAGGCGCCGACATTGCCGCCGCCGCACCATACCGCGCCTTCGGCGTCGAGGCAGATGCCGTCGATGACAAAGCCCGGTCGTTCCGCCATCGTTTCGCGGTTCGTCAAGGAGCCGTCGGACTTGATGCGAAAGCGCGTGAGGCGGCCGATGCGCGCTTCCGCGACGATCAGGTGCTCGCCATCCGGCGTGACCGCCGAACCGTTCGGCGCGACCATGTCTTCGGCCACGACCCGGCAGGTGCCGTCCGGCATCGCAAGAATGACATTATCCGTCGCCGAACCCGTGGCTCCGCCGTTGCGGCCGCCGACATAGGCGCGCCCTTCTTTGTCCACCACCATGTCGTTGATGAACGACGCGCAGTGCGGCGAAAGATCGGCATGGGTCCACAGCTTGCCGTCCTTGAACGCCAGGAGCTTGCGGTCAAGCATCGCGGAAATCAGCAGCGTACCGTCGGCGAGAAAGCCCAGTCCGGACGGCCGGTCGTCGATCCCGACGACCTTGCTGAGTTTGCCGTCCGCAGTGAGATGCATCACGGCATGGCCGTGAATGTCGGAGAACCACAGCGCGCCATGGCGCCAGCGCGGCCCTTCCGGAAAGCTGATCCCGTCGGCGAGTGTGCGAAGCCCAGTCTTGCCCGTCATAGCTGTTCCTCCCTGTGCTTGTTTTGAAGGAGGCTATAAACTGTCGGACAGTTGGTCAATCCGCCTTAGCCGGCGGTATAGCCACCATCTACATATAGCGTCTGGCCGGTCATAAAGGCCGAGGCGGGCGAGGCCAGGAACACCAGCGCCCCCAAAAGGTCGCCCACTTCGCCCAACCGGCCGACGGCGATCCGGCGCTTGATACCGTCATACAAGTCGGGCTGCAGCCGGATCAGATCGCGGTTGAGGTCGGTCACGATGACCGTCGCCCCCAGCGTGTTGACCGTGATGCCGTCCCCGGCCACCTCGAAGGCCAGGGAGGCGCCAAAATTCGCCAGCGCCGCCTTGCTCGCGCAATAGGGCGTGCGGTTGGCCATGCCGCGGCCGGACAGAACCGAGCCCATATTGATGACGCGGCCATACTTGTTCCGGGCCATCACCGGCACGAAGGCGCGCGCGCACAGGAACGCGCCGGTCACGTTGACATCGACGATGCGGCGCCATTCCTCCACCGAAAGTTCGGTCATCAGCTTCGGCGCGGTGACGCCGGCATTGTTGAAGAGAATGTCGGCCCGGCCGAACCCCGCCTGCACCTTCTCCGCGACCAGGTTCACGGCCGCCTCGTCGGTCACATCGGCTTCCACGATAACGGCGCGCCGGCCTGCGCCCGTCACGGCTTGCGCAGCGCGTTCCAATTTTGCGCGGTCGCGGGCTACGAGCGCCACGTCGGCGCCGGCCTGGGCAAAGGCGCGCGCGGCGGCCGAGCCGATACCGCCGCCGGCACCCGTCACGACGGCAACCCGACCGTCGAGCCGGAAACTGTCGAGGATCGAGGTCTCGGACATCGGCCTAGTCCTTCTTCAAGTCGAGCGGCATATGAAGCTCGATGAGCGCGCGAATGCGCTCGCGCAGATGTTCGTACTGGCCGGCAAGCAGGCCGTCGTCGCATCGGCACAGATGCTCGGCCTTTTCCAGCATGGCGCGCAAAATCGTCAGGTCATCGGCGCTCTTTTGTTGCGCGTGCACCATGCGCGTACTCCTTACAATTTGTAGCCCTGCTGGCGTTCGTCGCTCCAGCGCCTCGCCTTATAAGCGAATTCCGGCAGTTCCGAGCGCGCCACTTCGCGCAGGGTCATCCACACATTGGTGCGCTGCTTGATCGCGGCGCGAATCTCCTCGAGCCGTTCCGCGCCGCCCGCGGCGAAAGCGATGAGCACCTCGACATCGGTCTTGCCGTCCGGGGTCGTGAACACGCGGCCGGCATATTCGACAACCTCGGGAAACGCGAAAACCGCGGCGTCGACCGCGCTCGGCCACACGTTGTTTCCGCGGATCTTCAACATGTCGTCGAAGCGGCCGATCGTGCCGCATTCGATGGCGTTCCAGCAGAGCCCGCCGCCGGCATCGCGGTAAGAAACAAAGCGTGCCGCATCGCCGGTCCGGAAGCGGATGACCGGCGTGCCTTCGATCGACAGATTGGTGACGACCATCTCGCCGGCCTCGCCGGACGCGACGGGACGCATGGTCTGCGGATCGACGACCTCGGTCAGGGTTTCCCATTCGAACATCCGCATCAATCCGCGGGCACCGCCGCGCGTGACGGCGCCGCGATCGAGCGTCGATGCGGAGAACCCGGCGCATTGCGTGCTGCCATAGCCTTCCTGCAGACCGCAGCCCCAATGTTCTTCGATCTTCTGCGCCCACTCGACCGGGTAACCTTCCGCCGCGATGAACAGGCCATGCATGTCCGGAAACGCCTCGCGCGGGACAATGCCACGGCGCAGCAGCGCGTCGGTCAGGGTGTGAAGATAGTTGGTGGACGCGTAGATGAAATTCAGACCGCCCAGCCGCAGCATCAGATCGATCTTGGCATCGGTCGACATATTGCCGCCGGGATGAAAGCCGGTCGCCCCGATGATGCGCAGCCCTTCGCCCGGCCCCCAGCCGCCCGTGGTCATCCCGCCGGCCGGCACGCAGTTCAGCACGGTGTCGCCCCGGCGCAGACCCGCCAGGTGCCAGGCGAGCGCATGCAGATAGCCCAGCATGTGCACGTCGCGCTGGCTGCGGCCATAAATCTCCTGCCCCTGCCCGGAAGTGCCGCCCGTCAGATTGACGAGGGCAACATCCGTGCGCGGAATGCCGAGCCGCGTGCCGAAAGGCGGCGCGGCCTGCTGGTCGGCCAGGAAATCGGCCTTCGACGATGTCGGAAAGCGCTGCGCAAACGCTTCGAGCGTTTCGATATCGTCCGGACGCAGCCCGACGGACTGCATCTTCTGTCGGTAATAGGCGCTCGAATCGTAAAGGCGCGCGACCTGGCGGCGCACCTTCACCAATTGAAGGCCTTCAAGCTCGTCGCGCGACAGCGCGGCGAGCCTGGCCAGATACGGCGAATCCTCATATGGATTTTTCATGCCCGTGCGCACGCTGTCCTCACCGTCGACCTAGGAAGATGCCGGCACGAAGAGCGGGAGCGTCACGCTGTCCGTCACGTCGCGGAATATCACGCGTACCGGCGTCTCCGCCCGAACGTCCGACGGATCGCACTCGACGATGTTCGATACGATCCGCACGCCTTCATCCAGCTCGATGATCGCGACGACATACGGCACGTCGGACGCATAGACATCTTTCGGCACCGGGTGGCGCACGACGATCCAGCTGAAAACCTTGCCACGCCCGGACGCTTCCAGCCAGCGTACGGCGTCCGAACGGCAATGCGAGCAGAACGTCGTGGGGGGAAAGCGATTGCGGCCGCAATTGCCGCATTGCTGGATCAGCAATTTGTGTCGTCGCGTCCCTTCCCAGAAGGGCGCGCTCTCGGGATCGGGGACCGGCAACGGCTTGGCATATGTCATGGATCAATTCCGCAAAATCATCGCGCTGCCGCAGGTCATCGCGCCGGCGGTGGTAAGGCCGATCCTGGCATCGGGCACCTGGCGAGGCCCAGCCTCGCCGCGCAATTGCTGCACCGCCTCGATGACGTGGTTCAGACCGTGAATATAGCCTTCCGACAGCAATCCGCCGGCGGTGTTGAGCGGAAGCTCGCCGCCGCGCGCGATGCGGCCGCCCTGCACATAGGCGCCGCCTTCGCCTTCCTTGCAGAAGCCGAGGCCTTCCAGCGCCATGATCACGCTGTAGGTGAAACAGTCGTAGATCTCGGCGAAATCGACGTCGCGCTGCGTGACGCCGGCGCTGCGCCACAGATCGTCGGCGATGTATTTGGCGAAGTTGTGGGATTGATCGGGCCAGCGGATCGCATCGAACAGATCCTCGCCCTGGTCCGGCCCGCCGCCATAGGCACCGCCCATGATGTAGACCGGCTTCTTCTTCATGTCGCGCGCGCGTTCCGTGCCGGTGATCAGCACGGCGCAGGCGCCGTCGGTTTCCAGGCAGATATCGAGCATGCGGAACGGCTCGACGATCATGCGCGAGTCGAGATAGTCGGCCATGGTGATCGGTTGGCGCTGCATGGCGCGCGGATTGCGCGTTGCGTTTTCCCGAAAAGTGACCGCGATCTCGCCGAGCTGTTCGGGCGCCGTGCCATATTTGATGATGTGCCGGCGGCACCACATCGCCATGGCCTGCGGATAGGTGATCCAGCCGAAGGGCGCGGTGTATTGCGTGATTCCATGCGCGGAAAGATCGCGACCACCGCCCAGCCGGAAGCCGGAACGTCCGTTCATCGCGCGAAAGCACAGCACGTTGCGGGCAAGTCCGGCTTCGATCGCCGCCGTCGCGGCCAGGGTGATGAGATTGGCGGCGTTGCCGCCGCTCAGATAGTCGACGGCATAGCCGGCATTATCGAGGCCGAGTTCGGTGGCAACCGCCATCGCCGGCGCGGAATCGTTGAAGTGGAAGCTGATGACGCCGTCGATGTCGGCCGCTTCAAGGCCGGCGTCGGCGATCGCCTTCAGGCACGCTTCGGACGCCAGGCTGCGGACGGTGCGTCCCGACTTCTTGGAGAAATCCGTCCAGCCGATTCCTGCGATCGCGTATTTGTCGCGTAGGCTCCACATGGCTCAACCCTTGTCGTAATCCGGTTTGCGTTTTTCCTTGAAGGCGATCAGACCTTCGGCCGCGTCGGGATGCGTCGTCGCATAATCATGGACGATCCTGATCTCCTGCTTCAGTCCCGATGCCTGATCCGTCTTCAGCGTCAGATTGGCGAGCCGTTTCGCGGTCGCCATGCCCGTGCGGCTCTTTTCAAGCAACCCGTCCACCAGCGCATCCACGCCGCCGTCGAGTTCGGCCGCTGGAAATACGCGGCACAGCAGGCCGATGCGATGGGCTTCCGCCGCCGGCAGCAATTCGCCCGTCAGCATGAGATATTTGGCCATCTGCAAGCCGACCGCGCGCGGCAGGCGCTGCGATCCGCCGGCGCCGGGCAATTGGCCGAAATTGAGATGTCCGTCGCCGATGGAAGCCGTGTCGGCCGCCACGGCCAGATCGCAGGCGAGCAAGAGTTCAAGGCCGCCGGCGACACACACACCATTGATGGCGGCAATGTAGATCTTTGGCGAAGCCTCGATCGTGTCGAGAAGATCGTGGAATTTCGACAGGAAGTCTTGGAAACGTTCTGGGGATTTGTAGAGTCCCAAATAGCCTTCCAGATCTCCGCCCGCCGAAAAGCTTCGGCCACTTCCCGTGATCACGACGACGCCAATGTCGTTCCGCGCCTCGATTTCCGAAACTGCGGCACGCAACTTCCCAATAGTTGCCCAATCAAGAGGATTCAGCTTGGAAGGTCTGTTCAGGGTGACCCGGGCACGGCCTGGTGCAAAAGAGATAAGGACTTCGTTTTCCGTGCTCACCAGCTCATCCGCTGCCGTATTGTCCGTTTGTCCGACAGTTGCATTGTAAGCAGCGCAGGGGATATCCATCAAGGGAAATCTGAGAGATTCCGCTCATGGCAGTAATCGAGACCAAGCAGGAAAGTGGGCTGGTGCCACTGGAACGGGCGCCGACCTATCGCTTGGTTCATGACGCCATCGAACGCGAGATCCTGGCGGGGCGCCTGAAGATCGGCGATCCGTTGCCGGCGGAATTGCAGTTGGCCGAGCGTTTCAAGGTTAACCGCTCCACGGTGCGCGAGGGCATCCGCCTTCTTGAGAAAAGCGGGTTGGTGGAGCGCAAGGGCGGAAAGCGCCCCCGGATCGCCGCGCCGCGCTATCGCGACCTGGCCTCGGCCGCGAGCCGCGCGCTGATCCTGCATGCCGTTACCTTTCGCGAATTGTGGGAGGCCTCGATGGTCATCGAGCCGTCGACGGCGGAATTCGCGGCGCGAAACATCACCGAGGCCGACATTGCGAAGCTTTCGGCCAACATCGCCGAGATGGAGGAGAGCGTCGAGCGTCTGGAAACCGGGCTGGAAGACAAGCCGGACGGGTTCGTGGACCTGGACCGGAAATTTCACGAATTGCTGGTCAACGCGACCGGCAATCGCGTCCTGATCCTGGCGCATGAGCCTGTCACCACCCTGTTCATTCCGGCCGGACGTCTCATACTTCCGCGCCTGAAGACCTATCGCCGCGTGCTCGACGCGCATCGGCATATTTTCGACTTCCTCAAGAAGCGCGATCCCGAAGGCGCGGGCAAATGGATGCACCGGCATATGGACGATTTCCGCCGTGGCTACGAATTGACCGGGCTGGATTTCGATACGCCGCTCGAGATGGTCAACGTCTGATCCGGCTCAGCCCCGCCAGCCTTCCAGCGTCGCGATATCGAGCGCGTCGATCGCGGCGCGCACTTGTTTCTGCTGCGCCGCCGGAAGCTCGGCGCGCGGTTTGCGCGGATAGCCGCCGGGCAGGCCGAGATCTATGAGCGCGCCCTTGGTCGCCCGGATCCCGCCATTGGCATAGATGAGTCCGTGCAGCCGCACGATCTTTCCGTAGGCGCGCATGACGCCCTCCAAATCGTTGGCGGCATAGGCGCGGACCAGCGACATGCACAGATGCGGCGCCAGATTGCCTTCCGAGCACAGATAGCCCTGCCCGCCGAGCGCCCAGCCGACCAAGGCCTGAACCGGCCCGCCGACAAAAACGCCCACGCGCCCGCGCGTAGCGTCGACGATGTCGGCGAGATAGCGCAGATCCTGATGGCTGCAATTGACCTCGATGATGTGCGGATAGGTCTCGAGCAGACGCGAAATGGTTTCCACCGGCACGCGGTAGCCGACCGACTGGTGGGTGGAGATCACGACGGGAAGATCGGTCGATTCCAGCGCTTCGGTCAGATAGCTGGCGACCTCCTCCTGCAAAGGCGGGTGGCCGTGGCCCACGTCGAGCGAATAGATTTGCGCGGCATCGACGCCGGCGGCTTTGCAGAGCGCCAGGAATTCCACCATCTGACGGGGCGTGCGGGGCTCCACGCCCATCGCGCGCACGGGCACCTTGCCCTTCAATTCCTCCACGCCGATGTCCAATAGGCGGCGGGTCTCCGCCGGGGTCAACGTGTAGCCCTCGCCGCTGCCGCTCCCACCGATATAGACGCCGATTCCGGCGGCGGCCAACCGGCGCAGATGCCCGCGGAAGCCGGCTTCATCGATATGGCCGTCCCGGTCGAACGGCGTGATGGAAATCACGAAAGCGGCAGGCGGTCGCGCGGTGGTGTTCGACATCCGATTTCCCTCTCTGGCTCTTTTCTGCGGAATTCCGGGATTTGTGTCCTCCCGTGCACAATCATTTTGACCGACTGTCAGACAGAATGCTAGTGCTTTTGCCGGAGCCGGCACATGACCACGACCTCACTTCTCAATTCTCCGATCCGCATCGGGGCGATGACCGCCCCCAACCGGATCATGATGGCGACGCACGGGCCGCGCCTGCCGCAGGCACGCTACCTAGGCTATCTGGAGGCCCGGGCGGCGGGTGGGGTCGGTCTCTTCGGCTTCAACGTCGGGGCGCTGGGGATTTCGCCGTTTCCCTTCGGACCGGGGCGGACAGCGCCGCCCTTTGCCGCCGAGCCCGACGCCGTCCCACCACACCCCCGCACGGCCGAGGGCCGCACTTTCTATGACGGCCAGATCGGCACCTACCGCGTGTGGAGCGACGCCGTTCATCGCCATGGCGCCAAGTCGATCGGCCAGCTCTATCATCCGGGCGCTGCCCGCCATGCCGACAACTATCAGCCGGCCGTCGGACCGTCGGCGGTTGCCGACGAACTCGAGGGCAATGTTCCGCGCGCCCTCACCCGCAAGGATATCGCCGATCTGACTCAGGCCTATGCCTTGGGAGCGCGGCGGGCGCTGGAGGCGCGCTGCGACGGGCTGGAACTACATGCCGCGCACGGATACCTGCTGCACGAATTTCTGTCGCCGCTCTTCAACCAGCGCGACGACATCTATGGCGGCACGCTGGAGAACCGGCTCCGGCTCGTTCTGGAGATCCTGGCCGCGGTCCGCGACGCCATCGACGACGCCTGCCCCGTCGGCCTGCGATTGACAGGGCCCGACAATGCCGAGGGCGGCCTCAGCCTCGAAGATATCGTCCATGTCGCGACGCGCGCGACGCAATCGGGCGCCGCCTATATCAGCATTTCCGCCGGGACCTATGCCGGCCTTCTGGGCGGGAAGAACCTGCCCTATGTCGCACCTGGCTTCGTGAGGTCGCCGCCGAACGTCGCCGCAGCCGCCGCCGTCCGGCGCGCCGTTGCCGTTCCGGTCATCGTCACCGGCCGTATCGTCGATCTCGCCATTGCCGAAGACATCGTGCGGTCCGAAGCAGCCGACGTTGTCGGCATCGTGCGCGGGCTGATCGCCGAGCCGCGCCTGGCCGCCAAGCATTTCCAGAAGTCCGACGAGCTTCCGACCCCGTGCATCGCCTGCAATGAATGCCACACCGGACAGATGGTGGCGTGCCCCACCAATCCGTCGATCGGCTGGGAGGTACTCGGCATGCCGAAGGCGGCCGAAAAAGCGCTGCGCGTGCTGGTGATCGGCGCGGGCCCCGCCGGTATCCAATGCGCGTTGACCGCCGCCGAACGGGGACACCCTGTCGAACTCGTCGAACGCGACGGCGAGATCGGCGGGCTGACCGCGCTTCTGGCGCGAAGCACCGAACAGGCGGATTACGCAGCCTATCTGCGCTATGCCACCACGATGCTCGGCCGGCGCGGCGTCAACCTTCGGCTGAACACTGAAGCGGATGCCGCGCTGATCGTGCAGCTCTCGCCGGATGTCGTGGTGCTGGCGACAGGCGCCGTGCGTGCATCCCGGCCGGGATATACCGATCCGGTGGCTGCGATGAACACGCCCGCCCTATCGGGCCGCCATGTCGTGGTCGACGGCGGCGTCGGCAAGCACCTTCCCCCGCTCATCTGCGCCAACCGGCTGGCCGAAATGGGATGCCGCGTCACGCTGGTCACCCAATCCGCGGCACCGGGCGAAAAAGTCGAGGCGGCTAGCCGCATCGCGCTTCTGGCGTCGCTGAGCGCGCGAGGCGTCGCCATCGTTCCCGGCACACGCGCGGGCGCGTTCGAAAATCGGGCGCTGAGCCTTCGGAACGTCTGGACAGGCGCGACGACGAACCTTGCCGACATCGATGCCGTCGTCTGTGCCGACAATCGCTTTCCCGGCGCGGCGCTCGAGAGGGCGGTGCGCGACCTTGGACTTCCGGTCCATGTCATCGGCGACGCGCTGGCGCCGCGGCGCATGCTGCATGCCTCGCTGGACGGTGCGCGGCTGGGCAACACCCTATGAGCGAAATGCATGATCGATAAACAAATCGGGTTGTCCGCCTTCGTCGCGAGTCTTCGCGACGGCATGACGATCGGCATCGGTGGCTGGGCGACCCGCCGCAAGCCCATGACGCTGGTGCGCGCCATCGCGCGCTCCGGCCTGAAGGACCTGACGGTCGTTTCCTATGGCGGTCCGGACGTGGGCATCCTGGCGGCGGAGGGCAAGATCCGGAAGCTCGTTTTCGGATTCGTATCGCTGGATCACATCCCGCTCGATCCGCATTTCCGCGCCGCGCGCCAGGCCGGCGCCTTCGAGATTCTGGAACTGGACGAAGGCATGGTGCATTGGGGCCTGAGGGCCGCGGCCATGCATCTGCCGTTTCTGCCATCCCGCAGCGGCCTCGCGACCGACATTGCCAACCAGCCGGAATTGAAGACGATCCGCAGCCCCTATGCCGACGGCGAGCTTCTGCTGGCCATGCCGGCGCTGAGGCTCGATGCGGCGCTCATCCATGTGCATCGCGCGGACCGGCACGGAAATGCGCTGATCCTGGGTCCCGACCCGTTCTTCGACGAATTGATGGCGAGGGCGGCGGAGCGCACCTACATCTCCACCGAGCGCCTGGTGAGCACCGAAGATCTCGCCATCGCCGAAAACGCCCGTTTCAACCCGTTCGAACGCAGCGTCGTGCAGGGCGTGATCCTGGCACCTTTCGGCGCGCATCCCACGGTCGCCACACCGGACTACGGCATCGACATGGCGCATCTGAAGGAATACGCCGCAAGCGCGGCGCCCGGCGCCTGGCAGGAATATCGCGCGCGATTCATCGCCGTCGAGCCCGAACGATATCTCGCCAGCGTCGGCGGCGCCGAGAATCTCGGCGCCTTGCCGGCGCCCATCTATTGAGCCCCGCCATGACTTACGGCTACGCCCTCGCCGACCTTTGCATCTGCGCCGCGGCCGAAGCCTGGCGCCACGATGGCGAAGTTCTGGCGACCGGCATCACACCCATCCCGCGCCTCGCCGCGGGACTGGCAAAGCTCACCTTCAACGACGCGCTGCTGATGACCGACAGCGAAGCGTTTTTCGTGTCGGAGCCGGTGCCGCTCGGCCCGCGAAACGGCTATCAGCCGAAATTCGAAGGCTGGGCCTCCTACGCGCGCACCTTCGATTTGCTGTGGGGCGGCAAACGCCACGCCTTCGTCCTGCCGACGCAGATCGACCGCTTCGGCCAGGCGAACATCAGCGTTGTCGGCGATCATGCCAGGCCCAAGACGGCGCTGCTCGGTTCGCGCGGCTATCCCGGCAATTCGGTGCATCATCCCAACAGCTATTTCCTCCCGACGCACAACAAGCGCGCCTTCGTGGCGGGCGAAGTCGATTTCGTGTCGGCCGCCGGTTACAACCCCGCCCGATGGCCGGACGGGAAAAAACCGCCCGAGCTCGATCTGCGGCTGATCGTCAGCAATCTCGCGGTGCTCGATTTCGAGGGCCCCGACCATGCGATCCGCGTGCGTTCGCTGCACCCCGGCGTTTCGTTCGAAGACGTGCAGGACAAAACCGGCTTTGCGCTGGAAAAGGCGCCCGGCCTCGCGCAGACGCCGGCACCCACGCCCGCCCAGCTCGATCTCATCCGCACCAGACTCGATCCTCTCGGGTTGCGGCTCGGCGTGTTCAAGGACGACAGCGACGGCGCGTTCGTCGCGACCAAGGAGCCGGCATGAGCGATCTCATCGAACCGAAAAAGACCGATGTCGTCTACGAAACGGACGCGCCGGTCATCTATGTCGCGGAAGGCCCGATCGCGTGGATCACGATGAACCGCGAGCGGTATCACAACGTCCAGAACTCGCAGATGACCTACGCCCTCGACGCCGCCTTCCGGCGGGCTGTGGACGATGACGCGATCAAGGTGATCGTGCTGGGCGGCGCCGGAAAGCATTTCTCCGCCGGGCATGACATCGGCACGCCGGGCCGCGATCTGCATCACAGCTTCGAGCGCCGCCACCTGCTCTACGATCACGTCAACAAGCCCGGCGCCGAACTTCTCTACACGCGCGAGCAGGAAGTCTATCTCGGCATGTGCCGGCGCTGGCGCGACCTGCCCAAGCCGACCATCGCCATGGTGCAAGGCGCCTGTATCGCGGGCGCGCTCATGCTGGCCTGGGTGTGCGACTTCATCGTCGCGTCCGACGATGCCTTCTTCCAGGATCCGGTGGTGCGGATGGGAATCCCCGGCGTGGAATATTTCGCGCATGCCTTCGAGCTGCCGCCGCGCATTGCCAAGGAGTTCCTGCTCCTGGGCGAGCGGATGTCCGCCGAACGCGCCGCGCAATTCGGCATGGTCAACCGGGTGGTTCCACGCGCCGCGCTCAAGGACGAAGTCGGCGCCATGGCGGCGAAACTCGCCGCGCAGCCGCGCCTGGGCGTGTGGCTGAGCAAGCAGGCGATCAATCACGTGGAGGAATTGCGCGGCAAGCGCACGGCGATGGACGCCGTCTTTCACATGCACCATTTCGCGCACGCCCAGAACGACCTGGTGAGCGGCGACAGCCTGGCGGGACTGGACGGCAAGTCCATGGCGCAGGCGAACAAGACGCAGGGATAACGCGGTTGGGCAATGCCTTGACGACACCGCTGACGCGCCTCCTGGGCTGCCGCTATCCCGTCATCCAGACGGCGATGGGCTGGGTCGCGACACCCCGGCTCGTGGCCGCAGCCTGTGAAGCCGGCGCGTTCGGCTTTCTTGCCGGCGCGGTGATGACCGCGCGCGAACTGGAAGCCGCCATCGCGGAGGTCCGCGAAAAGACGCAAGCGCCTTTCGGCGTGAACTTTCACATGTTCCAGCCCGAGGCGGCCGCGATCGTGGATATCGTCATCGCCCATCGCGTCCGTGCGGTGAGCTTCGGTCGCGGGCCGGATGCCACGGCGATCGCCCGGTTCCGCAAGGCCGGCATCCTCTGCGTTCCCACCGTCGGCGCGCTGAAACATGCGCGCAAAATGGAGGAGCTCGGCGTGGACATGCTTGTCGTGCAAGGCGGCGAAGGTGGCGGCCATACCGGCGGCGTGGCGACAACCGTGCTGCTGCCCCAGGTGCTCGATGCGGTTGCCGTCCCCGTGGTCGCGGCGGGCGGCTTCGCGGATGGCCGCGGCCTTGCGGCCGCGCTCGCCTATGGCGCGGTGGGAATCGCCATGGGCACGCGCTTCCTTCTGACGCAGGAAAGTCCCGTGCCTGCGGCCACCAAACAGCGCTACCTAGCAGCCGACGCTGGCGACATCGTGGTTTCGACCAAGCTGGACGGCCTGCCCCAGCGGATGATCCGCAACCGCGTTCTGGCTCGCATCGACCGATCCGGGCGCTGGTCCATGTGGCTGCGCGGCTTGCGGGCGGCCGTTGCGATGAAGCGGCAAACAGGCGCGAGCTGGCCTAAGTTGTTCAGCGCCGCCCGCAAAATGAGAAGAAGCGGCGGCCTCGGCTTGGCCCAAGCGATGATGGCGGGCACCGCGCCGACGCTGATACGCAAAGCCATCGTCGAAGGCGAACCCGAGAACGGCATCCTGCCCAGCGGGCAGATCGCCGGCCTGATCGACGAGATCCCTACCTGCCACGACCTGGTGGATCGCATCGCAGAAGAAGCCCGGCAATGCATCGCGGCACTGGCGCCGTACGCAGCCGCAGCAGCACAAGCGTGAGGACGTCATGCCCATCGCCACCGAGATTCACGGTCGCATCGCCGAGATCATCCTGGACCATCCCCCCGTCAATGCGCTCGATTCGACGCTGTGGAACGCGTTTCCCGGCCACGTCCGCGAGCTTGGGGCTCGCGAAGATATTCACTGCGTCCTGATCTACGGCCGGGGACGCGGCTTCTGCGCCGGGGTCGATATCAAGGAGATGCAGGCGCATCCCGAGCGCATCACGCTTCTCAACCGCGGCAATTATCTGAGCTTCAAGGCCGTGCGCGAATGTCCGGTTCCGGTCGTCGTTGCCGCGCACGGCTTCGTCATGGGCAGCGGCATCGGCCTGTGCGGCGCGAGCGACACGATCATCGCATCCGACGATTGCCATTTCGCGCTGCCCGAAATCGACCGCGGCGCCATGGGTGGTGCTTCGCACCTGTTGCGCATGCTGCCGCTGCACAAGGTCCGCGCTGCCTTCTTCACCGGCGGCCGCATTACGGCGCAGGAAGCCTGGCGGCTGGGCGCGATCGAGAAGATCGTGCCGAAGGCTGAGCTGGTCGAAGAGGCGCGGGCCTTCTGCGGGGTCATCGCCGGCAAGAGCCGAACGGCGCTGGTGCTGGCCAAGCAGGCGCTCAACGGCATCGAAGCGCGCGATGTCGACCGCGACTACCGCTTCGAACAGGGCTTCACGCTGGAAATGTACATGCACGCGGACAGCCAGAAATCCCGCGACGCCTTCGTCAGCAAGGGCGACAAGGCCGAATTTTGAGGCGCATGCGATGGACCTGACTTACACCTTCGAGCAAAAGGCATTCCGCGCCGAGGCTCGCACGTGGCTGGAGGAGAACGTTCCGGCCGAACCGCTTGCCTCCTTCGACACGCCGGCAGGATTCGAAGCGCATCGTAGCTGGGAACGGCGCCTGCATGCCGGCGGTTTCGGCACGGTCACGTGGCCCAAGGAATATGGCGGCCGCGGTCTCAACCTCATCGAGTGGCTGATCTTCGAGGAAGAATACTATCGCGCGCAGGCACCGGGCCGGGTGAACCAGAACGGCATTTTTTTGCTCGCGCCGACCATGATGGAGTTCGGCACGCCGGAGCAGAAAGCGCGGTTCCTGCCCGCCATGGCGCGAGGCGACGAGATCTGGGCGCAGGCCTGGTCCGAGCCGCAGGCCGGCAGCGATCTGGCCGCCGTGCGCGCCAGCGCCACGCGCGACGGCGACGTCTACGTCCTCAACGGCCATAAGATCTGGTCGTCGCGCGCCGTCTTTGCCGATTGGGCGTTTGGCCTGTTCCGCACCGATCCGTCCTCGCAGCGGCACAAGGAGCTTTCCCTGATCCTCTTCCCGCTGCATGCGCCGGGCGTACGGGTGCAGCCCATCCGGCAGATCGGGGGCGAGCCGGGCTTTGCCGAGATTTTCCTCGACGATGTTCGGATACCGGCTCAGAACCGGTTGGGCGACGAAGGCGCAGGCTGGAAGGTCTGCATGGCAACGGCGGGCTTCGAGCGCGGCCTCATGCTACGCAGCCCCGGCCGGTTTCAGGCAACGGCGAAGCGCCTGGTGGAACTGTGGCGCCGCCGATCGCACACGCCGGACCCCGCCATAGACGACGCCGTCTTGCGCGCCTGGATGGATGCCGAGGCCTATGCCTGTTCGGTCTACGCCACCGCGGCGCGCATCATGGCCGGCGACAAGATCGGGGCTGAGGCGAGCTGCAACAAGATATTCTGGTCCGAACTCGACATCGCGCTGCATCGCGCCGCCCTTTCGATCCTCGGCGCGAACGCGGAGATAAGCGCCGTCGGCGATGCGCCCTCCGTCGCGTCACCCTGGCTCGACGGCTTCTTCTTCTCGCTCGCCGGACCGATCTATGCCGGCGCCAACGAAATCCAGCGCAACATCATCGCGGAGCGGATGCTTGGGCTTCCGAAAGGCTGAGACCACGTGAACTGTAGATTCGCCGAAGAGAACCGGATGATGGCGGAGGCGCTCCGCGTCATGCTCGCCGACAAATGCAGCGGCGCCGATTTGCGCAGGCTGCTCGCATCCGGCGCGAGCCACGATTCGACGCGCATGAGGATCCTGACCGACATGGGGCTGTCGGGCGCCTGCGTGCCGGAAAACCTTGGCGGCCTTGGCCTGTCGGAGGCCGATTTTGTGCTGCTGGCGGAGACCGCAGGTCGCGCGCTGTTGCCGGAACCGCTGGTGGAAGCGGCGGGCGTTGCCCTGCCCCTTCTTGCGGACGTTGCCCACAGTCAGCAAGCACGAGACGCGCTCGCGAGCGCGATATCCGGACAGATCCTTGTGGTGTTCGGCCATCCGGAAAATCCATTCCTGTGCGACGCGGACACCGCGCAGGCCTTGCTGCTCGTCCGCGAGGGAACGCTCTATCTCGTGTCGCGCGATGCCGTAAAGCTAACGCCCGTCGCGAGCGCCGATCCGTTCCGACGGCTCTCCGTCGCGACCTGGGAACCGAGTATCGAAATACCGCTTGTATCCGGTGCCAGCGCCGCCGCGCTTCTGGATTTGGCGCTGGACCGTGGCGCGCTTTTCGCCGCGGCTCAGGGGCTTGGAATCGCCGAGGCCTGCATCGCCATGGCCGCCGCCCACGCGCAGCAGCGCTTCCAGTTTGGCGCGCCGATCGGTGCGAACCAGGCCGTCAAGCATCTTCTCGCCAATGCCCAGGTGAAGCTCGAATTCGCGCGGCCGGTGACGTATGTCGCGGCAGCGGGGATCGGCGCGCAAACCGTTCGCTCGCGCGCAAGGGTGTCCCACGCGAAGCTTGCCGCCCTGGAAGCCGCGGAGTTCGCCGCGCGGGCCGCTATCCAGGTTCATGGTGCCATGGGCTACTCATGGGATATCGACGTGCATTTCCATCTGAAGCGAGCATTGGCGCTCGCCGGCGCCTGGGGCAGCGCGAGGTTTCATCGCGCACGCGTCGCCTGCCTACTGTGCGAGGGCGCACTCGGCCCCGAATATACATTCACGACGACGGAAGAGATTGCACATGCGTGATGGCGACGGCACGTCCCTCCCGGGCTTCCCGCAAGCCACCGCGGACAAATATCGCGCAACCGGATGGTGGGGCGACCAGACTCTGGCTCAGCGCATTGACGAACTCACGCGGCGCGCGCCCCTTCAACCCGCTTTTATCGTCGGCGACAGGCGAACGACGTGGCGCGAATATGCCGAATTGTCCCATCGCATCGCGCAGAGTCTCCTGCGCCTCGATTTGCCGAAAGGCGCCCGCATCGCCGTGCTGCTGCCCGACGGCGCCGAACTGCATGCCGCCTTCGTCGGCTGCGAGCGGGCAGGACTTGTCGCGGTCGGGATCGGCGCGCGCGCGGGAGAGGCGGAGATCGCCCACATCCTGAAGCGGACGCAGGCCGGGACTTTGCTCACGACGCAGCGCCTCGGCTTGCGCGAGACCGCGACCATCATCGAGATGCTGGCCGCGCATGGCGCCAAGCCGCGCGTCGTTCGGCTTGAGGAATGCCTTGCGCATCCCGCGTCTGGCATGGCGGAGCGGCCGCTCGGCCCCGACGAGCTGTTCCTGATCAACTCCACATCGGGCACGACCGGCCTGCCAAAATGCGTGATGCACACGCAGAATCGCTGGTTCTATTTCCACAAGCTGGCCGCGGCGGCCGCGGGCTTCCGCGACGACGAGATCTTCATGCCCATCGTGCCGGGCCCGTTCGGCTTCGGCTTGTGGACCGCGCATTTCTCGCCTGCCGCCCTGGGTTGCCCCTCCGTGCTGATGGCGCGGTTCGACGCCGATGCGGCGCTCGACCTGATCGCACGCGAGCGCGTGACGGTGCTCTGCTGCGTCAGCACCCAGTTCATCATGCTGCTCAATGCACAGGCCGAACGCCCGCGCGACCTGTCTTCGCTGCGCGCCATGTTCACCGGCGGAGAGGCGGTGCCGTTCGAGCGCGCGGCCGAATTCGAACGCGTGACCGGCGCGGCGGTGCTGCAATTCTACGGCTCCAACGAAACCGGCGCGCTCAGCCGCACCACGGCCGCCGACACGCGCGACCGGCGGCTGCGCACCGCCGGCCGGATCATCCCGGAAATGGATGTGCGCCTGTTCGATCCCGACACGCTGGCGGACATCACGGAGACAAGCCGCATCGGCCAGCCGGGCTGCCGCGGCCCGGCGACATGCATCGGCTACTGGGACGACGCGGAGGCCAATCGCAAGCTGTTCACCGAAAGCGGCCACATGCTCATGGGCGACATCGTCGAGATCGACGAGGAAGGATATCTGCGCGTTGTCGGGCGTACATCCGATTTCATCATCCGGGGCGGCAAGAACATCAGCGCGCCGGCGGTCGAAGCCGAAGTCGCCACCCATCCCGATATCGCGATGGTGGCCGCCGTTCCCGCGCCCGACCCGGTGCTGGGAGAACGGGTCTGCATCTATGCGCTGGTGCGGCCGGGCCGCACGGTCGATCTGCAAAGCATAACGGCGCATCTTGCCCTGCGCGGCGTGAGCAAGGAGTGGTTCCCCGAACATCTGGTGGTACTTGACGATTTGCCACGCTCGTCCGGCGGCAAAATCGCCAAGGCTGAGCTGCGCGAAGATGCGCGCAAAAGATGGAGCGGCGAGCGTTGAATGTGCTCGCCGGAGCCAAAATCAAATGACCGAAGCGCCGCCATCCACGACGATGGCCTGCCCGGTGATATGCGCGCCGGCATCCGAGACGCAAAGCAACGCAGCGCCCTTCAAATCCGCCGGGCCGCCCAACTGGCCGCGCGGCGTGTCGGCGATCAGCTCGTCCCCGAAATTGTCCAGCGTGTACGCGGTGAGCTTGGAGGCGAAATAGCCCGGCGCCAGCGCGTTCACCGTAATTCCGCGCGGCCCCCATTCGGCGGCGAGCGCGCGCGTCAAATTGATCATGCCGCCCTTGCTCGCATTGTAGGCGATGGTGCCGACCATGCGCGGGTGATGTCCGCCAAGACCCTCGACCGATGCGACATTCAAAATGCGCCCCTTTCCGCGCGGCAGCATCCAGCGACGGGCGACCGCCTGCGTCAGCAGGAACGGCCCGGTCAGGTTCACCGCCAGCAATTTGTCCCAAGCGTGCCGGGGAAATTCTTCGCTCGGCGAGCCCCAGGAGGTACCCGCATTGTTGACCAGGATGTCGATCTCGCGGCCCGCGGCGGCGACGGCTTCAACGACTTTGTCGATGTCGCCCGCGTTCCCAATGTCGGCGGTCACGGACGATGCGCCGACGCCCAGCTGTCCAAGATGTTCGACGGCGGCAGCGAGTTCGTCCGTCTTGCGGGCCGTTAGCACGACATGCGCGCCGAATTCACCCAACGCCTCGGCGATCTGAAGGCCCAAGCCGCGCGATCCGCCGGTAATCAGTGCGGTCCGCCCGGACAAATCAAATAGGGCCTTCAGACTGTGAAACTGTTCATCATCGCCTGATTGCTTAGAAAGGCTACTCATCATCACACCGCTCGCTCGATTTCTTTCCACGGAGATTGCGGCGCGCACTACGAAAACACAATGCAAATACCGACGAAGCGTTGTCCCGGTCGCGTCGCTCAAGCGGAGCTCTGGGGACGCATGCGCTCGCGCGCGCTTCAGCGAAAGTGTTTGATCGCGATGCCGGCGTTTTAAGTCGGGGGCCATTCGACCCGTTGGGGCCATCGGAAGAACCTGTGTGATCTGCATCAAGAAACAAAAATCATCGGGGCTTAAGGTAGTGCTGAACCCTCTGAATTGTTGGTCATGCCCTATCAAGCCAACAGCGACCTGCCGTCGGCGATCCGGCAGCATATGCCTGAGCATGCCCAGAGCATTTTTCGGGAGGCGTTCAATCATGCCTGGCAAGGCTATGCGCATAAGGGCGCCCGCCGCGAAGAGATCGCCCATCGCGTGGCTTGGGCTGCCGTAAAGAGGGGCTATCACAAGGTCGGCGACGATTGGGTGCCGCTGGACGTCAGCGATGAGTACGGCCGCTGACCATGGCCGACAAGAAGCCCTGGCAGTTCAAATTCAACTTCACCTATCTGCTGGGCGCGGTGCTCGTGATCCTGATCGTGCACGACATCGCGGGTCTGTCGAGCGCCAATCCCGCGATCCCCTACAGCGATTTTCAGACGCTGCTGAAGACGCGTCAAATCGACGACCTCGTTGTCGGCGACACGACGATCTCCGGCAAGTACAGGCAACCAAAGCCGGGTGGGCCCGCCGGATTTGCGACGATACGCGTCGACGGCAACCTTGCGAAAGACCTGCAGAATTCCGGCGTCAAATTCTCTGGCGAAGAAGGCGCGGCATCTTCGGAAGCCTATTGTCCTGGCTGCTGCCAATGGTGGGGTTCGCTTTTCTTTGGTTTCTGCTTCTGCGCCCCATGGCGGGCGAAGGCGGGATGTCGGGAGGCCTTCTCTCCGTCGGGCGCAGCAAGGCGAAGATCTATGCCGAGCGCGACCTTAAGGTCTCGTTCGCCGACGTCGCCGGCGTGGATGAGGCCAAGCAGGAATTGGCCGAGGTGGTCGGTTTCCTCAAGAACCCGCAGATCTATGGCCGGCTGGGCGCGCGCATCCCCAAGGGCGTTCTGCTGGTCGGGCCGCCGGGCACGGGAAAGACCCTGCTGGCGCGCGCCGTCGCGGGCGAGGCCAATGTGCCGTTTTTCTCGATCACGGGATCCGAATTCGTCGAAATGTTCGTCGGCGTCGGGGCGGCGCGCGTGCGCGATCTGTTCGAACAGGCGCGGGCCAGCGCGCCGGCCATCGTCTTTATCGACGAACTCGATGCGCTGGGCCGCGCGCGCGGCATAGATTTTCCGACCGGCGGCCATGACGAAAAGGAGCAAACGCTCAACCAGTTGCTGGCCGAGATGGACGGCTTCGATCCCAGCGCCGGCATCATCGTGTTGGCCGCGACCAACCGGCCGGAGATTCTCGATCCGGCGTTGCTGCGCGCGGGACGCTTCGACCGGCAGGTGCTGGTCGACCGCCCCGACAAGAAGGGCCGCGCCGACATCCTGCGGGTGCACCTGAAGAATATCCAGACCGTCGCGAATATCGATGTAGAAGCCATTGCCGGCCTTACGCCGGGCTTTACCGGCGCCGATCTCGCCAATCTCGTGAACGAGGCGGCGCTGGTCGCGACGCGGCGCGGCGGCGAGTCGACGACCATCGAGGACTTCACCCAGGCCATCGAACGCATCGTCGCCGGACTGGAGAAGAAGAGCCGCATCCTGACCAAACGCGAGCGAGACATCGTCGCGCATCACGAGATGGGTCATGCGCTCGTCGCCATGGCCCTGCCCGGCACCGATCCGGTCCAGAAAGTCTCGATCATTCCGCGCGGTATTGCCGGCCTGGGCTATACGATGCGGCGGCCGACCGAAGATCGCTTCGTGCTGGGCCGTTCGGAACTGTTCAACCGCATCGCCGTGCTGCTGGGCGGGCGCGCCGCCGAGAGCCTTGTCTTCGCCGAAGTCTCGACCGGCGCGGCGGACGATCTCGTCCGCGCCACGGACATTGCGCGCAGCATGATCATGCGCTTCGGCATGACGCCCGAACTCGGCCAGGTGGCCTATGAATCGGAATCGGCGCCCATGCTTGGCGGGCAGATGTCCTGGCGGCCGCGCGCCTATGGCGACGAGACCGCAACCGCGATCGATTCGGCGCTCAAGGCTCTCGTGGCGCAGGCGTTCCAAGTCGCCCGCGGCATTCTGGAGCGCAACCGCGCGCTGCTGGAGGCAGGCGCCGCCGACTTGCTCGCCCACGAAATCCTGGACCAAGCCGACCTCGCGAAATATACGGCACGGCTGGCGAGTTCCTCGGCCACTCCGCCCGCTCTGGCGGCAAAGTAGGCTTGGCAGGTTCGCAGGCGGCCCGGCCTTGTTCAGGCTCCTAATCGGAGGTTCATGAATCCCTTAGTGTGTGCGAGTGACAGGCGTCGCGGGCGCGGCGGCGTTCGGCGGCGGCATCGCGGGAACGGCCCGCCAATCGCGCGCACAGGTTTCCACATAGGGCATATAGCCTGCGGGATCGTCGCAGTAGAACCAGTCGGCCAGGATCGGCGGCGTGTCGGATGCGGTTTCCGAAAGCGGAACCGTGACGGGGACGGCGGTCCAGCCGCCCGGACATGCGGCGACATAAGGGAAATAACCCTTCGCCTGATCGCACCATTCCCAAGTCCCGTCGGAAATCGGTGCGCCGGTCGCCGGCGGCGGGGCCGCGATCGGCAGCGCCTTCCAATCGTGCCCGCAGGCCTTCACATAAGGATAATAGCCATTGGGTTGGTCGCAGTAATACCAGAACGGTCCGGACGGCGTGTTGTCGGATGCATCATGCGTTGGCACCGGCGACGTTGGGGAAGAATCCGGCGCATCGGGATAAGGATAGCTGTCCGGATAGGGATACGGATATGTCGGGTAAGGCCAATAGGAATAGGGGCCAACCCAAATGACACCGCCGCCATATCCGCCCGGATAGTGTCCGCCTCCATGGCCTCTGCCACCGCCGCCGTGCAGGCCGCCACCATGTGGCCACCCGCCATGAGCGCCGCCGCCATGGGGGCCACCACTATGGGAACCGCCACCGTGGGAGCCGCCGCCAGCGAACGAGCCGACGGCGGTGACGGCATTCGCGCCGTCGAGCGGCGCGATGCACATGCTCGATGCAAGCATAGCGGCGAGGAAAGAAGCGGCTATCTTATTCATGCATGAACTCCTGCAGCGATGCTGGGCACCACTCAACTATCTCCCAACTATCGTTGTGCTACTTGATCCATGTCAGCCCGCGCGCCGCGATCTCGATCTCAATTGAATTCCGTTCAAATGACGCAGGCGAGCCCGCGGCTGTCGGGAGGATAAAAACATGAAACGGATATTGGTGGCGTCGGACGGCTCGAAAGGCGGCGACCGTGCCGTCGCATTGGCGGCAGGCCTGGCTGCCGCGATCGGCGGTGAACTGACCATCATCACCGTGATGGATCGAGCGATCAGCGACGATCTGGAGCGGTTCCGGCGCATCGAGAAGATCGCGCTCGACGAACTCCTCGAGACCGAGGCCAAGGCACTGCTCGAGCGCGCCCGTTCGATCGCGGCGAAGAACGGCGTCGCCAAGGCGAAAACCTTGGCCGAGGAAGGCGATGCGGCGACAGCGATCCTGGCTGCCGCGAAAGCGGGCAAGAGCGACGTCGTCGTGGTCGGCAAGCGCGGGCGGGGGCGGCTGAAGGGATTGTTGCTGGGCAGCACATCCCAAAAGCTCGTGAGTTTGGCGAATTGCAGCGTGGTCGTGGTTCCCTGACGCATTTTGGCACGACAAATCGCGGGCGTGCGGCGCGGCGCTGATTTCGATCAAGGCAAGATTGCGCTCGACGCGCGATAGTGAGAATGTCGATCAACCGTCCGCCAGATACGTGCCCGAAGACATCTCTCCACCGCGAACAGGACTCGATGCCGCCTTTGCGCGGACGTCTTCATTCGTGCGCGGCCGGTTCGGCTATCTGGTCTTTGGCATCATCGCTCTGGCTGTCGTCGCGGGAGTCGGCTGGTACGCCGGCTGGTTCGGCGGTTCCCGCTCCGCTTCCGTCCTGGTCGTTTCCGGCGACATCGAGGCCCATGAAAGCGTCCTGAGCTTCAAGACGGTTCAGTCGCGCATCGTTCTTCTGCCGTTCGACGAGGGCGCGACGGTCAGCGCCGGCACCGTGCTGGCGCGTGTCGACGATAGCGACTATCGCCAGCAGGTCGTCATCGCCGAGGCCGCGCTGAACGCGGCACAGCGCCAGCTCGACGCCACGCGGCAATCCGTCGAAGCGGCCAGACAGACCATCGCGGACGACGCGGCGGACTTTTCGGAAAAGACCGTCGATGCCGGGCGGGAGCAGTCTTTGTGGTCGCAGCACGCCACCTCGGCGCAGGCCAGGGATCTCGCGCGCACCGCGATGACCCAATCCGGCGCCACATTGGAGCGCGATCGGGCGCTCGAGCGGGTTGCCGAACGCAATACCGATCTCGGCGTGGCGAATGTGAAGAGCGCGCAAGCCGCCCTGGACATGGCGCGGATCGTGCTCGGCTACACGGTTCTGCGCGCCCCGTTCAACGGCGTCATCCTGACGAGGCAGGCCGAGCTCGGCGAAGTCGAGGTGCCGGGGACGCCGGTCGTCACGCTGGCGGATCTCGATCACGTCTGGCTCCGGGCCTATGTCAACGAACCCGACATCGGAAAAATCCGCTTCGGCCAGCGCGTCGCCGTCACCACCGATAGTTATCCGAACAAGATCTATCGCGGCCGGATATCCTTCATCTCCTCGCAGGCCGAGTTCACGCCCAAGAGCGTCGAGACGCATGCCGAGCGGGTCACGCTGGTCTATCGCGTGAAGATCGATCTGGAGAATCCGTCGCACGAACTGGTTCCCGGACTGCCGGCCGATGCGCGCATCGAACTCCTCCCGGAAGGCAAGCCGTGAGCGCCGCGCCGGCTATCGATATCCGCGATGTCAGCAGGAGCTTTGGGCCGCACAGGGCGGTATCGCATCTGAGCTTCTCCGTCCTTCCCAACGAGATATTCGGATTGGTGGGGCCGGACGGCGCCGGAAAAACAACGACCATGCGCATGCTGGCCGGCGTGATGCGGCCGGATGAAGGATCGATCATCGTCGACGGGGTGGATGTCGTGGCCAACCCCGACCTCGCCAAGGCGCGGTTCAGCTATATGCCGCAGCGCTTCGGGTTGTACGAAGACCTCACGGTGGACGAGAACATCCGTTTCTACGCCGATCTGTTCGGCATACCCAGGGCGGTGCGCGAGGAGCGTTCGGCGCGGCTGCTCGCGGCGTCCGACATGGGCCGGTTCCGCGACCGGCTGGCCGGTGTGCTGTCCGGCGGGATGAAGCAGAAGCTGGGCCTTACCTGCGCGCTGATCCATGCACCGAAGATCGTCCTGCTCGACGAGCCGACGACCGGCGTGGATCCGGTCTCGCGCCGCGATTTCTGGCGCATCCTATATGACCTTCGCGAAGGTGGCCTCACGATCGTGATATCGACCGCCTATCTGGACGAGGCGGAGCGCTGCCATCGCCTGGCCCTTCTGTATGAGGGCGAACTCCTCGAATGCGATACGCCCGCCGCGCTCAAGCGGCACATGCCGGGCGCGATCCTGTCGATCGCGTCGCGAAGCGCGCGCGCGATCAGGGACACGGTCGGCGGCTGCCCCGGCGTGCTGAATACCATGCTCGTCGGCAACAGCATCCATGTGGTCGTCGACGACGCCGACCGCCGCATGCCAGAAATCGAAAAAGCGCTGGCCGCAAGCGGCCTTCCGTTCGATTCGCTTACGAGGGTTGAGCCGACCATAGAGGATCTGTTCGTCACCTTGCAGAATCCGAGGAAGGACGCGGCGGCATGAGCGGCGCCGGGCGCACCGCGCCGCCCATCGTTGCGCGCAACCTCACCAAGCGGTTCAACACGTTCGTCGCCGTCGATCATGTCAGCTTCGAAGTCGCGCGCGGCGAGATCCTCGGCTTCATCGGGCCGAACGGCGCGGGAAAGTCCACGATCATCCGCGTGCTGTGCGGTCTGCTGCGCCCCACCGAGGGGCAGGTCTTCGTCGCGGGGATCGACGTGGCGCGCAGCCCGGAGGCCGCGCGCCAGCATATCGGCTATATGTCCCAGAAGTTCTCCCTGTACGGCGATCTTTCGGTGATCGAGAACCTGCGCTTCTTCGGCGGCATCTATCGCGTTCCGGCCGAAAGGCTGGCCGAGCGCATTCGCTACGCGGTCGACATGGCCGGGCTCGCCGGCCGCGAGGATGCCCTTGTGTCTTCGCTCGCCGGCGGCTGGAAGCAGCGCCTGGCACTCGGCTGTGCCATCCTGCACAACCCACCGATCCTGTTTCTCGACGAGCCGACATCCGGCGTCGATCCGATCTCGCGCCGGCGCTTCTGGGACCTGATCCACGACCTCGCGGCGAGCGGCGTGACCATCCTCGTCACCACGCATTACATGGACGAAGCCGAATATTGCGACCGCATTGTTCTCATCAATCAGGGCCGCATCGTCGCGTCGGGCAGCCCCGCGGAGCTCAAGCGGACTTCGTTGAGCGGCAATCTGTTTCTGGTTGAATGCGGCAGCGTCGGCCGCGCCTTGCACGTGCTCGGCGCCGCAAAGGGCGTGCGCGACGTGGCGGCCTTCGGCGATGCCCTGCATGTCCTGACGGATGGCTCGCTGGCCGGCGACGCGGCGATTCGCGGTCCCTTGGAAACGAACAACATTCCGATCACGCGGATTTCGCCCATTGAGCCGGGTCTCGAAGACGTGTTCGTCGGGCTCGTTGCCCGCCCCCCGGCGAATGCGTCCGCGCCATGAGTTTCATCCGGCTCTGGGCGATCGCCCGCAAGGAGTTGCTTCAGGTCTGGCGCGATCCGCGCAGCCTGATGATCGCGCTGCTTCTCCCGGTGGTTCAGATGTTCATGCTGGGTTATGGCGTGAGTCTGGACATCAAGCATGTTCCCCTCTGCACGCTGGACCGGGAGGGAAGCCAGCAGAGCCTGTTGCTACTGAAGGACTTTGCCGCGTCGCAGTACTTCGACGTCGTGAAAATCCTGGCGAATGACCGCCAGCTCGCCGCCGCCATCGACGACGGTACGTGCCGGATCGCGATCGTGATCCCGCCGGATTTCTCCCTGCGTCTCAACGACAGCGGGAAGAGTTCCGTTCAGGCGATCGTCGACGCGACCGACGACAACACGGCCAGTGTCGCCGCCGGCTATGCCCAGGCCGTCGTGGCAAGCTTCTCCACGAAGGTGCAGCTTGATGCGTCGGGCACGCAGGGGCCACCTTTGGCCATCACGCCCATCGCGATCCAGTCGCGGGTCTGGTTCAACGAGGACCTGGAAAGCAAGGATTTCATCATCCCGGGCCTGGCGGCGATGATCCTGGCACTCGTCGGCGCGCAGCTCACATCGCTGACCGTGTCGCGCGAATGGGAACGCGGAACGATGGAACTTCTCATTTCGACGCCGGTGACGCCGATGGAGGTGATGCTGGGAAAGCTGCTGCCCTATTTCGGCATCGGTCTCATCGACGCCGGTATCTGCATCGCGCTGGCGATATTCTGGTTTCAGGTGCCGTTTCGCGGCGCGTTCTTCACGCTCTTCGCCACGACCGCGCTGTTCCTTGTCGTCGTGCTCGGCATCGGATACCTGATCTCAGTATCGATCCGAAGCCAGCTCGGGGCGAGCCAGATCGCGCTGCTGCTCACGATGCTGCCGACGACGCTGCTTTCGGGCTACGCCTTTCCGATCGACCAGATGCCTGTACCGATCCAGGCGATAACCTATCTGGTTCACGCGCGATACTATGTGACGATCCTGAAGGGGGTGTTCCTCAAGGGGCTCGGCCTGGTCCAACTGGGCGGCCCGATTCTCGCACTCGTGCTCTACGCGGCCGTGATAGCGTTCTTCGCGTCCCGCGCGTTCAAGAAGACCTTGGATTGATCCATGTTCGACCGCATCATCCAGATCTTCATCAAGGAGATGATCGAGCTGAAGCGCGACAGGTGGGCGCGTTTTCGCCTCATCGTGCCGCCGATTATCCAGATGCTCGTCTTCGGCTATGCCGCGACCTTCGAGGTGTTCGACGTCTCCACGGTGATCCTGGACATGGATCATTCGCAGGAAAGCCGGGACTTGGTGTCGCATTTCACGGCGAGCGGGCGCTTCTCCATCGCCGCGTATGCGCAAAACGAGGGCGACGTCACCCGCATCATCGACCGCGGCGACGCGGCGATCGCCATCGTGATCCATCCGGGCTTCGCCGAATTGCTCCGCAAGGGCGCGACGGCGCCGGTCCAGGTGGCGGTCGACGGCACCAATTCGAACACCGCGCTCATCGCCCTTGGCTATGTCGGACAGGTCGCCGCGACGTTTTCGCAAGACTATGCCGCCAATTTCCTGCATCGAACGAGCGGCGGGCTGAGCCTGCGCCAGGCATCGGTGACGATCGACCAGCGCCCCTGGTACAACGAAGACACCAACAGCCGATGGTTCTTCGTTCCGGGCGTGATCGGCACGCTGACGCTCACCCTCATCGTCAACCTCACGGCCTTCGCCATCGTTCGCGAGCGGGAGGTGGGGACGCTCGAGCAGATCATGGTCACGCCGATCCGGCCGATCGAATTCATTCTGGGCAAGACGCTGCCCTTCTTCGTCATCGGGCTCGGGGAGGTGGCTCTCGTCACCGCGGTCGGAATGCTCTGGTTCCAGGTGCCGTTCAACGGCGATCCGCTCGTCATGCTGGTGGGAACGTCGCTGTTCCTTCTCAGCACGCTGGCGCTCGGCCTGCTGATCTCGACGATCTGCACGACCCAGCAGCAGGCCTTCGCGACGAATTTCTTCGTCGTCAATCCGCTCTTCACGCTGTCGGGCTTCAGCTTTCCGATTGCCAGCATGCCGCGTGCGCTGCAATGGTTTTCCTACGTCAACCCGCTTCGATATTATTTGATCTTGATCCGGGCCTGTTTTCTCAAGGGCGTCGGTTTCACGGTCCTCTGGCCCGAGCTTGGCGCACTCGCGATCCTTGCAACGGTGCTTCTGGCCGCGAGCGTCTTTCGCTTTCGCAAATCGCTGGACTGACCGTTGGTTGCCGAAACCTCGGCGGCGCGCGGCCCCATCAAGAAGGGGTCGCGTCCAATCAGTAGGCAAGCGTTACCGAAAGATTGAGCAGGCTTCCGCCCGACTTGCCGCCAGGCGGCGCCTGCAATTGCCAGCCATAGTCAGCGCGCAGATCCACGAAGCGATCGATGCCGTAGCGCAGACCGAGGCCGGCACTTTGGAGCGTCGCACTCTTGGGCAGGTTCTGCTGCGCGTTGCGATAGGCGACGAAGCCCATATCGTAGAAGACGAGCCCCTGCGCCTGATCCTGCACATCGGTGTCGAAGATCGATTTCAGCGGATGGAATGCGGGGCCGTGCAATTCGGCGCTGAACAGCGCGCCTTGCGAGCCGTCCACCGTGCGCGGGTCATAGCCGCGCACGCTGTCGTTTCCGCCGGCGCCGAGCTGCTCGCTGGGCAGGAGCTCGGCGTCGGCGATCTGACCCTCAACGCGAACGACGCTGCTGAACTGATAGGGCAGATAGGTCACGCGCGTGATTTCGATATTGTCATAGAGATAATTAGCCTTGGCGCCCGCCGTCCCGGAAGCGGCGAAAACGGCTGTCGAATTCCCGTTCGAAAGCCCGCCGGGACTGTAGACGACCTGATTTTCGATCGCGGTCTGGCCGTGGGCGTCCGGCAAAGTGCCGTCGTAGATCAAGAGGAACTGTTCTATATTGGTCGTGTTGGCGAAGATCTGCGTTCCGCCGAATGCGATATTGTTGTCGCTGCGCTTGTAGTCGAAACCGAATTTGAGTGTCTGGGACAGGCCGTCCCAGGGCGGCGCGATGCCGACATAACGCACGCTAAGCTGCAAGCTGTGGCCGACCTGATCGAAATTCTGCCCGAGATCGGGCACCAATTCGACGTAGGAGCCGAAAGCCTCGATGTCGTCGCCCCAAGGCAGCGGCGCCAGATAGTCGAGCGAATGGGCCGTGAACCGCGGCTTGTCGGAATGCCCCGGCCCGCGATCACGCGAGCGGAACAGATCGGGGCTCGTCAGGAACTGATAGGAGATCTGCTGGTCGAGGCCGAAAACATTGCCCCAGTTGATTCCCGCGCCGTAGCGCTCGCGATTCGTCACCGGAAGACCGTCATTGTCGAAGCTGGCATAGACGCGAAACGGAAGACGATCGTCGACCTTGAGCGCCAGATCGGTAGCGCCGGTGGTCGCGCTGCGCTCGAGAACCGCGCTGACACGTCGAAACGGATTGCGGTTGAGCCGGTTCAAATCGATCCGCAGAGTCTGGAAATCGATGCGGTCGCCGGGTTCGAGCCGCATTTCGCCGGTCAGAAGCGGCGTCGAGAACCATTCATTGCCTTGGACATGCACCTGGCCGAGCCGATAGACCGTGACGACCGCCTGGACGGTACCTGTGGAGATGTCCTGCTCGGGAAAGCCAACATCGACCACCGGCAGGTCGTGCGCGCGATACCATTTGACGACCGCTTCGGATATGCGCGGCAGATCATCGGTGTAGAGCGGCCGGCCTAGAAAGGCCGACAGCTGGGTCTTGATCTCATCGCGGTTCAGCAACGGCAGGCCGCCGTCCACCTCCACGCCCGAGACCTTGACCCCGTTACGCACGACCTTGGCGAGCTTGTCGACGAAGCGCAGCCCGAGAAGCGAATCGAGCAGCTTCTTGCGCACGGCCGTCGGCACGACCGGGTTTGCCTCCGGCGGCACGGTCACCGGAGTGGCCATCTGGGTTTTCGGTTCCTTGGGCGCGATCTGTTTGAAATCCTGAGCCGCCGCCGACAGGGCCGAAAGACCGGCCAGCAGGCACAGACCGGCAACGACCGCGCGCACGCTTCGCTTCGATTTGGCGCCTGGGATCATCCTGCGGACAACAATCGGTCGGTGGCGTCTATGGCGTTCGAAAAATCCGTGATGCTGACCGGCTTGAACGGACTGATCGTTCCGGGCAGGCCAACCTGGAACAAAAGCACATTGTCGTCGGATCCGACCGTGCCGGTCACCACGTTGCTCAATGTGAAGGTGCCCAGGCTGCCGGTCAGCGTGAAGCTGGACGGGCCATGATAGCCGCCGTCCGATATCAGCGGTGCCGTCGAGCCGTTCGGCACCACGGGCGTCAGCGTTAGCAGACCCGCGAAATAGATGATCGCATAATTGGGGGCGGTCGCGCCGAACGGCACGATGTTGTACTTCAGCGGATCGTCCGCGACCGGGAAGAGGCCGTATTCGAGTCCGGTCACGATGGAACTGTCCTGGCCGAGCACGAAGCCCGTGTAACTTGCCGTCGGCGTCGCTGCATCGAGCGAGACGGACGCGATGTCGTCTGCCCTCACGCTCAGCGCGGCCGGCGTCACGGTCAACGTGGCGCCGGTGAAGCCGACAATGGTGTAGTTCGCCGATGACGCCAGCGAGCCCTGGGTGATGGCATAGCCGCCGACATTGCTGGTTGTCGTCGCGGCCGTTACCAGCGCGCCCGAGAGCATATCGCCGTTGACGAGCCCGTCGCCACCCACTGCATAGGTCAGCGCCGGATTGGCGTCGCCATAGACGCGACTCTGATCGTTCGCGGCGATCATGATCGGGCGCGCATCCACCGTCAGGATGCCGCCGACATAGGTCAGAGCGTAATTGGTCGACGAGGCGAGCGTGCCCTGCGTGATGGCATAGCCGCCGACATTGCTGGTTGTCGTTGCGGCCGTTACCAGCGCGCCCGATAAGGCGTCGCCGTTGACGAGGCCCTCGCCGCCCACTGCGTAGGTCAGCGAGGGATTGGCATCGCCATAGTGCCGCGTCAGGTCGTCCGCCGTCACCGTGATCGGGCGCGCATCGACCGTCAGCACACCGCCGACATAGGTCAAATCGTAGTTGGCCGACGCGGCCAGCGTGCCTTGCGTGACGGCGTAGTTGCCGACACTGCTTGTCCCAGCGGCAGATGTCGCCAGCGCACCCGACAGCATATCGCCATTGACGAGACCGTCGCCACCCACCGCATAGGTCAGCGCGGGATTGGCATCGCCGTAATGCCGCGTCAGGTCGTCCGCCGTCACCGTGATCGGGCGCACCGTCACGCTCAGCGTGGCGCCGGTATAGCCGATGTCGTAATTCGTATTGTTGGCATCGGTCAGAGTGCCTTGCGTGATGGTATAGCCGCCGACATTGCTGGTCGTCGTCGCGGTCGTCGCCAGCGCGCCCGACAACGCGTCGCCGTTGACGAGCCCCCCACCACCCACCGCATAGGTCAGCGCGGGGATTGGCATCGCCATAGTGCCGCGTCAGGTCGTCCGCCGTCACCGTGATCGGGCGCGCATCGACCGTCAGCACACCGCCGACATAGGTCAAATCGTAGTTGGCCGACGCGGCCAGCGTGCCTTGCGTGACGGCGTAGTTGCCGACACTGCTTGTCCCAGCGGCAGATGTCGCCAGCGCACCCGACAGCATATCGCCATTGACGAGACCGTCGCCACCCACCGCATAGGTCAGCGCGGGATTGGCATCGCCGTAATGCCGCGTCAGGTCGTCCGCCGTCACCGTGATCGGGCGCACCGTCACGCTCAGCGTGGCGCCGGTATAGCCGATGTCGTAATTCGTATTGTTGGCATCGGTCAGAGTGCCTTGCGTGATGGTATAGCCGCCGACATTGCTGGTCGTCGTCGCGGTCGTCGCCAGCGCGCCCGACAACGCGTCGCCGTTGACGAGCCCCCCACCACCCACCGCATAGGTCAGCGCGGGATTGGCATCGCCGTAGTGCCGGGTCTGGCCGTCCGCCGTCACCGTGATGGGGCGCGCATCGACCGTCAGCACACCGCCGACATAGGTCAGAGCATAATTGGCTGACGCCACTAGCGTGCCTTGCGCGATGGCATAGCCCCCGACATTGCTGGTCGTCGTCGCAGAGGTCGCCAGCGCGCCCGACAACACATCGCCGTTGACGAGGCCGCTGCCGCCCACCGCATAGGTCAGTGTCGGATTGGTATCGCCGTAATGCCGCGTCTGACCGTCCGCCGTCACCGTGATCGGGCGCGCATCGACCGTCAGGACGCCGCCGATATAGGTCAGCGCATAATTGGCCGACGCTGCCAGCGTGCCTCGCGTGATGGCATAGCCACCGACATTGCTGGTTGTCGTTGCGGCCGTCGCCAGCGCACCCGAGAGCGTGTCGCCGTTCACCAGGCCCTCGCCGCCCACCGCATAGGTCAGCGCGGAATTGGCATCGCCGTAATGCCGCGTTAGGTCGTCCGCCGTCACTGTGATCAGGCGCGCATCCACCGTCAGGACGCCGCCAACATAGGTCAGAGCGTAATTGGTCGACGCTGCCAGCGTGCTCTGCGTGATGGCATAGCCGCCGACGTTGCTGGTTGTCGCTGCGGCCGTCGCCAGCGCGCCCGACAACGCGTCGCCGTTGACGAGACCCTCGCCGCCTACCACATAGGTCAGCGTGGGGTTGGTGTCGCCGTAGTGCCGCGTCAGGTCGTCTGCCGTCACCGTGATCGGGCGCGCATCGACCGTCAGCACGCCGCCGATATAGGTCAGCGCATAATTGGCCGACGCCGCCAGCGTGCCCTGCGTAATGGCGTAGCCGCCGACATTGCTGGTCGTCGTCGCGGACGTTGCCAGCCACCCGAAAGCGCGTCGCCGTTGACGAGGCCGCCGCCGCCCACCGCGTAGGTCAGCGTGGGGTTGGTGTCGCCATAATGCCGCGTCAGGTCGTCCGCCGTCACCGTGATCGGCCGCGCATCGACCGTCAGCACGCCGCCGACATAGGTTAGATCGTAGTTGGCCGATGCCGCGAGCGTGCCTTGCGTGATGGCGTAGCCGTTGACACCGCTGGTCGTCGTCGCGGACGTTGCCAGGCCACCCGAAAGCGCGTCGCCGTTGACGAGCCCCCCGCCGCCCACCGCGTAGGTCAGCGCCGGATTGGTGTCGCCGTAATGCCGTGTGAGGTCGTCCGCCGTCACCGTGATCGGGCGCACCGTCACGCTCAGCGTGGCGCCGGTATAGCTGATGTCGTAATTCGTATTGTTGGCGTCGGTCAGGGTTCCTTGCGTGATGGCATAGCCGCCGACACTGCTGGCCATCGTTGCGGCCGTCGCCAGACCACCCGACAACGCGTCGCCATTGACGAGGCCGCCGCCGCCCACCGCGTAGGTCAGCACGGGATTGGCATCGCCGTAGTGCCGGGTCTGGCTGTCCGCCGTCACCGTGATCGGGCGCGCATCGACCGTCAGCACGCCGCCGATATAGGTCAGATCGTAATTGGCCGACGCCGCCAGCGTACCCTGGGTGATGGCGAAATCGCCGGCATTGCTGGTCGCGCCCGCAACCGTCGCCAGGCCGCCCGACAACGCGTCGCCGTTGGCGAGACCGTCGCCACCCACCACATAGGTCAGCGCAGGATTGGCATCGCCATAGTGCCGCGTCTGGCCGTCCGCCGTCACCGTGATCGGGCGCGTATCGACCGTCAGCGCGCCGTTCACGAAGCTGATTGCATAGCCGTCGAGCGACAACAACGTGCCCGTCGTTCCCGCGATCGTGTAGGGACTCCCGGCCACACTGGCCGTCGCCACCGCGCCGGTGGACGTCACCGATGGCGCACCCGAATAGACGGCCGCCGCCGTGTCGCCGAGGAAGGCGCCGGTCACGCCGGATTGCAGACCGCTCACGCTATAGTCCGCGGCCACGTCCGCGGTGGCATCGTTGCCGTAGGTCTTGGTGAGGTTGGCGGTCGTGATGGTGAGCGTCGGCCGATAGGCGAAGATGTAGCGATCGCCGCTCTGCGTCACGCTGCCCGGCGCGTAGGTCGCGAAGGTCGCGTGCCACACCGCGGTGTTGCCGCTGTCGAGATCGCCGAACGTGTCGTCGGTGGGCGCGCTGGAATAGATCAGCCAGCGGCCGGTGCCGGAGACGTTCACGGCATCGCTGCCTTCGTCGTTGACGAAGGCGCCGGCCGCGGCCAGCACCACGTCCTCGTCAGTGCCGGCCGTGACCTGGCTGCCCGTGGCGATGGTGATGTCGCCGGCGCCGGTCACGGTGACCGCACCGGTGCTGGTCACGCCCGCTGTGCCGTTCACCGTGCCGATTCCGAGATCGCCGCTATCGGCGACGGATACCGTGCCGGTGTTGGCCGCCAGCGTGCCGATGTTGTTGGTGCTGTCGGTCAGCTCATAGCTGGCGCCCGCACCCAGCAGATCCAGGTTCGCGGCGGCGATCGCCACGCTTTGCGTGACCGGACCGGAAAGCGTCCAGGACGAGGGAGGCGCTGCTCAGATCCGGGAGGTCGTCGAGCACCAGGCCGCCGCCATTGCTCGATTGAATCGCGAGATTGGTGCCGGGCATAAGGCCGCCGCCGCCGAACAGGAAATCGCTGCCGCTGTTACCGCCGATCGCCGCGGTCACGCCGCCGAACATCGCGGAGCTTGTGCCGGCGCGGGACAGCAGGCGCAGATAGTTGCCGTAGAGATCGGCCGTCACATTGCCCGCCGGCGAGTCGACATAGGTGTTGGCGGCGACGGAGGCGCCGTCGAGATAGGTCAGCACCTGCTGCGTGCCGGCCAGCGTGCCGTGAGACACCAGGATATAATAGTAGCCGTTCGCGCCCGTCGTGGCGCCGCCCACGCCGGTGCCGTCGACCAGCGCCGACACATTCACCGCGCCGGCCGAACCGGACGCCAGCGGGGTCACGCTTGCATCGCTGTAGGCGACGCCCGTGATCGCCTCCGGCGTCGCCGGATATCGCCACAGGAAATACGGATAGAGCCCCGCACCCGTGCCCCAGACCGTGCTGTCGAAGCCTGCGGGCAGCGTGCCCTGAAGCTGGGCCGTCGTCTCGCCGGTGACGCCATCGACCGGATTGCCCGCGCCCCTGCCAGACGCGGTGCCGGAGGTCTGCGTATCGAAATAATTGACGTCGACATCCGAGGATATCGTGTCGTCGTTGTTGCCGAGGAAGCCGCCCACCGCCGCCGCCGGGTCGCTGCTGCTCACCGCGCCGGTGGAATAGGACTCGGCGATCGCGCCCCCGTCCTCGTTCTCGCCCACCAATCCGCCGACGGATGCGACGAAGCCTCCGCCGCCGTTCAGGCCGGCATGCGCCGCACCCGTCGCATAACTTTGCAAGATGGCGCCGGCGTTGTCGCCGACCAAACCGCCCACCCAGGCGCTGTCGTCGCCGCCCGTGGCCGCGCCTGTCGCGTAGGACTGCAAAATGAGACCATCGTTCTCGCCGGCCAGACCGCCGACAGAAGCCCCGCCATCGCCGGCCGTCGCGGCGCCCGTGGCATAGGATTGCTGGATGCCGCCAATACTGGTGCCGACGAGACCGCCGACCCAAGCGCCGCCGTCACCGCCGTGGCCGAACCCGTCGCATATGACCCGCCGATGAGGCCGGCATTCGCGCCTGCCAGACCGCCGACAGAAGCTCCGCCGTCGCCGGCGGACACGGCACCGGTGGCATAAGACTGCCCGATGAGGCCATTGTTGAACCCCACCAGCCCTCCCGCCAGACTTTGGTGGTTGCCAGCCGTCACGGAGCCGGTGGCATAGGATTGTTCGATATCGCCTTCATTGTCGGCCACCAAACCGCCGGCGTAAGAGCGATCGCCTTCGCTGATGGTCACCGTGGAACGGGAATGGATATTCGGCAGGCGTTCGCCATCCTCGATCATGCCGCAACGTGAAACGCCAGCGTCTCGCGGCCGCGCTCGATGGCCCTCGTCGACCGACGATCCCGCCGATACGACGCCGGGAAAATCGGAAAGGAAATTCCGTACACCGTGCGGCTTCGCACTTTTTCCTCGTGAACCAATGCCCAAACCGTTTTCGACATGCGACCTCCTTGATCGGCGAACTCGAGATAGGCGCCGCTACCAGTCTCCAGCCGGCCTGCCGGAAGACGCTGCGCAAGGTTCCGAGGGGATATCCCGCGCGCCCATATCGATGGTCACGCGCCCCGGCCTTGAAGGATGCGTGTACTGAACGTGGTCGCCGGGGCCCTTGCGCTTCACCACCCCAGCCATCATCGATGAGCCGCCGGACGACCTCCCGAGGCGTCATCGTCCCACGCTTGTTCACATCGCCCCCCCTCGGCTTGTGTAGATATACACAACACCGCGCCCATGCGCAAGCCATCGTGTGTATGCACTGTGTAGGGAGTAGCGCTCCCTAGAACTGCTATTCGTCCGTCCGGCGGGTTTCGCCGAATTCGGCGGCGCGTTTTCGGTGCGCCAGCTTGTCCAATGCGGCATTCACGAAGGACGGTTCGTCGGCCGGAGAAAAAAGCGTGGGCGATCTCGGACATATTCGTCGATCACCACCCCGGGCGGGCACGTCGCGGCGCGCGATCAGCTCGAAGGTCGCGGCGCGCAGGATGGCGCGCAGGATCGAATCCACGCGCTCCAGCCGCCAGTCCGCCGCCAGTATCTTGGCGATGGAGCGGTCGATCTCGACCTGGTGCTGCGGCACGCCGCGCACGATGGCTCCGAAGAAATCCGCGTCGGCCTCGCCGCCGCCGATCTCCGGCTCGCGGCCCAGACGATGCTCGATGAATTCGAGGGCGACGGTTTCCGCGTCCTCGCCGGTGAGCTCCATCTGGTAGACCGCCTGCAACCGCGTTCAGGCGCGCGGCGCGCCGGGAATCGTAATCCTTGGCGGTCACCGGTGAACGCCGAGGCGATTGCGCGCGTGGACGAGCGCCAGACACGCCCGCGCCGCGTCGCCGCCCTTGTCGCCGATCTCGACCGCGGCGCGTTCGCGGGCCTGGTCCTCGTCTTCCACCTGTCAGGATGCCATTGCCGATGCACAAGCCGTGATTGATGCCGAGATCCATCAGGCCGCGCGCGGATTCGTTGGAGACGATCTCGAAATGATAGGTCTCGCCGCGGATGACGCAGCGAGCGCGATATAGCCGTCATAGCCGCGCCCGCCATGCTCGCCCGAACGCGCGGCGATGGCGATGGCCGGGCGGGATCTCGAGGGCGCCGGGCACCGCGAGGCGCTCGAAATGCGCGTCGGCCTTCTCCAGCGCCGCCGTGGCGCCGTCGAGCAGCGCGTCGGAGATGTGGGTGTAGAACCGCGCCTCGACGATCAGGATGTTCGGCTTTTCAATCATGGGTCTGTTCCTCGCCGCGGATGGCGTGCGTGCCGACGATGTTGAGGTCGTAGCCTTCCAGCGCGACGATCTTCTTCTCCGGCGTGTCGGTCAAAAGGACCATGTCCTTCACGCCGAGATCGAGCAGTATCTGCGCGCCGACGCCCGTAACTCCTTCACCCGGCGGCGGTCGATGTCCTCGGTCACCCGCCGCGTCACGATGTCGGAGACGAAGGTCGGACGCGTGGTGCGCATGCAGCACCACGACGCCGCGCCCCTCCTTGGCGATGATGCGCATGGATTCGCCCAGCACGTCGCGTTTCGGCGGACTTCCAGTCCAGCATGTCGGTGAAGATGTTGACCGCGTGCATGCGCACCAGCACCGGCTCCGGCCCCGACAGATCGCCCTTCACCAGCGCGATATGCTCGGCATATTCGAGCTCGTTGGACGTAGACATACATCGTCCAGAGGCCGCCATGTGGCTTTCGAACGGCCCTTCGACCGTGCGCTTGACGAAGTGGTCGTATTTGCGGCGGTAGGAGATCAAATCCGCGATGGTGCCGATCTTGAGGCCGTGGAGCTGGGCGAAGGGCACGAGGTCGGGCAGCCGCGCCATCGTGCCGTCGTCGTTCATGATCTCGCAGATGACGCCGGCCGGGATCAGGCCGGCCAGGCGGGCGATGTCGACCGCCGCTTCGGTGTGCCCCGCCCCGCACCAGCGCGCCGCCATGGCGGGCGACCAGCGGAAAAACATGGCCGGGCGAGGTGATGTCGGCGGCGCCCTTGGTCGGATCGATCGCCCACCGAGATCGTGTGGGCGCGGTCATGCGCCGAGATGCCGGTCGAGATGCCTTCGCGGGCCTCGATGGAGATCGTGAAGGCGGTCTGGTTCGGGGTGCCGTTGACCTGGGTCATCATCGGGATGTTCAGGTCGTTGGCGCGCTCCTGCGTCAGCGCCAGGCAGATCAGGCCGCGGCCGAACCTGGCCATGAAATTGACCGCCTGGGGCGTGCACATCTGCGCCGGGATGACGAGGTCGCCCTCGTTCTCGCGTCGTCGGCGTCCATCAGGATGAACATGCGCCCGTTGCGCGCGTCCCTCGATGACGTCTTCGATCTTCGAAATGTAATCGTGATAGACCGCGACGTTCATCCCTTCACGAGCCTCGCCACATAGCGCGCCAGAAGATCGATCTCGAGATTGACCTTCATGCCGGGCTTCAGCTTTCCGAAGGTCGTCACCTTCTGCGTGTGCGGGATGATGTTCACGCCGAAGCGGGCGCCGTCGACGTCGTTGACCGTCAGCGACACGCCGTCGAGCGCCACCGAGCCCTGGCCGCGATGAGCCTGGCCAGCGCGACCGGCGCCTCGAACACCACGCGGATGGATTCGCCTTCCGGGAGGACCAATTTGACCTCGGCCACGCCGTCGACATGGCCGCTGACGATATGGCCGCCGAACTCGTCGCCGACCCGCATGGTGGGCGTTCGAGGTTGACGCCGTCGCCCGGCTTCCAGCTTCCCAGCGTGGTCTTCGACAGCGTCTCGCCCGAGGCGGTGGCGGCGAACCAGCAGTCTTTGGCGGTGCCCTTGTCGACTACGGTCTGGCAGATGCCCGCGCAGGCGATGGAGGCGCCGAGCTCGATCCGCGACACGTCGTAGTCGGTCGCGATCACGACATGGGTGTCGCCGCGCTTCTCGACCTGGCGCACGCGACCCGACATCGGTGACAATTCCGGTGAACATGGCGCTCCTTTTAGGCTCTGGCCCGATAGCTTTCCAGCAGATCGGCGCCGATTTTCCGCACCGACTCCAGCGTAAACCTTGGCGCCGCGCCCATGGTAGCGGCCGCCAGCGCACCGATCCCATCGTGCCCACCGCCGCCCAGCGCCATCGGCGCGGTGAATATCTCCAGCGCATCCGCCAGCCCTGGTCGAGGAAGGCGGCGTGGACGGCGGCGCCGCCCTCCACCAACAGCCGCGTAACGTTCCGCTTCGACAGTTTCGGTCAGCATTTGCGTTCAGGTCCGGTCTGCCCCGCGCGTCCGGCGCGACACGGACGATCTCGACGCCCTTGGCGGACAGCTTCGCACCATCCGCCTCGATCGTGGTGAAGACAACCGTCGGATTGCGGAAGGCTCCTTCCGCCAATTTCGCGGTCGCACTCAGCCGCAAGCGCGAGTCGAGGACCACCCGCAGGGGAGAATGGCGCTCGAGACCCCGCGATGCGGCAGGTCAGTTCCGGATCGTCGGCCAAAGCGGTGCCGATGCCCACCAGGATCGCGTCGTTGCGCGCGCGCAGGAGATGTCCGAAGCGGCGGGACTGCGGGCCGGTGATCCATTTGCTGTCGCCGGATGACGTCGCGGTCTTGCCGTCCAGACTCTGGGCGATCTTCAGCGTGACGAAAGGCCGGCCGCGCCGGATGTGGCTGAAGAAGCCTTCGAGGGCGGGCGCCGCCGCCTGTTCCTCGATCCCGACATCGACGGCGATCCCGGCCGCCGTCAGCCTGGCGATCCCTGCCCGTCCACGCGCGGATCAGGATCGCCGCAAGCGACCACCGCGCGCGCCACGCCGGCCGCGAATCAGAAGATCGGCGCAGGGGCCTCCGGTCAGCCCGATATGCGAACAGGGTTCGAGCGTCACATAGGCCGTCGCGCCGCGCGCCGCCGCGCCGGCCGCGGCAGAGCCACCGCCTCGGCGTGCGGGCGGCCGCTTCGTCGGTCCGACCGCGCGCCACGACGCTGCCGTCCGGCGCGACGAGGACGCAGCCGACCGAAGGCACCCGGCCGGTGCGGCCGACGCCGCGCGACGCCAGCGCGATGGCGTGGCGCATGTGGCGGCGGTCGGCCTCCGCCGTCATGGGTAGAACACCGAGAACAGGATGGCGGTCGCGTTGTAGGCGGCGTGCGCCGCGAAAGACGTCCGCAGCGAGCCGGTGCGCACGACCCATTGCGCCAGGATCACGCGGCCGCGAACAGCTCGGCGGTGAATACCAGACCCTGAAGGCCGGGATGGATGAAGAGATGTCCGTGCGCCAGCGCGAAGCCGAGCGCGGTGATCAGCGTGCCCAGCCACGCCCCCCGTCGCGCGCAGCGCCCAGGAGAGGAACAGGCCGCGAAAGAAATACTCCTCGACGAAGGGCGCGAACAACGCGATGACCGCGAGGGCGAGCACGAACTGGCCGGCGCCGTGCGGTTCGAGCATGCGCTCGATATCGGTCTCTTCGAACCGGATATGCAGGAAGCGCTGCAGCAGCTCGTTTCCGCCGTTGAGCAGGATCGACAAGCCGAGACCGCTCAGGACCGCCAAGACAAAGCCGGCGCGCGAACCGAAGAAAAGAAATGCGCCGTCGGCCGCTCGAACCGCCAGCGGGCCACCAGCCAGACGACGACCAGGAGGCCGACATCGCTCAGCACGATGAGCGCCTGGTTGGCCGTGAAGCTGGTGCGCAGGAAGGCGGTGAGGTTCGCGGCCGTCGGGTGGAAACCGTATCGCATCGCGATCAGGACGCCGGCGACGCCCGCCAGCGCGGCCAGCACGATGCCGGCGAAGGTCCCGCCGAAGAAGGCGATGAAGAGGTCCCACCATCGCACGCGGCCGTCGCGCCGGCTTGGCACGGGCTCTGGGACTGACGGTTCGGCCATCGGCGCTCGCGACAAGATTTTCAGGTCTTGTCGTCCCCGCCTTCGAGCTCGCCGATCAGCATCTCGAAATCCTTGGTCTCGCGAAATTCTTGTAGACCGAGGCGAAGCGCACATAGGGCCACTTTGTCGAGGCTTTGCAGGGCCTGCATGATCAGCTCGCCGATCACCGGCGACGGGATCTCGTTCTCGCCCATGCTTTCGAGCCGGCGCACGATGCCGGTGATGGTGCGGTCGATGCGCTCGCGCTCCACGGGGCGCTTGCGCAAAGCGTGGTTCATCGAGCGTTCGAGCTTCTCGCGCTCGAAGGGCTCGCGCCGCCCGTTCTTCTTCACCACGATCAATTCGCGCAGCTGGACGCGCTCGAAGGTCGTGAAGCGGCCGCCGCATTCGGGCAATGGCGCCGCCGCCGGATCGCCGAATTGTCCTCGCTCGGACGGCTGTCCTTCACCTGGGTATCGTCATGTCCGCAAAAGGGCAGCGCATGGTCGCTCTCGTTTATGGGTAGATGGGAAATCGGTGGCAAAGATCGTGCACCCGCGCCGCGACGGAGGCCTCGACCGCGACGTCTCCGCCTCGCCGTTCTTGGCGACCGCGTCGACGATCTCGACGATCAGTTTTCCGATCTCGCGGAATTCCGCCGTGCCGAAGCCGCGTGTCGTGCCGGCGGGCGTGCCGAGGCGGATGCCGGAGGTGATCGCCGGCCTTTTCGGTATCGAACGGCACGGCGTTCTTGTTGGTGGTGATCGCGGCGCGGTCCAGCGCCTTCTCGGTGTCACGGCCCTTGGCGCCCTTGGGGCGCAGGTCCACCAGCATCAGATGCGTGTCGGTGCCGCCCGAGACGATGTCGAGCCCCCGCAGCCTGCAGCGTCTCGGCGAGGACTTTCGCGTTGTCGACCACGGCCTTCGCATAGAGCTTGAATTCGGGGCGAAGGGCTTCGCCGAACGCGACTGCCTTCGCGGCGATCACGTGCATCAGAGGGCCGCCCTGCAGGCCCGGGAACACGGCGGAGTTGATCTTCTTGCCGAGCTCGGCGTCGCGCGACAGGATCATGCCGCCGCGCGGGCCGCGCAGCGTCTTATGCGTCGTCGTCGTGACGACATGGGCGTGCTCCAGCGGATTGGGATGCACGCCGCCCGCGACCAACCCGGCGAAATGCGCCATGTCCACCATCAGATAGGCGCCGACCGCGTCCGCGATGGCGCGGAAGCGCGGAAAGTCGATGATCCGCGGATAGGCCGAGCCGCCGGCGATGATGATCTTCGGCTTGTGGGCGCGAGCGAGCGCTTCGACCTCGTCCATGTCGATTCGCTGATCCTGGCGGCGCACCGTGTAGGACACCGGCTTGAACCACTTGCCGGACTGGTTGGCGGGCGCCCCATGCGTCAGATGGCCACCGGCCGCCAGATCGAGGCCCAGAAAAATATCTCCAGGTTGCATGAGGGCGAAGAACACGGCTTGGTTGGCCTGCGCGCCGGAATGCGGCTGGACGTTGACGAAGTCGCAGTCGAACAACTGCCGGGCGCGGCCGATCGCGAGTTCCTCGGCGATGTCGACGAATTCGCAGCCGCCATAGTAACGCCGACCGGGATAGCCTTCGGCGTACTTGTTGGTCAGCACCGAACCCTGAGCTTCGAGAACCGCGCGCGAGACAATGTTCTCGGACGCGATCAGCTCGATCTTCTCGCGCTGGCGGCCGAGTTCCAGCGCGATGGCGCGCGCCACATCGGGATCGGTTTCGGCCAATTTGCCGTTGAAAAAGCTTGACAATAATACTCCTGCAGCGTCGGCGACTGCCACCATTGCGACCTCGAATACCGTTGGACCTGCGGCCCCTCGGAGCCGGCTGGATACCCCTACCCCTTTACCAAATCTAGCGCCAGATCGCCCCGCCCCTCCCAGGTCTGCGACGCCTGGGCGCTGTCAGGCCGGGCGAGATGTTGGCCGCTCCAAGACTTCCCCAAGGAGAGTTGACAGCGATTTCATGACGAAGGGACGATGGGATTGCTGTCTCACAAAGACGAACGAATCGACTCAAGTCGAAACCGGCATTAACTCAAATAGAAAAGAATAAATTGCCGCAGGCAATCCACGCACACTCAAAGTAACTTGTATGTATTGATTTCGCGCCCAGACCAAGCAATACCAATACGTTGATTGAAACCCATGAGTAGAGGGTGTGTACCTATGAGTAGCGAAGACATGCCGGTCGGGCGCTCCGAAGAAATTCTGAAGCTCGCCAGCGATATCGTTGCAGCCTATGTCAGCAACAACCCCGTCGCGGTCGGGGACCTTCCCGCGATGATCAAGAGCGTCCACGCCCACCTTGGGCGGACTTTCCGGCATCGAAGGGGTTGACTTCGTCACCTCGCAGAAACCCGCGGTTCCCGTGAAGAAGTCGATCACGCCGGACTATCTGATCTGCCTGGAGGACGGCAAAAGGCTGAAGATGCTCAAGCGCTATCTGCGCTCGCGCTTCAAGCTGACGCCGGACCAGTACCGCGCCAAATGGGGCCTGCCGGCCGACTATCCGATGGTCGCCGCGAACTACGCCGCCAAGCGGTCCGAGTTCGCCAAGAAAATCGGCCTGGGCCGCACATCGCCGCCCAAGAGCCGCCGCCGGGGCTAGGTGGACGGCGGCGGTCGGGCGCCGCCGTTCTTTTTCCGCAGGACGTAATTCAGCTTGCGCAGCGCGGCGTCGGAGAGGGCTGTGCGCGATGCGCCGGCCGGCCCCATCACGCTCGCCTCGGTGCCCGTCCTGGAATCGACGGCCGTCACCTTGACCACGCTGCCCTGCACGACGAATTCAACGTAGACCGCGCCGTCTTCCGGCGGCATCAGGCGGCGCGACTCAGCCGGTGCGCCGTCCAGACCTGATCCAGCGCCTGCACCAGCGCGTCCATCATCGCGTCGCTGTGCATCGGCGAAGGCGTGAAGCGCAGCCTTTCCTTGCCGCGCGGCACGGTGGGGAAGTTGATGGGCTGCACATAGATCGCGTGATCGCGCAACAGCGCGTCGGACACCGACTTGCACAGCGCCGCGTCGCCCACGAACACCGGAACGATGTGGCTTGGCGAATCCATGACCGGCAATCCGGCCTCCGCGAACAGGCGCTTGAGCCGCGCGGCCCGCTCATGCAGGCGACCGCGCTCGACATCGCTGGCCTTCAGATGGCGGATGCTGGCGAGCACGCCGGCCGCGATCGCCGGCGCCAGCGAGGTCGTGAAGATGAAGCCGGGCGCGAAGGAACGGATGCAGTCGATGAGCTCCGACGAGGCCGCGATATAGCCGCCCATGACCCCGAACGCCTTGGCGAGCGTGCCCTCGATGATGTCGACGCGGTGCATCACCCCGTCGCGCGCCGCCACGCCGGCGCCGCGCGGACCATAGAGGCCGACGCCGTGGACTTCATCGAGATAGGTGAGGGCGCCGTATTTCTCGGCGAGGTCGCAGAAATCCGAAATCTTCCCGAAATCACCGTCCATCGAATAGACCGACTCGAAAGCGATCAGCTTGGGCGCCGCAGGATCGGCCGAAGCCAGCAGAGACTCCAGATGCTGAAGATCATTGTGGCGGAAGAGATGCTTCTCCATGCCGCCATGTTTGATGCCTTCGATCATCGAGGCGTGGTTCAACTCGTCGGAGAACACGATCAACCCGGGAAGGATCTTCCCGAGCGTGGCGAGCGTCGCGTCGTTGGAGACATAGCCGGAGGTGAAGAGCAGCGCGGCGTCCTTGCCGTGCAGGTCGGCGAGCTCGCGCTCCAGCTCGACATGGTAGTGCGTGGTGCCAGAGATGTTGCGGGTGCCGCCGGCGCCGGCGCCGGTCGCGTCGATCGCCTCGTGCATGGCGGCGAGCACGACCGGGTGCTGGCCCATGCACAGATAGTCGTTGCTGCACCACACCGTGATCGGCCGCTTGTCGGCATCGGTATAGAAATCGGCCTTGGGATAGCCGCCGCGCTGGCGCACGATGTCCGCGAAGATGCGGTAGCGCCCCTCGCGCCGCAGCCCGGCGAGCGCGTCGCGGAAGCGGGTGAGATAGGGAAACGACATATTTCCAGTCCCGTGCAACCTTACCTGGGGCCGGCCCCGGCCGGATTCAACCGGGCCGGAAGATACCCCAATCCGCCCGGTGGAGCCTATGCCTTTTGTCACATGACTGGTCCTTGAGCCACACATCATCGTGGCCGCGCGAGGCGCCGGATACCTTGATCTGGATCACCGCCCGTGGACCGGCCGGGGCGGCTAGAGGCGGAAGCGAACCTGGTCGACCCAGAATCGCTCCAGGCGCCCCATCAGGGTGTTCAGCGCGACCATCGAATCGGACGGCAGATCCGCCACCACGCCCATCGACTGCTCGTGCCGGCAAAAGAGCGCGCGCAGCGCCGCGCGCACGCCTTCGCCCTTGACCGTGAGCGACAGCCGCACCGAGCGCCGGTCGGTCTCCGACGGCTTCTGATCGACATAGCCGTGGGTGACGAGCTTCTTGAGATTGTAGGTGGCGTTCGTTCCCTGGTAGTGGCCGCGGGCGCGCAGATCGCCGGGCGCGAGGCTTTCCTCGCTGAAGTGATACAGCATGAGCGCCTGGACGCCGTTGATGTCCTGGATCTTCCGGCGATCGAGCTCGTCCTTCACCAGCTCCTGAAGGCCGCGGTGAAGCTTCTCGACAAGCTCGACGGTGCGGCCGCACCATTCGGCCTGCGGCCCGCCGAGAGGTTGGATCCGAAGGTATTGGGCGTGAGAGGCCATGGCTGGGTTCGCGTGAGACATTGCACGCGCATGCTCTACCGCCGGCCTTTCCGACGTGTTGACGAGCCCCTTCGGAAAGATACCTATAGCCGGAAGCGGACCTGGTCGATCCAGAAGCGCTCCAGACGCTTCAAGGTCACGTTCAAAAGGTCCAGATCGTTCGCCGCCACATTGCCGACCGCGTTCAGCGAGCCCAGATGACGCTCGAACAGCTCGCGCAGCGTGTCGCGCACCGCCTCGCCCTTGCGCGTCAGGCGCACCAGCACCGAACGGCGGTCGGCTTCCGAACGTTCGTGGTGGATGTAGCCGGACTCGACGAGCTTCTTGAGATTGTACGACACGTTGGAGCCCAGATAGTGGCCCCGCGTGCGCAGCTCGCCGGCGGTCAGCTCCTGGTCGCCGACATTGAACAGGAGCAGCGCCTGGACGCTGTTGATCTCCCGCTCGTCGCGGCGGTCCAGTTCGTCCTTGATCACATCGAGCAGTTGGCGATGCAGACGCTCGACCAGATTGAGCGTCTCCAGATAGTACTTCGCTTCCACGCGGGCGCTCTCGAGCACCGCGGTCTGCGGTTTCGTGAATGCTGTCATCGTCTTCCTTCCGCTTTTTGCGGAAGCCCACCTTTGTTATGCTGACAGAGTAGGAGCGATTTCTTAAAAGGCGGTAAAAACCGCCGCATTGCAGCGTATTATTGTTGCCGCGACAGCTCGCGCGCCACGATCACGCGCATGATCTCGTTGGTTCCCTCCAGGATCTGGTGCACCCGCAGGTCGCGGACATGGCGCTCGGCCGGGAAGTCCTCCAGATAGCCGTAGCCGCCGTGCAGTTGCAGCGCGTCATTGGCGATCTTGAAGCCGGTATCGGTGGCGAACCGCTTGGCCATGGCGCAGAGCATGGTGGCCGCCGGATCGCGGCGATCCAGCGCCGCCGCGGCGTTGCGGATCATCAGGCGCGACGCCTCAAGTTCCGTCGCCATGTCGGCGAGCTTGAACTGACTGGCCTGGAAATCGGCGATCGGGCGACCGAACTGTTTGCGGTCCTTGGCATAGGCGAGCGCCTCGTGGAGCGCGGCGCGCGCGGTGCCGACCGAACAGGCGCCGATATTGATGCGGCCGCCGTCCAGGCCCATCATCGCGATGCGGAAGCCCTCGCCTTCGCCGCCGATGCGGTTGGCGACGGGCACGCGGCAATCCTCGAAGATCACCTGGGCGGTGGGCTGGCTTTTCCAGCCCATCTTGCGCTCCTTCTTGCCGAAGGAAAGGCCCGGCGTGCCCTTCTCCACCACGAGGCAGGAGATGCCGCGCGGACCGTCCTCGCCCGTGCGCACCATGCAGACATAGATATCGGAGACGCCGGCGCCGGAGATGAAGGCCTTGCCGCCGTTGAGCACATAGGCATCGCCGTCCTTGACGGCGCGCGTCTTCAGCGATGCCGCGTCGGAGCCCGAGCCCGGCTCGGTCAGGCAATAGCTCGCGATCTTCTCCATCGTCGCCATCTTCGGGAGGAAGCGCTTGCGCTGCTCGTCGGTGCCGAAGCGGTCGATCATCCACGACGCCATGTTGTGGATCGAGATGAACGCGGCGGTCGAAGTGCAGCCGGCGGACAGTTCTTCCATGATGATCGCGGCGTCGAGCCGGCTCATCTCCGAGCCGCCGACGTCGGATTTCACATAGATGCCGGCAAAGCCGAGCGCCGCGGCCTCGCGCAGGGTGTCGACGGGGAAAATCTCCTTGGCGTCCCATTGCGCCGCGAAGGGGGCGAGGCGGTCCCTGGCGAAACGCCGCGCCGCGTCCTCGACCGCCCGCTGGTCTTCGTTCAGCTCGAAATCCATGGCCGCTCCCGAATGTTGGCCCAAGGATTGACCGCGCCGCGCCGCCGCGCAACCGGGTCCGCCCGGGCCGACGCCTTGCGCCGACGGGCCCAACTTGGCAAGACAGGCGCATGACCGAGGCCCGCTTTCCCGCCCTGCGCATGCGCCGCCTGCGCCGGCACGACTGGACGCGAAAGCTCGTCGCGGAGCACACGCTGTCGGCGTCGGATTTCATCTGGCCGATCTTCGTCGTCGATGGCGACAAGAAGCGCGAACCGGTTCCCTCGATGCCCGGCGTCGAGCGGCTGTCGGTGGATCAGGTCCCCGCCGCGGCGGAGGAAGCGGCCAGGCTCGGCATTCCGGTCATCGCGCTGTTCCCCTTCACCGAGGCGTCGCTCAAGACGCCGGACGGTCGCGAATGCGCCAACGCCAACAACCTCGTGTGCCGCGCCACCCGGGCGCTGAAGAAGGCGGTGCCGCAGATCGGCGTGCTGTGCGACGTGGCGCTCGATCCCTATACGAGCCACGGCCATGACGGCGTGCTGGACGGCGACAATGTCGACAACGACGCGACGCTCGAGATCCTGGTGCGCCAGGCGCTGGTCCAGGCCGAGGCCGGCTGCGACATCGTCGCGCCGTCCGACATGATGGACGGCCGCGTCGGCGCGATCCGCGCCGCGCTGGAGACCAACGGCTTCAAGGACGTCCTGATCATGGCCTATGCGGCCAAATATGCATCGGCTTTCTACGGCCCGTTCCGCGACGCGGTCGGCTCGGCCAAGGCGCTGATCGGCGACAAGCGGACCTACCAGATGGATCCGGCGAACGGCGACGAGGCCCTGCGCGAGGTCGCGCTCGACATCGCCGAGGGCGCCGACATGGTGATGGTCAAGCCGGGCATGCCCTATCTCGACCTCGTCCGCCGCGTGAAGGACGAGTTCAAGATGCCGACCTTCGCCTATCAGGTGTCGGGCGAGTATTCGATGCTGATGGCCGCCATCGAGCGCGGCTGGCTGGAGCGCGACCGCGTGATCCTGGAGAGCCTGCTCGGCTTCAAGCGCGCCGGCGCCAACGGCATTCTCACCTATTTCGCCCGCGACGCGGCGCGGCTACTCAAGGCGTACTGACGGCGCGGGCGAAACGTCATAGCCCTCCGCCCCCATGCAGGCGCGATAGGATTTGTCGAACATCGCGGCGCGCGCCTCGGACGACTCGCCGTTCACCAATCCGTGCATCGACAATTCGGTCGCCGATCTGGCGCGGCAGGATTCGCTGACCGCCGCCATGCTCTGCCGCGGCGGGCCGAAATCGAACACCCCGCAGCCCGACAGCCACAGAAGGGCGAAAGCCGCAATGGAGATTTTCCGCATGGCGGGGCTCATAAAGCATGGATATGCGCGCGTCCAGTAGAGGCGATGTAAATCGCCTCCCGGTCAACGCCTTCCACATGCTTTGGTTTACCGCGCGTATCCCACCAAAGAGGTGGGATTAACTCAATCCCGCCGGGTCGAAAACAGGCTGCGCAGGATGATTTCCGCGCGCGACGGCAGCACATCCAGTCCGGATTTGCGCTGACCCAGATCGATGACGTTTCGCAGGATTAGCATCGCCAGGCCGTGCACGGCGGCCCAGACCGCAAGTCCGAGCGCGGAATCGTGCAGCGCCGCGCCGATTTCGGCGCCGATGGCGTCGGCGGCGGTACCGAGCTCGGGAAAGGCGTCGCGGTTGGGAAGCTGCGGCCCAAACATCAGGCTGGTCAATTCGGGCCGGCGGACCACGAAGCGCATATAGGCCGCGCCGATCTTGGCGATGCGGTCGGATTCGGCGCCGGTCGAACTGCCGGCCGCCTGCAGATCGCCGCGCAGCTCGACGAAGCCTTCGATGGCGAGCTCGACTAGGAGCGATTCATGATTGGGGAAATGACGATAGGGAGCGGCATGGCTTACGCCGGCGCGGCGCGCGACGGCCCGCAGGCTGAGCTGCGCCAAGGACTCTTCTTCGAGAATCTTCCGCGCCGCGTCGAGAAGCGCGTTGCGCAGATCACCGTGATGATAGGCCCGCGTGCGCACGGGCTGCGCGACCGGATTTGTGCTGTCCATCAATCCTTCTTCCACTGTGCTTCCTGTCTCGCGAAGAGGCTGGACGTGTCCCAGCGCTTGCCGCCCATCGCCTCAACCTCCGCGTAAAACTGATCCACCAGGGATGTAACAGGAAGCGTCGTTCCGTTCCGGCGCGCCTCGTCCAGGCAGATCGCAAGGTCTTTTCGCATCCACTCTACGGCGAAACCATGTCGAAACTGTCCCAAGAGCATGGTCGCGTGGCGATTTTCCATCTGCCAGGACTGCGCCGCGCCTTTCGAAATGACCTCGACAACGGCGAGGGGATCGAGGCCCGCGGCGCGCGCGAAACTCAGTCCTTCGGACAGCGCCTGCACCAGGCCCGCGATGCAGATCTGGTTGACCATCTTGGTCAATTGTCCCGCGCCGGCTTCGCCCATCAGGCGGCATTGCCGCGCATAGGCGGCCATTACCAGCTCGCCCTTGGCATAGGCCGCGGCCGATCCGCCGCACATGATCGTCAACTGTCCGTTCTTGGCGCCCTGCTCTCCGCCGGAGACCGGCGCGTCGAGAAAATACATGCCGCGCCGCAGCGCTTCTTCCGCGAGCTCGCGCGCCAGACCGGCGGAGGCGGTGGTGTGGTCGATGAAGACCGCGTCGCGCTTCATGGTGATGAAGGCGCCGTGCCGGCCGGTGGCGACTTCGCGGACATCCGCGTCGCGGCCGACGCAGGCCAGCACGACATCGGCGTTCGCCGCGGCCTCGGCCGGCGTCGGCGCCGAGACGCCGCCGAACTCCTCGACCCAGCGCTCGGCCTTGGCGGCGGTGCGGTTGAAGACGGTCAGATCGTGGCCGGCGCGCTTGAGATGACCCGCCATCGGGTAGCCCATCACGCCGAGACCGAGGAAAGCGATGCGCATTATTCCATGACCTCCGCGGCGGGCTGTGGCGCGCCCGACTGGAACGTCGGACGCTTCATCAGCCAGATGATCAGAATGGTCGGCAGGCTGACATAGAACATGAACAGGAAATCGTTCTGGAAGCCGAACACCTGCGCCCGGTATTCGATCATGTTGTTCAGGTTGGCAAGCCCGAACGGGATCTGCGGGCTCATCATCAGCGACGGACCGTTGACGCCCAGCGCGCGATTGAATGTCGAGGCGTATTGGCCCATCGCCGCATGCGCGGCCTGGACGCTGTCTCCCAGCACCGAGGTCGTCACGCTGACGCCGATGGCGCTGCCGACATTGCGCATCAGATTGGTCAGCGCCGTGCCGTCGGTGCGGTACTGCGCCCCGAGCGTCGCGAAGGCGGTGAGATTCATCGGCACGAAGACCAGGCCCATGCCGAGACCCTGGATGAACGTCACCCAGATCAGCGTCCAATCGTCGATCTGCGGCGTCCAGCCGGCCATGTCCCACATCGACCAGGACAGCATGCCGGCGCCGATCGTCATGAGAAGACGTGGATCGACGCGCAGCGCGACGCGGCCGGCGAACATCATGGCGAACATCGTGCCGAAGCCGCGCGGCGCCATCAGCATGCCGGTCTGGTAGACGCTGTAGCCGGCGAGATTTTGCAGGAACGGCGGCAGCAACGCCGAACTCGCGAGCAAGACGGCGCCGAGCGCGAACATCAGCACAAGGCCGAACAGGAAGTTGCGGTCGGCGAATATTCCCGGCGGGATGAACGGCTTGGAGGCCGTCAGCATGTGCGCGAGGAAGAGATAGATGCCGATGCCGGCGATCAGCGCCTCCAGGATGATCTCGCCCGAGCCGAACCAGCCCTGGTCGGTGCCGCGATCCAGCACGAGCTGGAGGGAAGCCAGCCCCACGGCGAGCGCGCCGAAACCGAACCAGTCGAAGCGCAAACCCTGATCGTGGGGACTGTCCTTGAAGAACAGCCAGATGCCGGTGACGGCGGCGACGCCGAACGGCACGTTGACGTAGAACACCCAGCGCCAGCTATAGGCCTCGGTCAGATAACCGCCGAGCGTCGGGCCCAGGATCGGGCCGAGCATCACGCCCATGCCCCAGATCGCCATGATGTTGCCGCGCTTGTGCGGCGGAAACAGATCGAGCATCACCGCCTGGCTGAGCGGCGACAGCGCCGCGCCGAAGCATCCCTGCAGCAGGCGGAACAGGACCATCTGTTCGAGCGACTGCGCCGCGCCGCACATCATCGAGGTGATGGTGAATCCGGCCAGCGAGACCAGGAGGAAGTTGCGCTTGCCGAAGCGCGAGGCGATCCAGCCGACCGGCGCGGTCATGATCGCGGCCGCGACGATGTAGGAGGTCAGCACCCAGGTGATCTGGTCGCGCGACGCCGACAATTCGCCCTGCATATAGGGCAGCGCGACATTGGCGATCGTCGAGTCGAGGGCCTGCATCAGCGTGCCGGCCATCGAGGCGGCCAGCACGATCCACAGCTCTACCTTGTTCTCGTAGGAGTCGGCGGTATGGATGGTCGCTGCATGCGCCGACATCGCGGTATCTCTGTCAGATGCTGTCGAGCAGACGCGACCAGCGGCGATGTCCGGTGTCGATCGAGATCACCGTGCTGAGGCCGGCGCGCAGCGGGACGTTGCAGGAATTCTTCGTGACGCGGACGCGGACCGGAACGCGCTGGACGACCTTCACCCAATTGCCGCTCGCGTTCTCGGCCGGCAGGGCCGAGAACTGCGAATCGCTGCCGGCGCTGATCGAATCCACCACGCCGCTGAATTCGCAGCCCGGATAGGTGTCGACGGAGAAATCCACCGGATTGCCCTTGCGGACATAGGTGAGCTCGGTCTCCTTCAGATTGGCCTCGACCCAGACGTTCTTGCTGGCGATGAGGCCGACCGCGCTGGTCGTGGTGAAGGCGGACATCGCCGAGATCACCAGCGTGCCCGGCTGCAGCGAATCCACTTCGCTGACGATGCCGTCGAACGGGGCGCGCACCACCGTGTGGTCGAGCTGGCGCTGCGCCTCGGCCACGGCGGCCAAGGCGCGCATATAGGCCGGCGTCTGGGTCGCGGGAATGTCGAGATTATTGTTGAGCTGGGCCAGGGTCTGGCGCGCCTGCTGCTGCAGCGACACGACCATCGCCTGGGCGCTTTGCAGGGCGCCGCGCGCCTGATCGACCTGGGTGCCGGCGATGGCGTTCTGGCGCTGCAGCGCGAGATAGCGCGCATAGGTCTTGGAATTCAGGTCGACCTGGGCCTGCTGCGACGCCATCTGGCCGAGGATCGAGCGGTATTGCGCCTTGGTGCCCTCGACGTCCTGGACAGTCTGCGCGAGCGCCGCCTTGGCGTTGTCGAGCGCGATCTGGAAGGGACGGGGATCGAGGCGGAAGAGAACGTCGCCGGCCTTGACCTGCTGGCCCTCATGCACATCGACGTCCTGCACGAGGCCCGACACGTCGGTCGAGACCATCAGCTTGGCGGCGTGCACATAGGCGTCGTCCGACGACACATAGCGGCCGCCGGTCAGATAGAAATAGAGGGCCAATGCGAGGATGAGGGCCAGGCCCCAGATCATGGCGATGCGGCGCAGGCGGGCCTTGTCGGCCCAAATCGACGCGGCCCAATCGCGCACGCGGGTGCCCATGCCGGGCGCGGCGTAGCCGACGGAATCGGTTCTCATAGCGGACATGACGGTGCTTTCTATTCTCCGGCCTCTACCAGCGCATGGTCTGACAGGGCTTCGTTTGCGATATTTTCCTTGATCACCAGCAGCGCGTCGATCAGCTCTTCGCGGGTCTTGTCGTCGAGGCCGGCGATGATGCGTTCGCTCATCGTCTCGCGCGTATGGGTGATGGTTTCCAGTACCGGTTTTGCCGCAGGCAACAGATGAAGCCGCCGGATGCGGCGGTCGAAGGGATCGCTGCGCCGCTCCACCATGCCGCGGGCTTCGAGCCGGTCGACGAGCCGGGCGACCGTCATCGGCTCGACCTCGCAGATCGCCGCCAGCTCGTTCTGCGACATGCCCGGCTGCTTTTCCAAGCGCGACAGGATGATCCACTGCGCCCGCGTCATGGCGTTGCTGGCACGCGCCTTCTGGTCGAACAGGGTGCGCATGGCCCGCGCCACGTCGTGCAGGATGATCAGGAGATCGCGGTCGAACGATTCGGACATGGGCTCAAATTCTTAAGCAGTGATAACATAAGGGACGTTATATTATCATACAAGACCTTAAGCCGGCTTCCTTTCGAATTTCTTGCCGCGCTGCGGCGCCGATCTTCGGCCTTTCCGCTGGGACGCCAAGGCATTGGCCAGGGCTTTCAGGTCCCGGGCCGCAGCGCCGCCAGCCGCGCTCTCCACCCGCCGGTACCGCGCGACCACGGTGCGTCCCAGGGGCGACAGGCGGGCCCCTCCGCCGTCCTTGCCGCCGGTTGCGGTCTCGGACAGCTTCTCGCCGAACATATCGTCCAGCGCCTTCAGAAGCAGCCAGGCGCGGCGATAGCTCATCTTCATGCGGGCCGCGGCTTTGCGGATCGAGCCGGTCTCCGCCACCAGCTCCAGGAGCCGTACCTTGCCGGGGCCGAGCTGTGTGCCGTCGGCGAAGTCGATGCGAATCGTCAGGCGCGTCATGGCGCGAAATATGGAGCGCGGCCCGCGCAAAAGAAAACAGGGGCGGACTTTCGTCCGCCCCTGCCCTCACACCAAGGGAGGTGTTCTTACTGTCCCGAGCCCTGGATCTGCTTCCAGCTGGCTTCGATCGCCTGCACCGCGTTGTCCGGCAGCGGCACGTAGATCAGACTCTTCGCCGCGTCGTCGCCATTGGCGTAGGCCCATTTGAAGAACTTCAGCGTCTCGGCCGAGGCCGCCAGATCGGACGGCTGCTTGTACATCAGGATGTAGGTCGTCGCCGTGATCGGCCAGGAATCGGCGCCGGGCTGGTCGACGAGGATGATGTAGAAGTTGTTCTGCGCCGCGGACGCCCAATCCGCATGCGAGCCGGCCGCGCCGAAGGTGGCAAGCGACGGCTCGACGAGCTTGCCGTCCTTGTTCTGCATGCGGGCGTATTTCAGATGGTTCTGCAGGGCATAGGCGTATTCGACATAGCCGATCGAACCCGCGGTCTGCGCCACATTGCCGGCGACGCCCTCATTGCCCTTGGCGCCGATGCCGAGCGGCCAATCGACCGAGGTGTTCGCGCCGACATTGGTCTTCCACTCGCCGCTGACGCGCGACAGATAGGTCGAGTACACGAAGGTCGTGCCCGATCCGTCCGAACGATGCACGACGGCGATCGCCTGGCTCGGAAGGTTCACGCCCGGGTTGAGCTTCTTGATCGCCGGATCGTCCCAGCGAACGATGTGGCCGAGATAGATGTTGGCCAGGGTCGCACCGTCCAGCACGAGCTGGCCGGCGGCGACGCCCGGGATGTTGTAGACGGCCACGATGCCGCCGATCACGGTGGGGAACTGCACCAGGCCGGCCGCGTTGAGCTGGGCCGCCGGCAGGGGCATGTCGGAGGCGCCGAAGGTGACGGTGCGCGCCTTGATCTGCGCGATGCCGCCGCCGGAGCCGATCGACTGGTAGTTCAGGCCGACGCCGCTCACGCCCTTATAGGCCTGGGCCCATTTGGCGTAGATCGGATAGGGAAAGGTCGCGCCCGCGCCGGAAATTTCCGCGGCGACCGCGGCCGTCGCGGCGAACGCGATGCCCGCGAGCGCCGTGGCGATTAGTTTGAACGAAATTCTCATTGGATCCTCTTTCGGTCTGGAGAGCCTTGCACTCTCCGGTTATGCCCCAATCTTGCGACTAGTTTGCGAACTGCAAACGCACGCCGACGATGTTCATGTCCTGTCCGTCGCGATTCGGGATCGCGAGCGTCCCCTTCTTCACGGTCACGATATTGTCGTCGATCATCAGGCGGATATTGCGGTTCATGTACCAGTTGAGCGCGATCGCAACGATCTTCTCGTCGCCGCCGAACACGCCGCTGGCGACATTGGTGTGCCAGTTGAGGTCGGTGTCGCTATAGCGCACCGCAAGTTCCCAGGCGCCCCAGGAATCGCCGCTCCAGGAGAAGGGCGCCGACGGGATCGGGGCCTGGAAGCCGCCGACTTCGTTGTTGATCGCGCCGGGCGTGTACTGCTTGGCCTCGCCGGTCAGGATCCACGAGCCTTCCAGATACCAGCCCGAGAAGGACGGATGGTCGATGACCACCGGACTTCCCAGCGACGGGTTGCGGTCGAGCGTGAACTCCGAATATTCGCCGCCGAGGAAGAAGTTGTTCCAGTTGCCGCCGAAGTCGACCGCGAACATGTCGGCCGTCTTGGCGTTGATGCCGCCGGTCGAGATCAGGCGCGTGCCGTCGACGCGGATTTCCGGACGATCCTGGAGATTGAACTGCGCCGTGCCGCCGTTGCTGCAGACCGGCGGGGTCGCCGTCGAGCAGCCCGAGCCGGCGACGCCGCCGGGGGTCACCGAACCGGAGCTGAACACATGCGCGCCGCTGGCGCCGATCTGGACGTTCGACGCGACGCCATCCGTCCACAGACGTTCGGAGACGCGGCCCAGGATCTGGCTGTTCTCGTCGCCGCCATTGCCGTGGTTGTTGGCGGAGCCCGTCTTGTTGCCGGTATAGGCGAAGGTGCCGGCAAGGTTGTCGCCGCCCCATAGCGTGTCGGTCTTCTGCCAGCCGATTTCGATGCCGCGACGCGAGTCGCCCGCGCCGAAGCTGTCGGCCGCGATGTTGTCGATCTCCGGGCGCTCCAGGAAGATCAGCGAGGCCGAGGAAGTCGTGCCTTCGAACATGAAGGCCGGCTCGATCACGCCGACGTTGAAGTGCCAATGCGGGATGCCGGTATAGGTGATGACCGCCTTGTTCAGGAGCGGGTCGCCTTCGCCGGCGGTCGGGTACGCGCCGCCCGTGCCGGCCGGAACCGGCGTGTTGCCGAGGCCGCCATTGGTGCCGCCCGCGTTCAAGCGCAATTCATAGGAGAAATCGTTGAAGACCTTGCCTTCGACGCCGAAATAGGCGCGGCGGATGACGGCGCCCGAGGACAGATCGCCCGGACCGGCAAAGCCGGCGGGATGCGTCGAGTCCTGCGAGAAGCCGGCGAAGTCGCTCTGGAAGCGCACGCGGAACGCCATCGTGAAGCGTCCGTCGCCCGACTTCACGGTCGGACGGCCGTTGTCGAAGCTCCAGGTCGTGTCGTTGAAGTTCTGCTCCAGCGTGGAAAGGCGGCTGTGGTCGGCGTTGCGATGCTCTTCGGCGGCGGCAAGCTCGGCTTCCAGCGCGTCGATGCGCGCGGAGAGCTCGGCATTGCTCGGGCCGGCGGCGGTGGCCGGCGGCGGCGCGGACGAATAGCTCGAATCGGACGACTTCGCGAAGCCGGCCCCCGACGACGCGACCAATGCGACCACGGCAACCGTGGTCAGCAGAAACGATTTCCCTTGCATGGAACCCCTCTTCAAAATGGTTTGGAAAGGGTCTGCCCGGATGTCGTGCCCTTCCGCGGCGCTTCTTTTCAGCGGTGGGTAACGGCGGAGTGACGTATTTGTGAAGCTAATGCGACACAGATCGCGGCATGCCGTTTCGGGGCATTCCGGCGTGACATCCCGGGCACAGCCGCGAAAAAAGGCATTTCGGGGCGCCCCGCAGGGGCCGCGAGGCCGCTAGGTCGCCTGCGCCAGCGCGCCGTATTTGCCGCGATAGAAGACGAGCGGCGGGCCGCTGTCCTGGCGCGCGAAATGGACGACGCGGCCGATCAGGATCGCGTGGTCGCCGGCATCGTGCACCGTCTGCGCCTCGCATTCGAAGACCGCCAGGGCATCGGCCAGCGCCGGCGGGCCGAGTGTGGTGACACTGAGCGCGATTCCGTCGAGGCTGTGATTGCCCCGGCTCGCCAGCCGCGACGACACGTCCTGGTGCGCCGTGCCGAGGATGCTGACCGTGTAGCAATCCGCCTTGGTGAACGCCTCGTAACGATCCGATTTGCGATCCATGCACCACAGCACCAGCGGCGGATCGAGCGAGACCGAGGTGAAGGAATTCACGGTGATGCCCAGGTGATGCTCGGCGCTGACCTTGGTGGTCACGACGGCGACGCCGGTCGGGTAGCTTCCCAGCGCGGTGCGGAAGGCGCGGGTATCGAAGGTCATGGCGTTTCACACTCGGTTAAGCGGCGGTCAGGCATTGTTCGCACGTTAGGCGAGGCATGGCGCGGCGCAAAGACCGCTCCACCCGTCTGCGGGTATTAGAGCGGGATCAAGGGCCATGGCCAGCGACGGCGCGGTCGTCATCAAACGCATCAAGAAGGGCGGGCACGGCGGCCATCACGGTGGCGCGTGGAAGGTCGCCTATGCCGACTTCGTGACCGCGATGATGGCGTTCTTCCTTCTCATGTGGCTGATCAACACGACCACGCCCGAACAGAAGCGCGGCATCGCGGATTACTTCGCGCCGCAGAGCATCGCCGAAACCGTCAGCGGCGCCGGCAATGTGCTCGGCGGCAAGGTGATGAGCGAGGACAGCTCCAAGGCCGGCGGCGCGGCGTCGGTGTTCCAGAAGAACAGCCCGACCTCGCCCGCCACGCCGACTCATTCGACCCAGGCCGGCACCGCCCATGGCGGCGCGACGGACGCCAGCAGCCAGGGCGCGGCGGGCGCGGCCGACGGCACCGGCACGGCCTCGACCCAGGACGGCGATTTCGAGCACGCCGCCGAGGCGATCCACCAGGCGATCCAGGACAATCCCGACATCGCGACGCTCTCCAAGCAGGTGATCATCGACAACACGCCGGAGGGGCTGCGCATCCAGCTCGTCGACCAGGACGGACGGCCGATGTTCCAGCCGGGAACCGCCGAGCCGATGCCCTATACCAAGCGGCTGCTGGCGGAGATCGGCAAGATCATCGACCGGCTGCCGAACCGGGTGTCGATCGGCGGCCACACCGAGGCGACCCCGTTCGAGGGGCCGAACGGCATGACCAATTGGGAATTGTCCTCGGCGCGGGCCAACGCGGCGCGGGCGCTGCTCACATCGGGCGGCCTCGTCCAGGACCGCATTTATGAAGTGGCCGGCAAGGCGGGCTCGGAGCCGCTCCTGCCGGAGGACCCCAACGCCTCGGCCAACCGCCGGCTCAGCATCGTCCTGCTGCGCGAGGCGCCGCCGGTGGCGCCGGGCCATCAACTCTGATCGACCGCCGGACTGGCGTACGCGCCCGAAGTTTTGTCATAGTCGCGGGGTGGGAGTCCGGGTTCGCACGTGACCGAGCAGCATAACGCACGCGTACCGCAGTTTTTCCTGACGCCCGGCGGGCCGTGCCCCTATTTGCCCGGCCGGATCGAGCGCAAGGTGTTCGCGCGGCTGTCCGGCACCTTCGCCCAGCCGCTGAGCGAGGCGCTGACCCATTCCGGCTTTCGCCGCAGCCAGTCGATCGCCTACCGCCCGGCCTGCGAGGGCTGTTCGGCCTGCGTCTCGGTCCGCATCCTGGTCAACGCGTTCGAGATCTCCCGCAGCTTCCGGCGGGTGGAAAAGCACAATGCCGACCTGGTGCGCAGCGAGGTCGTGGCGGAGGCGACACGCGAGCAGTTCGCGCTGCTGCGGACCTATCTGGATTCGCGCCACGCCGGCGGCGGCATGTCGGACATGGGACTGTTCGACTATGTCGCCATGGTCGAGGAGACACCGGTCGAAACCCAGATCATCGAATACCGCCGGCCGACCAATGACGGACGGCCCGGCGCGCTGATCGCCTGCGCCCTGACCGACGTGCTGCGCGACGGCGTGTCGATGGTCTACAGCTTCTTCCATCCGGGCGAGGACGCGCGCAGCCTGGGCACCTTCATGATCCTCGACCACATCCGCGACGCCAAGAGCCGCGGGCTGCCGCATGTCTATCTCGGCTATTGGGTCGAGGGCAGCGAGAAGATGTCCTACAAGACCCGCTTCCGCCCGATGGAAGCGCTCGGCCGCGAAGGCTGGGCGCGGATTTAGAAGGCTGGGCGCGCATTCGAATGCGAAAGGCGGTTCGAATGGGGGAAACGTCCCGCAGCGCCTTGATGCACCTTCCGTTTCGGTGAGGGTAGTTGTTCCGACTTCCCGACGCCGCGTGCGACCGCCGTCCGAACGCTTACAATTTTTGGGATTTAGAGGAGATGGTGCTTGGACCGACTCGGTTCAAGGGGGGTGCTAAATGGTTTCGCCTTCGTGCCTTCAGCGTATCGGCATGGCTTGGGCAAATTTCGCTGCCCGCCGTGCTCTGGTTAGACGACCGACTTAAGTTCGCTGGTGGCGACTTAATCATGATCATGCCATCTCCCAGGTTTGCGTAAGATTCTGTCACTATGTTACAGAAACGACGAAGGCCGCACCGTTTGGGAACGACCCGTCCGATGCGGCCTTAGCCTACGTTTTTAACATGCGGTCTTTCCGCACTAAGCATCACCTCGATTCGGTTCCGCCGGTTGGGACGGGGTTAGAGGTTAGCGGGCGTGACCCGCCGGGATCGGGCTTCGGTGATTGCACACCGGGCCTGATTTCGTTTTCTGGCTATGCGCTGCCGGAATTTTCCTTGTCCGCTTCGGCCTGCGTGATGATCGGAATGCTAAAGTCCAGCGTCGCGCCGAACAGTGCGACAAACTTATCGCGCGTCGCCTTCGTCCATCCCTTACCATCCTGCGGAATGCTCGCCATCAGGCCGGCAAGCGCTGGCGGCATATTAGATTGGATGTGCGACTTCTCGCGCCCCGCCGCGACAAACGACGACGATTTTATAGCCGGCGTAGAGACTGCGCGGCCTCGCGGCTTAGCCGTCGGCGTGGTGCGCGGTGCCGGCGACTTCTCCGGCCTGATGCCGGCAGCAGCGTATAGCCCGCAAAACAACGTCACCATCCGGTCTTGCTGGCCAAGCGGATTATAGCTGCGGAATGCATCGCGTACCTGCGTGTCCGTCGCCGTTGCCGGATCGATGATCGTCAGCACATCGGCGTATGCACCGTTCAACCATTCGGCAAGACGCTTCTGATATTCGCCCTGTGGTGCGAGACGGAGGCTTTCCAGTGTTGGCGTCGGCGCGCCGCTCTCATCAATCAAGTCCAACGCCTGCAGAGCGTACAAGGTCCGTGGGCGGAGACTTTCGGTGATCCCGACACGCCCAAGCACGTCCGCCGTGATCGGCGTTCCCAGACCCCTACTGCGATAGCGGGTGATGATCTCCAACACCGCGGAGGGCGGAGCATAGGGGCCCGAACGGTCGGCAGTAACGGCCATGGCAGTGACACTCTGTTTCGACTACAGCGGAAACGTACCAGAAGTTACGAAAAAATCAATATTCGTTCCCGTACAATTTCTGCCACGAATATTCCATAGTAACTCATTGTAATATATACATTTTACTTTTTGTCTTTGAGACATTCACGGAAACGTGCGATATCATTTTGAACGGATGAATAAAATTGCAGCGGTGTTTCTCTCCCCTAGGTTGCCAATTTGTTTGCGACTCCTCGCCGCCGTATCGGCCAAAATTAATCTTTCAAGCGATTGCTTTTACTAGCTAGGAAGTGGAAGCGAAAGAGAAATTCCTTGGCTCATCGGCGCTGGACGGACAGTATAAAAGCTGCCAGAAATTGTCGGGTGACAACGTTATCAATATCTATGAAACCGTACTCGTCCAATCCGATTTACTATTGTGACGCCGAAACTCAGCGCTGGACATACAGCACGCGTGTCGCCTCAGACCGACCGCCACATTTCCAGTTCATCGTAGAACAGCCCGTCGATCTTCATCGAACGCGGCTTGCGGCCGGTGATCGTGAAGCCGTGGCGCTCGTATAATCGGATGGCGCGGGCGTTTTCGGATTCGACCGTCAGAACAAGCTGTTCCGCCCTGCCCTTCGCGTAGTCGATGAAGTTCGTCATCAGCGCGTCGGCGGTCCCCGAGCCGCGCGCGGCCGCGCGGACATACATCGCGCCCAGATGGGCGACATGCGCCGTCTTCTTCGAAGTGGCCTCCGTCGAGAAGGCGTTGATGCCCGCGAGCGCGCCATCGACAAAGGCGCCGAACCAGACGCGCGTATCCGTCCAGTCGCGCCAGCGCGCGATCGGATAGGCGCCCTCGACATCGGGATCGGCACTGAACGCGGTCGGGTGCAGGCGCAGCGCTTCGAGCCGGATGTCGCGCAGCGCCTGTGCATCGTCGGCGGTCAGGCGGCGGACGCTCACGTGGACGTGCCGCCGAAGCGCGCCCGCCATTGCGCGACCTGCTCGTCGGTGATCTTGGCGAACAGCACCGGCGGCGGATCGATCGGCTGGCCGGGTTCGAGCTGGCCGAGGAAGCGCGCCATCGGCTCGTCCGGCCAGGGGACGATCGGCGGCGCGGCCATGATCGCCTGGTGGATGTGGCGCGCGATGGTCGGCATCACCGGCCAGCACAGATGGCCCAGCAAGTGCACGAGGTTGAGGCCCATGCGGACGCCCGCCGCGGCGCGGTCGCGGTCGGTCTTGATCGCGGTCCAGGGCGCGGCCCGCGTGATGTATTCGTTGGCGACGACGCAGATCGCGCGCAGCTCGGCGAGCGCCTTGCGGAATTCGCAATTCTCCAGATAATCCGTGTACTGAGCGATCAGCGCGTCGAGCTCGGCGCAGACGGCGGCTTCCTCCGGCCCATAGGCGCCCTCGCCCGGCACCTTGGCGTCGAACTTGGACGCGCAGTATTTGGTGATCCGGTTGACGAAATTGCCCAGGACGTCGTTGAGGTCCTTGTTGATGACGCCGGCGAAATGTTCCCAGGTGAAGTTGGTGTCCGAACTCTCCGGCGCGTTCGCCATCAGGTAATAGCGCCAGTAGTCGGCCGGCAGGATGTCGAGCGCGCCGTCCATGAAGATGCCGCGCTTGCCGGAGGTCGAGAACTTGCCGCCGTCGTAATTGATGTAGTTGAAGCCCTTCAGCCGGTCGACCTTGTGCCAGGGCTCGGCGGTGCCCAGGATCATCGCGGGGAAGATGATGGTGTGGAAGGGCACGTTGTCCTTGCCCATGAACTCGACATAGGTGACGTCCTTGGCGTCGTACCACCAGCTTCGCCACGCCGCGTCGTCGAGCTGGTTCTTGTCGGCCCATTCCTTGGTGGCGGCGATGTATTCGATCGGCGCGTCGAACCAGACGTAGAACACCTTGCCCTTGAGCGCGCCGTCGGCGATGTCGTCGGGTACGGGAAAGCCCCATTCCAGGTCGCGGGTGATGCCGCGGTCCTGCAGGCCCTCGTCCAGCCATTTGTTGGCGATGGAGCTGACGAGCACCGGCCAGTCGTTCCGGTGGCCGGCGATCCAGGCGCGCAGTTCGTCGACGAATTTCGACTGCTTGAGGAACAGATGCACGCTGTCGCGGATCTCGATGTCCTTGGCGCCGGAGACCGCCGAGCGCGGGTCGATCAGGTCGACCGGATCGAGCACCCGGGTGCAGTTCTCGCACTGGTCGCCGCGGGCGCGGTCATAGCCGCAATGCGGACAGGTGCCGATGACATAGCGGTCGGGCAGGAAGCGGCCGTCGGTCGCCGAATAGGCCTGCTTGGTGGTGCGCACGTCGAGATGGCCGTTGGCCCACAGCCGGCGCGCGAAATGCCAGGTCAGCTCGCGGTTCTGGCCCGAGGAGGAGCGGCCGAAATGGTCCCAGGAGAGGCCGAAGCGGGCGCCGAGATCGGCCTGCACCGCGTGCCATTTGTCGCAATATTCGGCGACGGGGATGCCGTCCTCGGCGGCGGCGAGCTCGATGGGCGCGCCGTGCTCGTCGGTGGCGCAGATCGCCAGCGTCTCATAGCCCCTGGCCCGGCAGAAGCGGGCATAGACGTCCGCCGGCAGCATCGAGCCGACGAGGTTGCCCAGATGCTTGACGCCGTTGACGGACGGGATGGCGGAGGTGATGAGGACGCGTTTCATGGCCGGCTCGAAAAGGGCGCGCAGATTAGCGGGATGCGCGGGCGCGTCCACCCTTAAGGGGGCGGGGCGGCAATGCAAAGGTCGCGGCGGCGGCCGCCGGCCGGCTTGCCTAGGCGGCGCGATCTCAGTATCCCGGGGACGCCGGCCGGCTTAGCTCAGTTGGTAGAGCACCTGATTTGTAATCAGGGGGTCACAGGTTCGAGTCCTGTAGCCGGCACCGTTTTATTCAATATATTCAACTATTTAATCGGCAGTCCACATCTGGCGCATAATCCGACGCAGATTTTATGCGCAATTTATCTGCAACTCAAAATGCCCGCAGACCCACTAGGAAGGCGCAGGAGAGGCGTTGTTTCCGGCCCTCCTTGGATAGCTTCGCGCCGCCAACCACGCGCCAGAGCGCGGGCTTGCGAGTCGGCGACGGCAGCTCGACCGGCGTCACGCGGCCGAGCGCGCGCCGACGGCAATCTGACCGATGAAGTAGCCTCCGTGCGCCGCCGAAAAATACGTGAACTGGTTCATGGTCCGCGCATAGGTCTCGTTCGTCACGAAGACCTGCATGGTGGCCCCGTTGGTATCCACGATCACGCAATTGGCTTGGTTGTTGGTGATCACCTGGAGCCCGCGGTTAGACCAAGCTTCATAGGCAAGATGGTCGGAAGATGCATTGCCGAAAAGCGTGAGCTTCGGACGCAGGACGTTCAGAAAGCCAAAGTCACGATCTGAGTGGCGGCCATGATGAGGTGCGACGAGAAGATCGACGTCTTCGACATCGGCGCGATGATTGGCGAGGATGTGTTCCCAGGTATCGTCATGGGAGTCACCGGCGATGATGATCCGGCCCGCCGCCGACTTATACAAAATCACATATGAGCTGTCGTTGTGCTCACCCCTCTCGTTGGCACTCGCAATCAGCGCCTTCGTCGGCGCGAGAATGTGGAGGCCATCGCCGCCGGTGCCGCTGTCGTCTTCGTTCCAGTACTTGCCGCGGTCACCGGCATGAAGGGTGAGGCGCCTGGGCGCGCTCACCAAAGTGCCGTCGCGCAGCGATTTGTAGAAGTCCCAATCATCCTCACGGAACGGTGCGTTATTTCCGAACGGCTTGTCTTCGCAGGTGTTCTGCGTGTCCCAGAAATTGTAGACCGGGAACGCCTCGAAGACATCCTTGATGCCGTCCATGTGATCCATGTCGGGATGCGTCAGGAGGAACCTGAAGATGCTCTTGATCCCGCGACGCCGCATGTACTCGATCGGGTTCACAGGAAATTCCTTCTGCCCAAAATTCCCTTTCGGAGACTGGCGCGCGGCCTCCGCCCTCAGAAACTTGGTCAGCTCATTGTCTTGCGCGGAATAATCGTGCCGCGCGTTGCAGACGTCGATCACGGTTACATGACCGTTCGGATGCTCAATGATGGAGCAGTCGCCCTGCTTGACGTTCAAGAAGTGAAAAATACCCATTACCCAAATCCTTTCTGGTTAGTTTCCCGCGCCTTTCTGCGCGAGGACGGTGGTTACAAATCGATGGCCGCTGACATTTGCGGCTCTTGTGGCGAGCGCCCATTGGAGGACGAGGACGATGACGTAGATGGCGGCCGTCTTGATCGGCATGGTCACGGCGGCGGCGGCGCCCAGGATCACGACCAGGATCAGCGAGATGAAGGAATAGTCGCGGGCGAACAGGAATTTGCGATGCACATGCTCGATGACCGGATGGCTGGCGATCGTCCGATACAGGCGATACCAGAGAGCGTTCTGCTCCTTCCGTTCGGTGGGCAGCGGACCGAACGCGGTCGATAGCGCGGCCATGTCGACGCGCGGATCACGAGGGCCATACCGTGAAAAGGCTTCGGAGCCCGGATACGGGAACCGCCAACGCAGAAAGACCATCCGGGCCTTCAATTCGTCGCCGATCTGCGCGTTGAGAATTCCGGTCAATACGACGCCCACGCCAGCCGGCAATGCCGACATCCAGCCCGTCGCCAGGGCGATCCAGTCTCCGACCGTGATCGCCATCGCGTGTTCCACCAAATAGAAGGCCGCCGCGTTCAGTGCGAGCACGGCGAACAAGCTCTTGGCATTGTTTTCGTTGAGCGTTTGACTGCCGACTGCTGCTTCTGCCACGGGATGCCCCAAAAACAATAAGGCGGAACACCAGAATCAATGCCCTGGTGGCCCGCCCCCTTCTGCGGCACACTATGTGGGGTCGAAGTCTAGATGTCAATACGTCGCGGCGACTCGGCTTTACAGATTGTATTGGAAGGAATTCGAGTCGATGGCGGTCGCTGCGCTCAACCCAAGGCCCGCGCCGCCCCAGCATATAAGAGTTGGGGCCGGACGTTGGATGCCGCCCGGCCCCTCTGCGTCGGCGCGCTGCTAGGAAAGGTCCCACCTTCGCGGGCTAGCAGCGTTGGAACGCGCCGCAGGTTCAGGCCGCCAGGTCGTCCCGGGCAGCCGCGATCAGTTCATCGGCCTTCTTGAAATCGACGGTATCGGCAACCGACTGAAGCATCGTGTCGCGGAATTGTTGTGCGTAGCCTTGTTGTTCGCGAAGGCCTTTCAGTGCCGCCGCCTCGTTCGGTGCGTGGGCTTCGATCAAGGTATCGCGAACAAACTGATGCATCTCCGGGACGACGCCGGAGAGGTACGCCTGACAACTGGCGACAGCCAGAAGAGTGTCCTCGTCGCCCGCTTTGCGCGCTGCCTCCAACAGGTTCAGCCGATCACCGTTCGGCAGGGACTTGAAGTGCGCTCTGATTTCCTGATGGCGCATGCAAGTCGGGTATTGCGGGTTCGGCGGATTGTAGGCCTTCGCGGTAATCGCCTCGAGATGCGCCGCCCGTTGCATGGCGGCCTCATTCGCCACATCGAGCGCTTCAACGAGAGGCAGGATCGCGCGGGCAGCCTTCGAACTCTTAACAAGCCGAGCGCCCTGCGTGCTCGTTTCATCGGCCGTATATCGCGCGTGATGCTGGCGAAACGTCTGGTAGCCGCCCAGGAGCGTCTTGATCGCGCTAGAGAGGCCGTCATCGGCATTCGGGAAGCGAGCGGCCCATTGTTCGAACATTTCATGGCGCTGCGGGTGTTGGCCGGAGCGACCGGGGAATGAGGCAGGCATGTCAATTCTCCTTTCAGGTTAGCGAGTATTTTCCGACAGAGGCGGTTTGGTATTTTGGTTTACCGACGAAGACCCAGAGCGCGAGCGCAACTGCCAAAACCAGATCGTCGTGCTTGCCGACTCGCGCGTCATACGAGTAGCGACCGGCGGCGCTGACGCTGCGGCGGAAGTTCTTGAGTTCGTCGGCCATCGCGCCCGCTTCAGCAAGATCAGCCGCAAACCGTAGCTGGCCGGAATGTAGCCGGGCGTCGAGAGCGCTAATCAGCGTTTGCTTTGGCACATGCCAATTCCGCACGCCGCGCGCCGACTGACGATCACCGCCCGTGATCGTGACGCGGATCGGCTTGTGCCCGCCATGATCCCAAAGATCGGCAACGGGACGACCGACGCCGGTGGCGTCAATCACGAACTCGCAGCCCTCGCTGAGTGGCGGGCGACCAAGGAGCCTCGCCATCTCCTGAACCTGATCGACGTAACTCAAGCCAAGCGGGAGCCGCCGCAGGTAGCGAACATCAAATGTCTCGCCGGCTGCCGTTTCTTGGCCGCTATAATAGACGTGCGAGGTAACAACACGCTCCATGACAGCTATCGCTGTTGGATCGGCGCTCTGACCAAGATCTGCTGCCAGAACAAAACTGTGTTCCGAGACAGCCTTGAGACCGCGTTTGATTTGTCGGCTGGTTGTCATTGCCATAGCGAGACAACCTCCGAACTGAAGGCGACCCGAATGATTTCACTCGGGAAGACCTGCTCGTCATTTTCCACGAACTCGCAAAGGTACTCCTGCCGATAAAGCGCCTCGCCGAGCGCCTTTCGTTCATCGGCCAGGAACGCAGGGCTGATGCGGCTGCACTGGTTGGCCGTGATCCGCGTGCGCTCCCAAGTGGTGCCGCCGTTCTCCCACCAATCGTGGAAGAAGCCGCGACGGCCTTGCGGCGTACTGAGGGCGATAATGTCGCCATCGCTGACCGCCAGCATCGGGCGGCACGCGGCAACAATCTCGTCGGGAATGCGCGAAGCCTCATCGAGGATCAGGAGCGCGACATTTGCGAAGCCGCGCACAGTCGTCTCGCTGGACGGCAAGCTGATTATCCGGGAGCCATTCTCCAACTCAAGACGATGGGCGGACTCTCCGACGATCCTTGGCAAACCCCAGACCCTCGAATGCAGGGATAGGCATGTTCGGACTGTCTCCGCCGATTGCCGTTGGCTGGGGCTGATAACCAGCACGGGTGAGTTGGGCTGGGCGACCGCCTTCTCGATTGCCTTGAGGCCCGCGGTCGTACTCTTGCCGCCCTGCCGGTGGACGTTCCAAAGCTGGCGCTTCGATTGCGAACGGATCGCCTGCACCTGCCAGTTATCGGGATGCATGATGCCCGCGTCCTGAAACCAGTAGGCGCTATCCAAGGACCGGGCGAGATCGCGGGCTAGCATAGGCCCGGCCGTTTCGATTTGACTTTGCCAGTGGCAAAATCGAGCGTGTCATTCGTCTTCGGATACTCAGGCGGTGACGGATACTTTTTCGCTTCCTCGCTGATGATCGTGGTGACCGCCTGCATCTGCAGGAAGTTCGCTATGTGGTCTGCTGCCTTGGTCATGCGGCTAGCCCTCGTTCCTCGTTGGTCCTGATTGTCTCTGCGGCCTTGCTCTCGATCCGATGCAGGACCTTTGCGACGGCCTGCCGGGCGTCCGGGAATGGCGCTAAGGCCTTGACCAGTTCCACCCGCATCTCGACGTAGGCGGGCAGGACCAAGACGTTGTTGATGGTCGTGCTGCCGGTGGAGAGGTCGCCAAGCAGTTCGCCGGTCACTTCGAGATTGCGATGAAGCTGCCCCGCGACCCGCGCCACCATCGCGCTATCGCCGCACTCCTCTGCAACATCGAGGCTGGAGAACAACCGATTGCGCAGGGCTACTAGGTTCATCAAGAGCGACTGGCTCTCCGTCTCGCGGAGCCGGTCCAGGTCGACGCCTTCGATGCTTGGGCCTGCGATCAATCTGGCGCGGAGCTGCGGCGGCAGATGGTTCTTGGCGTGGCGATAGAGTGAGTCGATACCAAGCTTGTATCTGCGCTTCAGGGCGCGCACCGAGACGCCGCGCGCTAACGCCAGATCAATCGACGCATGTTCCCGGTGATTGCAGATCGAGCATTGCGTTGGGGTCCGCCGCTTCATTCTTGGCCGCAAATCCGCATGGCATCGAAACTTGATGCGCATATTTCGCGGAAAGGCTAAGGCGACATGCAAAGGTAAAGCAATGATATCAAGCGTTGGCGCGTCATTGGCCCCTTATAATTGATAAGTTGGCGATGTATTGGAGAGTGATTGGATCGTCTCAGAATGGCCCGGATCGCGGCATTGCGCATGCAACTGATTTGGCGCGGCGCAAAGATGGTCGAAGATCGCCGCGCTCATTCATTCGGCACGATCTGATTTTCGTCATACCGAACGCTTCGCTTGAACTATTCCCCTCGCTCATTCTCGATGACCTTGGCGATGTAGCGCTCAGGATACCGAATTGTCTCTCGCGCGGCGCACGTCAAGATTGTGTTGATCTGGTCGGCGCACCTATCAGCGTCGATGAACGCCATAAGGCGGGTAGCCATCTTCCAAGCTCGCTCGGCACCCATTCTCTCAATCAGTAGACTATACCCTCCCCTTCCTTCGGACAGCGCCACCAGTTCGTATTCGACGCGCACTGCCTTCGCATAGTACGCCCGACTTTCATCCCTGCCGATCATTCTGATTTCATCCAGATCAAGCACGTCGTGCGGATCAGGATTGTCTACCTGCCACTTCGACAACTCTTCGATGCGGCGGTGCCTGGATATGCAGCCGGCGATGTAGCGGTGTCTTCTGCGCTTGCTGTCGAGGCGCGCGCACTTGCGCAGGATGTTCCTTGCCCATTCGTCGAAGTCCTCTGGGTGAGCCTCTTTCATTTCTGCGAGCAGGCGCGGCCCTTCCTCTCCAAGTACATCGAATGCCCGCTGTCTCAGGGGCGATCTGTGAAGATTGCGCAGGAACCGATTTCTTCCTTCCCCGGATTGATCGAACCTAACCATCTTCATTTCCTCATGGCCCTGCCAACCGAAGGTAAATCGCGCGTAGCGCAATTTCTCTTTCAGAACGGCTTCGATAAGAACGGATTGACTCAAGAAGGATTAGCACCTGATTTTTAGGGGGGAGCATCGCGGATATTTAGGGGACAGCATCGCCGATTTTTCCTAGTTGCTTTCTCCAGCCCGCAGAATGATCCGATACGTGTTCGACCCTGTGAATTGATTGCCGCGCTTCAGCTTTCGTAGATGCCCTCGTTCAATCAACTGCGCCACACTTGATCGGATCGTGTCATGCGCAAGCTCAGTTCGCAGGTGCAGGCTCTCCTGCGACGGCCAGATGATCACCTTGCCGGTGCGGCGATATTCTTCCGCTGACTCTGCCATCGTCATGTAATCCGCCATGACGTATCCGATCTTGAAGGCCGCAGGCCGCAATCCGTTGTCGGCACAAACTTGGTCCCGCCAGATTGCCTTCACGGTGCGCAGAGGCATTCGCGCGGTCATTGGGGCAATCCTTTGATGATCGGCTCGAAGGCATCGGTGCCCTCGGGGCCTGCGTTTGGAATGATGCGCAGGTGTCCACGCGCGATGAGTTCCAAGACCCCACGCTCTGCCTCTGCTTCACTGATCCCACTGTCGCGCGCGATCTTGCGCGCGAGCCAGCGAGACTGCGGACGCAGTTCGACTCCCGATGGCATCAGCCGCCCCTAGCGACGTTTTGACTTGGGGTTCTTTTGATCCTGCCGGGTCTTCAGCCAAGTGAGGACCGCTTCGGGATCAAACCAGTTGCGCGCGCCGATGCGGATAAACGGCATGCCATCTGGCAGGCCGATCATCATTGACAGGCGGTAGGGACCGCATTGCAGGATTTTGCAAATGGCCTTGCTGTTCACCAACCGCCCATCGAACAGCTCCATTGGCTGATCCTTGACGCGAACGGGCGGCACGTTGCGCGCGGCCTTGTCTTTACGGTTTGCTACTTGAACTTTCTGTGCATCCACTGACGTCTCCTAAGCTTCATGCCTAAAAGACGTACCGACGGCATCGAGGTTTTCGGCTGTTGGAGGCCGAATGCGGCGCGTTTGGCATGGAAAGTAGAGGAAATCCGCCAAATAAATATTTTTGGCGAAATCTCTGAAATCGCAGAAAGCCCCGATTTAGCTGCGTTTCAGACCGCGCGCTTTGAATTGAACGATTTTGGCGCTTGGACCGCCTGCCATGACTGCGCCCAGACGCTCTACAGCATCTCTCTGCGCGTCGTCGAAGAGATGGGCGTAGCGCGCTGTCGTCGTGACCTGGGTATGGCCCAGTAGCTGTCCGATCAAAGGTAGGCTTGCGCCGCTGGATGCCAAAACGCTGGCCGCCGTGTGCCTCAGATCATGGATGCGGGCGGCATTCTTTCCGGTTCGGGGAATGCCAGCCTTCTTGCAGAGAGCGGCCCATGGCTTCTTCAGGTCGATTACGTGGCCGCTCTTGCCATCCTTCGCCGGGAAGACGAAGCCTTCCACTCTGCGCCGCCATTCTTCCAGTGCGGGTCGATCCTCCGGCGCGGCCTTACCAACTTCGACCTTCAGGCGTTTCAGATCGGCATCAGCTAGCGCCCGTCGTTTCGAAAGCAATGCGCGCGCCGGTGCTGCCAACGGAACGCGGTGTTCGCGCTTTTGTTTGGTGGCGTGACTCGGCTTGGTCCAGTTGCCCTCGGCCAGATCAACCTGGTCCCAAGTTGCCGAACGGGTTTCCCCGCGCCGGGCGCCGGTCAAGAGCAGCAGGCGGAACAGGTCAGCAATGTTCTGGTCGGGATGCCCGTTGAGGGCCTTCGTCAGCGATATGATTTCCACCTTCGTTAGGTAGCGGGTTCGCGCCTCTACCGGATTGCGCTTCACGCCCTTGGCCGGGTTCTTCTCGATCCACTCGGCATCAATGGCGAAGTTGAAAAGCTTGCTGCATAGCGCGAGGCAAAAGTTTGCCGAGGTCGGGGCGTCGCGATCCTTGATCGCGCGGTGAAGGCCCTCCACATCGGCTCGCTTGATATCTACGACTTTGCGCTTCCCAAACCGAGGAAGGATGTCGTTCTCCATCATGCGGGAATAGTCACTGCGCGTCGAAGCCCGAAGCTTGGGAAGATGCTCTTCCTTGAACCGCTCGCACAGGTCCGCCACCGTAGGCGCTTCCCTAGCGTCCTCTGCTTCTCGCGCCGGGTCGGCCCCGCGGTGCTTGATCGCGTCCTTTAGTTCAGCGGCTTTGGCCCGCGCGCCATTGGTGGTGTACTCCGGGAACTTTCCAATGGTGTAGATGCGCCGCCGCCCATTGGCGGTATAGTCCAGAACGAATGCGCGCGTTCCTGACGGCAGGACCCGCACGCCCAAGCCCCGGACCTTGTCGTCACGGAGAACACTCATGCCGGATTTTGGGGGTAGAAGCGCTCGGACGATCTGATCGGTCAGCATTCTCTTAGCCATGCTATCTCCTGCCTATATGCGAAATATGCGCAAAGCGAATGCAATGCGTTGGCGGGCAGATGATATGGCGACGATACGCGGAAGGGAATGAAATAGTAGCAGTATCAACTACTTACCGTAACAATTCGGCCAATAAGCCTTAGAAATCAATGCGTTGACTAACCCCGTAGAACTTTTTTGTAATCAGGGGGTCACAGGTTCGAGTCCTGTAGCCGGCACCATCTTTGTTGGCGGGCGGGCAAAGCAGCCGCCACGCCAACCCTACTTTGCCCGCCCGCGTCGCTATTACGAAACCTGATCCGTCTGCGTGATCCGGCGCGCGTGGCGCGCTTCTCCTGGAAACGGCGCCGCGAGCCAGCGCGCGACGGCGTCCTTGGCTTGATCGAACGTCAGAAACCGAAGGCCGAGGGAGAGCGCGTTTGCGTTATTGTGCTCGCGCGTCGACACGAGAATATCCAGATGTTTTCCGGACGCGTCCACTTGGCTGTTCCCGGGGTCACCATAGTAGAGCGCGCAGCGAACGCCTTTGAACCGGTTGGCCACGATCGCTTCGCCTTGTCCGGAAGCCCCGGCGACGATGGCACGGCTGTCTTTCCCCGCGGCGACGTCGTCCGAAAGTTTCCTGGCGGCAACGGCGATGATTCCGGGGTAGTCGTCCCGCGGATCGTTTACCAGGGCGCCGCAATCTTCGACGTCGCAATGGAGTTGGTCGCGGACATATTCGACAAGTTTATTCTTGATTTCAAATCCGGCATGATCCGAGGCGAAATACACTTTCATGGCGATATTCCAGCACCTTCAAGCCGGGAGTTTTTCACGGTTTTTGGATGAATTTCCAGGTGGCCATTATGCTGGCGAGCCAACGGCACTCGCCCGTCGGAGCAATGTGCCCAACGCTGTCGTTCCCGCGCAAGCGGGAACCCGGGCTCTATCCGGCGGCCCGCTGGATGCCCGCCGGCGCGGGCATGACAGCGAGCGGGTTTGTCGGATCGAACTTCGCTCTCAACATGCGGTTGACGTCCGCCGCCGGAGCGCGTTGCAGCGGCGCTTCCGCGCCGTGCGCGGGGCGCAGCGCCAGGACCGCTGCGAACAGGCCGGCGAAAACTGCGTAGCCGACGACTTCCAGCTTGGTGATCGAGCGCATGCGCAAACCCGCCTTTCGCGGTGAATGTCCAGCAATGAGATGGATTTTCAACGCGCCCGGCATGAATGTCTAGTTGAAAGATGGGGATTCCGTGGTAAGAGTGCCGCACGTGCAGGACGGAGAGGCGCTTGGATAAGGCGGCGTGGGAGCGGGGCAAGGAACGGCAGCCGGCGTCGCGGCGCGTGGCCTTCGCCGCGCTCGGCATTCCGCTTGCCGCGGATCGCGGTACGCCGTCCGCCCTCCCCCAACCATCTCTCGCACACACAGGAGAACGACATGGGCTTGCATGAGCAGATCAGCCGCAAGGGCGACGCGACGGGGCTGGCCCACCGGCCGGTCGCCGGACGGATCGGCGCCGAGATTCTCGGCGTCAAGCTGGGCGGGGACCTTGCGGCCGAGACCGTCGCCGCCATCCGCCAGGCGCTTCTGACCCACAAGGTCCTCTTCTTCCGCGAGCAGCAGCATCTCGACGATGCCGGGCAGGAGGCGTTCGGCAAGCTTCTCGGCAATCTCGTGCCGCATCCGACCGTGCCGAAGATCGAGGGCACGGAGAGCGCGCTGAACATCCTGTCCGACGGCACCTATGCCGCGAACCAGTGGCACACCGACGTGACCTTCGTGGACGCCTATCCGCTGGCCTCGATCCTGCGCGCGGTGATCCTGCCGTCCAGGGGCGGCGACACGGTGTGGGCGAACACCGCCGCGGCCTATGACCACCTGCCGGCGCCGCTGCGCGACCTGGCGGACAAGCTCTGGGCGGTGCACAGCAACGCCTATGACTATGCCGCGGCGCGGCCCGACGCCTCCGCCGACCGGCTGAAGCACCATGCCAACGTGTTCGCCTCGACGGTGTACGAGACCGAACATCCGCTGGTGCGCATCCATCCGGAGACCGGCGAGCGCACGCTGCTGCTCGGCAATTTCGCGCAGAAGATCGTCGGGCTGAACCGCGAGGATTCCGCGCGGCTGATCGCGATCTTCCAGGATCACATCACGCGGCTGGAGAACACGGTGCGCTGGCACTGGGCGCCGGGCGACGTGGCGATCTGGGACAACCGCGCGACGCAGCATTACGGCATCGGCGATTTCACCGAGAAGCGCGAACTGCATCGCGTGACGATCGACGGCGACGTGCCGCTCGGCGCCGACGGCCGCCACAGCCTGACGCGCCGCAAGGAAGTCCGGCGGCCGGACCTGAAGGTCGCGGCGGAATAGCGGAGGGGCCGGCGGAGGACATGGGGACCGTTCTGGCTTTTCCCGCGCCGGCGCGCCGCGCGCCGTACCGCCCGCCGCCCGGCATCAGGGCGCGCGGCACCTGGACCATTTGCCCGTGGAGCGAAGAGGTCTCGGACTACGACAAGCGCCACATTTCCACCTATGCGTGGCTGCTGCACGACGAGTCCGAGGGCGCGACGGAAGAGGAGCTGGCGCGGACGATCTTCGGGCTCGATCCCGGACATGCCTATGCGCGCGGCGTGGTGCGGTCGCATCTGAGGCGCGCCCATTGGGTCGCCGACACGCTGTTCCCGCTGCTGGACTGGTGATCAGGCGGCGCGCGGACGCTTGGCCTTGGCGCGCGCCTTGCCGGCCTTCTGCATCGCCAGGGCGCTGGCCAGCGTGGTGTGGTCGAGGATGTCCGACGCGGCGTCGCGCACCCGCCGCATGCTCTGGCGCACCAGGCAGCCCGCCTCGTCCTTGCAGTCGGCGCAGCGCCGATAGGCGGTGACGCTGGCGCAGGCGATCGGCGCCAGGGGCCCGTCGATGATCCGCACGATCTGGCCGAGCGTGATCTCGCTCGGCGGCTTGGCGAGCGCGTAGCCGCCATGCTGGCCGCGAACGGTGCGCACCAACCCGCTGCCGCGCAGCTCCAGGAGGATGAGATCGAGGAATTTCTTGGAGATGGTCTCCTGACGGGCGATGTCCCACGCCTGCAGCAGGGCGCCGGGTTCGAGCTTTGCGAGCGCGAACATCGCCTTGAATGCGTATTTTGCCTTGTTGGAAAGCATGTCAGCCCTTGCGCGCTATATAGAACGCCCCCGCCCGATCCGCAAGAACGCGCGGCAATGTCTAGCACATCGCTATCCGAATGGCGCTAGCCGGCCGATTCGGCCCGCAGCACGTCGAGGCGGAGCGGCAGTTGGGCGCCGAGCCACAGGCTGTGGGTCGCGTGGTCCTCGTAATCGTCGCCGGTCAGCGGATGGACCATGATGCTCAGCCCGTCGCGGTGCAGCATCAGAAAGGGCACGAGCCCGGCGAACGCTTCGGGCGCGAAGGCGACCTGGTACATCGCCGCGTCGTGCGGGCCGACCGGAACGTCGTGCCAGCGCCCGAGCACGACCGTGAAATCGCGGGCGATGGCGTCGCGCAGCCGCGCCGCCGCCGGCTTGGTCGCGGGCGTGTAGTAGACATGGGCGTGAAAGCCTTCGATCGGCGTCTGGGCGGAACCCATCGTCACTTGCGTCCCTTGGAAAGCGGGCCGCGAAGGACCCACGCCGCGATTGTCGCCGCCTTGCGGGTGAATGCAAGGCCGAGCCCGGACCAGGGGCGCGGCGGGCGGGCGGCGCGCCGGGCCTCGCAATCGCAGGCCGCCTCGATCTCGATCCCCGCGAGAAAAAGCGGCGAGCTTTTCAATTGCCAAGCGGCCACCATATGGCATTCCCCCGCACAGCCGGACAGGTCGCCACCCCATTCGCCATCGACGTTTCGCGGCATGTCGTCATCCTCGTCGCGGGACGGCCGGGAGAGTTCACAGGTCCGCCGGCCGTGGCACTGGACTTACTATATTAACTTGATAGACTAAAGGCGAATTCAATCGGATCGCAAGCCATGACGATCGGCGTTGGGAGCAGGCTGGACGCCGAATCGTACCCGCCGCGCGCCGAGCTCCTGCGCCTCATCCCGGGCGTGGAGCCGGCAACGCCGGCGCCGGCGGCGCTCCGGGTGATCGAGCAACTCGCGCATAACGGCCCAAGGCCCTCCGCCGATATCGAGGAGGTCCGGCGGCGCTATGAGGAAAGCCGGCGGCCGCTGCTCGCGCCGCTGGAAGATGTCGACCGGGTCTTCCAGGTCTTTCCGCGGATCGGGGACGGGCCTTCCCTGCGCATCATCCGGCCGAGGGGCGGCGCCGAGCGCGCGGCGTCTCCGGCGATCGTCTACCTGCATGGCGGCGGCTGGACGGTCGGCACGTTCGAAATCTATGAGCCGCTGTGCCGGCAGATCGCCAACGCCACGGACAGCGTCGTCATCTGGGTCCGCTACCGGCTGGCGCCCGAGCATCCCTTCCCGGCGGCGTTCGAGGACACCCGCAAGGCGCTGCGCTGGGTGCACGACAATCATCGCTGGCTGGGGGTTGATCCCACGCGCATCGGCATCGCCGGCGACAGCTCGGGCGGCAATCTGGCGGCGGCCGTGTGCCTCGCCGAACGCGACGCGCGGTCGGAGGTGCAGCCGCGCTTCCAGATTCTACTCTATCCGTGCCTCGACATGCGCGCCTCGATGCCGTCGCACAAGGCGTTCGCCGAGGGCTATCTGCTGACGTCCAAGCTCTATCGCTGGTATCGCGAGAATTACGTGCGCGATTTCGTCAAGCCGCAGCATTGGCGGCTGTCGCCGCTGTTCGCCTACGACCTGAGCGGCTTGCCGCCGGCGGTGGTGCTCTATGCGGGGTTCGATCCGTTGCGCGACGAGGCCGCCGCCTATGCCGGACGGCTGGGCTGCGCCGGCGTCGCGGTGGAGCAGCTCTACTTCCCCGACATGATCCACGGCTTCATGACCATGGGCGGCGCCATTCCCGCCGCCGGCGTCGCGGTGCGCCGCGTGGCGGACGCCCTGGCCCGCCTGCCGGTCGGCTGACGCCTTCTCAGAACGGCTCGGCCCAGGGGCGCAGATCGAGCTCCAGCGTCCAGGCGCTGCGGTGCTGGTGATGCAGCGTCCAATAGGCCTCGGCGATGGCGTCGATCTTGAGCAGCCCGTCGGGCCCGCGCTGGTCCTTGAGCTGCGGAACGCGGGACAGCAGGCGGTCGCCTTCGATGCCGCCGTCGATGACGACATGGCCGACATGGATGTTCTTGGGACCGTATTCGCGCGCGATGCTTTGCGCCGTCGCCCGGAGCGCCGCCTTGGCGGCGGCGAAGGGCGCGAAATTCGCCTTGCCGCGCAGGCTCCCCGAAGCGCCGGTGAAGATCAGCGTGCCGCCGCCCTGTTCCAGGAACACCGGAATCGCGGCCTGCGCGACGTGAAAGCCACCCAGCGCGTGCTCGCGCCAATGCTGCTCGAACTGCTCGGGCGCAACGTTCAGGAACGGCGCCGGATTGTTGCTGCCGGCATTGTGCACCACGACCCGCAGCGGCCCGAGCTGTTCGGCGGCGGCGACGAAACGCGCCGCATCGCCCGCCTTCGCCGCGTCGCCGACGATGGCGGCGACCTTGGTCCCGGATTCCTCCAGTTCCTTTTCCGTTTGCGCCAGCTTTTCGCGGTTCCGTCCGGCGATGGCGACGGAAAACCCGCCGGCCGCGAACCGGCGGGCGATGGCGGCACCGAGGCCGTGCGAGGCGCCGACGCCGACGACGAGGATGCTGGGTTGATCGGTCATGGGGAGCCGTCCGGTTCGAATGTCGCCGCCATCCTAGCGCCGGACGCGGCCGACAGCTCCCCCGTTTGCGCATGGGCCCCGCGCGCTTTGCTTACTTGTCTTTGTCTATTGATGAACTATAGTATTAACACGACAGGAGGACGGCATGAACATTCATCAGCTCGACTCGCTCGGCGGCGTCCGCGCCACGCTCAATTACCTGCTTCGCACCGACAAGAAGCCCTACAACTACACCTTCGATCCGCCGCCCGGCGTGCCGGCGCGCTACGGCGAGGTGAACGCGATCGACAACGTCCTGATCCGCGACGCGCGGCCGGCGGCGGACGCGCTCTCCCTCGACGAACAGGGCTTCGCGCTGCGCCGCCACGAGAGCGCGGTCGAGGACTTCTACGACGAGGACCAGATCCGCGACCGCTATTATCCGGAGATCGACGCGTTCCTGAAGCGCGAGACCGGCGGCGAGAAGGTCATTATCTTCGATCACACGATCCGCTCGCTGCCCAAATTCGAGGCCGGCATCGCCGGCATGCGCGAGCCGGTGCGGCGGGTCCACAACGACTACACCGAGCTGTCGGGGCGCCGGCGCGTCACCGACCATCTGGACGGCCCGGAGGCGGCGGCGCGGCTGCGCAACCGCTTCATCGAGGTCAATGTCTGGCGGCCGATCCGCGGCCCGCTGGAGGACACGCCGCTCGCCGTGCTCGACGCGCGGACGGTGGCGCCCGACGATCTCATCGCGAGCGATCTGATCTACAAGGACAAGGTCGGCGAGACCTATGCGGTGCAGTTCAATCCGAAGCACCGCTGGTATTATTTCCCGCGCATGCAGCGCGACGAGGTCATCCTCATCAAGGGCTTCGATTCCGATACGGCGATCCCGTCCCGCTTCACGCCGCATACCGGCTTCGACGATCCCACGGCGCCGCCGAACGCGCTGCCGCGCGAGAGCATCGAGGTGCGCGCCCTGGTGTTCTTCCCGCCCGCCGCATGAGCGGTGCCGTGGAGCTCGGCGAGTGTCAGGCCTATTGCGACGCCGGCCAGCCGGATCGGGCACCCCTGCCCGCTCCACGGCCGGCGGACCATGCGATCCGGCTGTGGAACGCCTGTCCGTGGAGCGACGCCGTCACCGCCTATGATCTGCGGAACGTCCATCTCTACAACGAGCTGCTGAACGCCGAAGCGCAAGGCGCCTCGCTGCGCGAGATGGCCAGCGCCCATTTCCGCATCGGCGTCGATGCGCATCCGGGTTGGGCGCTCCATGTCGTCAGCACGCATCTGGAACGCGCGCACTGGATGCAGGACAGCGAATTCGCCTATCTGGACCGGTGAACCGGCGCGCCCTGGGCCTTCGCCGCGGTCAAGAGGCCGGCGCAGTTGGCGTCCTTCGCCAATCCCGGATCGACGAAGGGCAGGATCGCGGCCGGCGGAAACAGGATGCCCAGCGCGATCGCGATGCCGCCCTGCAGCGCCAGGGGGCCGGCCTCGATGCCGGCATGGGGATGCGCCAGGGGGCCGTCGATCCGGATCGGGGCGCGCAGCCTGCCGATGCGAAATTCCTTGGGCTTGCCGGCCAGGGTCATGTCGAGGGTCTCGTCCCGAAGATCGATCGCGCCCTTGCCTTCGATGCGCACCGGATCGGTATCGAACACGAAATACGGGGACGTCATGACGCCGTTATGCGTCTCGAAATGCGCCACGGCGCAGCGCAAATTCGTGTTCTTGCGGCCGCCGATCAGGAGCGCGTCGAGCAGGTCGATGCCGGTCAGCTCGGCGAGCTTTTCGTTGAACCCGCCCCGGGGCATGACGAGCGTCACCGGCCCGTTCGCGCTCGCCGCGACCTTCTGCACGCTGTCGCCCGCGCCTTCGAGCCGGGCGCGCGCTTCGAGCAATCCGGTCGCCGCGGGCGCGCCGCCGCCGCCCAGGAATTGCTGGACCTTGATGTCGGTGACGCGGGCGTCGACGCTCGTCACCGGCACGGCGTTGCGCGCGTCGATGCGCAATGAGCCGCCGAGCTTGCCATAGGCGAACTGGAAGGACAGCGGCTTCAGCACCAGCACGGAATTGTTGAGCGCGATATGCGTATGCACGCCGCGCAGCGGGAAGTCGCGGCTGCGGATGGTCTGCGCGTCGTAGTCCACATCGGCGTCCATCTGGCGCAGGCGGTCGACATGCAGCGGCAGATCGGGCAGCAGACGGCCGGTGGCGATCGCGTCGCGCGACTTGCCGCCGAACAGCGCGCCGAGGTCCTTGAAGTCGAGCACCTTCGACGACGCCGCTCCGGACACCAGCGGCTTGGCGCCGGAGGCATCGACCTTCAGCGAGCCGCGCAGATCGGACGATCCGACCGTGCCGGAGAAGTCGCGGAACTGATAAAGCGCGCCGTCGCGCGTCAGCGTGCCCGACACGCGATAGGGGGCCGTCTGCGGCATGGCGAGGCCCGTCAGGTCGTAAAGATTCGACAGGTTCGCGCCGGAGATCGTCGTCGTGGCGGTGAATTCTCCGAGGTGGAAGGGATGGGTGACGGTGCCGTCGGCGACGATATGGGTGGCGCCGGCGCGGATATCGGCCTGAAAGCCATAGGGCTTGCTGAGATCGACGTTGATCAGCGGCCCGCCATGCACCTCAGCCATAAACGCGTTGCCGTTGAGCGTTCCGTTGCCCGTGAGCTGGAAGGCGCTGCCGCCGCCGCCGGCGGTCTCGCGTGACGAGACGGAGCCGGTAAACAGGAGCTTGCGCACGCGGTCGTCGATCCGGATATGGCCGTCCTGGACCAGGAAACGCTGGATCGGCGGGATGTTCCAGCCGGTATTGCCGCCGCCGAAATCCCAATTCGTCATGCCGTTGGCGCGGCGGACAACGACGATGTCCGGCCGGTCGAATTGCACCAAAGGCAGGATCGTGTGGCCGAACAGAAAAGGCAGAAGCCGCACGCTGAAGGCAAGATGCGCGATGTCGGCGGCCTGCCCGGCGCCGGCCCAGTCGGGGTTGGCGACCTTCAGGCCGGAAACCGAGACGCTGGGTGTGAAGCTGAAGAGATGGACGTCGAGATCGCCGTCGATGCGCACCGGCCGGTGCAGCCGCGCCGAGGCGTAGCGCGCCACCGGCCCGCGCATCGTGTTCCAGTCGAGGAAATACAGCCAGACGATCGCGGCGGCGAGCAGGGCGATGACGAGACCGGCGGCCCATAGCGCGATGCGCGGGCCCGTCCAGGGGCCCTGCCAGAGCGTGCGCCGTGCCCAGCGCCCCGCGCGCGCCAACGCGGCGCGGCCTTCCCGACCCGCCGCCTTCCAGCGCGAAGCCGTTGCCGGAACCATTGTCATTGCGAAAGCCTCCCCATCGAGAACGCTTTCGCGGCGTTTACGCTGCCCGCTGCAACATCCGGGGCCTCGCGCGCGTTGTTCCCGTATGCGGGGAACCGGACTTCTGACTTTTTGGCGCCTGATGCGCGACGGTGTCGAAGCCTTCATCGAAGACGGCGCGATGACGCGCGGCGCGGCCATCGCCTTCTATGGCGCGACCGCCATCGCGCCCACGCTGTACATCGCCGTGACGGTCGCGAGCCTGGGCTTCGGCCGGGACGCCGCCCGTACCGCCATCGTCCAGCACTTCGCCCAATTGATCGACCTCCAGAGCCAGAAGGTGCTGCTGCTCGCCATCCGCAACGCGCCCGGCACGTCGAACGGCCTCATCGGCAGCATCATCGGCGTCGTGACCCTGATCCTCACCGCCTCGGGCGTGTTCGGCGAGATGGAGGACGCGCTGAACGTCATCTGGCGGGCGCCGCGCAAGGGGCCGGTCCTGATGCGCCTGCTGCGCGGGCGGGCCGTCAGCCTGGCGCTCGTCGTCGGGCTCGGCTTTCTACTGCTGGTCTCGATGGTGTTCACCGCCGGGATCACGCTTCTGGGCAACTATATCGACGCGCACACGGCCTATAGCCGGCTCGCGCTGTCGCTGCTCAATCTCGGCATTTCGACGGTGCTGACCTCTTTGCTGTTCGCGGCGATCTACAAGGTCGTGCCGAACAAGGACCTCGAATGGCGCGATGTCGGCGTCGGCGCCGTCGGCACCGCGCTGCTGTTCCAGCTCGGGCAATTCCTGCTGGGCTATTATTTCGGCAGCACCGGCCTCGAGGCGCCCTATGGCGCCTGGGGCGGCCTGATCGTCATGCTGGTCTGGGTGTATTACTCCGCGCAGGTTTTCCTGCTGGGCGCCGAATTCACCAAGGCTTATGCCTGCCGCTTCGGCAGCCAGCAGGACATCGCCTGCCAGCCGGGGCCCCTGCCCTCGCCGATCGCGCGGGCGGCTTAAAGGTCGAGCACGTTGGCGTCGCGGTCGTAGGGCGCGGCCTTGAAGGCCTCGGCGGCGTGACGGGCGGCGGCCAGGTCGTCGGCGCTCAACTGGGTCTGCAGCGCTTCCAGCCGCGTCTTGGACTCCGCGTCGCCCTGCCGGCCGGCGACCGCGTACCATTTGTAGGCGTCGAGCAGGCTTTGCGGCACGCCCTCGCCGCGCTCGTACAAGACCGCGAGGTCGAACTCGGAATCGATGTAGCCGAAGCCGGCAGCGCGCGAGAACCAGCGCGCGGCCTCCGCCGAGTTCTTCGCCGTGCCGCGGCCCTGGGCATAGGCGATGGCGAGATCGTGCATCGCCTTGCGGTTGCCCTGCAGCGCCGACGCCTCGTACCAGTACAGCGCATGCGCCTCGTCGCGCGCCGTGCCGGTGCCGTTCGCATACAGCAGCGCCAGGCGATATTGCGCCACCGGCTGGCCGTGGATCGCCGCCAGCGTGATCCAGTGGAAGGCCTGGGCCGGATCCTTCCCGCCCAGATAGCGCAAGCCCACCGTCAATTCCGCCACCGCGTCGCCGGCTTCGGCGCGGGCGGTCAACCGGTCGAGCGGCGTTGCGGGCGCAACGGCGAGCGCGACGCGCGCGGGCGCCGCCGCGCGGTGCACGATGGCATCGCGCCGTCCGTCGCTCAGGCCCTTGCTGAAGGCGACGCCGGCGCCGGCCGCGAAGATGGTCAGCACGATGACGCTGCCGAGGAAATAGCGGGTCAGGCCGAAGCGGACCCGTGCCGACTTCTTTTCGGCCTTCGCGGCAGCCTCGGCCTCGGCGGCGGCAGTCGCGGCGGCGACGGATTTGCGGACCTCGGTCAAATAGGATTTCGGCGCTTCGCCCGGTGCGCCGGGCTCGTCGGCGGGCTTGGCTTCGTCTTGCGACGGCGCCGGCTCTTCCGGCGGCGTCTCGACCGGCGCGGCCTCGACGGCGGCCGGCACTTCCGCTTCGGCGCCGTGATTTTCGGCCAGCGCGGCGCGCGCCACGCTCTCGACGGTTTCGACGCGCAGCACCGCTTCGTTGAGGCTGGCGCGCAATTCGGCGGCGACGGTTTTGACCTTCGCCTCCGCCGCGTCGGCGCGCCCCTTCAATTCGGCGACGGTCGCCTGCAACGCCTTGATGGTCTCCTCGGCCGCGGCGGCGGCGGCGCGGGCGTTCTTCTCGACCTGCTCCTGGCGGGATTCCATGGCGGTCATCTGGCGCTCGAACACGCGCAGGCGCCGCTCGAGCCAGGCGTCGGGCGCCCGCGGCGCATCCTTGAGCTCGGTGTCCTCGACGAGCTTGGCGTCGAGCAGTTGCGCCAGCTCGCCGCGGCGCACCAGCCTTTGGCGCGGCGGCGCATCGCTCGGCGGCGCGGCCTCGACGGCCGCCGCTTCCGCCGCAACCCCGTCGACCGCGTTCGCTTCACCGTTTTGCATGGGCCGTCTCACCGATGACGGCGCCACAATGGCAGCGGCGTCTTACCAAAGCGGCAAGCAGATCGTTCGGTTTTGACTTATTGTTCAAGCAGTAGCGGTTCCATCGACGGAACTCGTCGCGCGTGCGCGGGCTCGAACGGAACTTGTTCGAAGGCGACGGCGCCGTTGCGATTTGGCACAGGACCTATTCGGCCGGGCTCGCGACAGCGGCCGGCAACGGACGCGGAGGGTTGACCACGCGCATCAGCGTGACGATCGCGGCGATGGTCAAAGCATAGGCCGCGAGCTGCAATCCGTCGGGCTGGTCGGTGTAGCCGATCAGCGTGTGCAGCAGGCGGCCGGCGATGCTGTCGTCGGACAGCAGCCAGGACGTGTCCCATAGCGGCATCATCCAGAATTGCAGATAGCCGGCGTTCTGCAGGAACAGCGCGGCCTGCGACGCCATGCCGGCGGCCAGAAGCGTGATCAGCCAGCCCGTCACCGCGAAGAGCCGATGCGCCGGGATGGTGAGCAGCCCGAAATACATCAGCCCCGACACCGCCGCGCCGGCGCCAAGGCCGAGCGTGCCGCCCAGCAACATCGAGCTCATCGAGGTGCCGCCCTGCGCCGCGATGCCGTAGAGGAACAGCACGACCTCCGAGCCTTCGCGCAGCACCGCCACGCCGACCACGATCGCCATCGCCGTCAGCGTGCGCTTGCCGGCCGACACTTCGGCGCCCATGACGCGCATCTCGCGCGCCATCTGCCTACCGTGCCCCGCCATCCAGACATTGTGCCAGGTGAGCATCGCGACGGCGATGAGCAGCACCGAGGCGTTGAACACTTCCTGTCCGCTGCCCTCGAACAGCGCCGCGAGCTCGCCGGCGAACGCCGCGACCAGGCAGGCGCCGAGAATGCCGCCGCCGATTCCGGCGCAAACCCACAGCCCGCGCCGCGCCACGCCCTGCGTCGCGGCCAGCACGATGCCGACGATCAGGCCGGCCTCGATGACCTCGCGGAACACGATGATGAGACTGGACAGCATCGCCTACTCCGCGATCACGACGCCCTGCGCCGTCTCGGAATGATATTCGCCCATGAAGGGATAGCGCCCCGGCGCCAGCGGCCGCAGCCGCACATTGCCCGAACTGTGCCCGGCCACGACCTTCTCGACCTTGAGCGAGCTCGAGTCGAATTCCTCGGCCGCGTCGTCATTGTTGGTGAGCGCGATGACGGTCGGCACGCCGGCCTTCACATGGATGGTCGCCGGCGTGAAGCGATGGTTCTGCAGCGACACCGCGATCGGCTCGTCGGCGAACGCCGGTGTGGCCAGAAGCGCCAGGGTTGCACCCAGGATCAGGACAGGTTTCGACATGACGCTTTCCATAAGACGGCGCGACTGTAATCGCAACTCATTCGCAGGTATAGCGCCGGGGCGCCGCAGTTGGTTAACCACCGGTTGAAAACAACATAGTTGCTCAACCAATGCCTCCCGACAAATGATTCGCCGACGCGTGTCGGGTTTGGCGTGTGTTCCCCCATCGCGGCCGCGTGGCCGTCGGCGTTCCACGTCTGCGCGACAGGCACTTCCATGACACGGGAAGACGTCCGGGCGTTGCCGCGACCTGCGCTCGGCGCAGGCGCACAGACATGCGCCGCCGGCGATGTGACGGACGCAATCGCCGAGCAACTGGCCGACGAGGCCGCCAACGGGCTGGCGCGCGCGATGCCGGAACTGTCGGCCCATGTCGTGATCACGCGGGCGCAGATCGCCGTGCTGCTTTTCGTCTTCGCCGCCGGCGCCGTCTTCGCGGCGTCGGCGCCGCGGGCGGCATGGACGGCGCTCGTCACGGCCCTGTCCCTCGCCTTCGTCGCCGGCACGGTGTTCCGCGCCGGCCTCGCCACGATCGCGGCGCGGCCGCGCGGCGAAGCGGCGGCGACGGGCGACGCGCTGCCGGTCTACACGATCCTGGTGCCGCTGTTCCGCGAGGCCAATGTGCTGCCGCGCCTGGCCCGCGCGCTGCTGCTGATCGATTATCCGCGCGACAGGCTCGACATCAAGATCATCGTCGAGGCGGATGACGGCGAGACGGCGCGGGCCGCCGCGATGCTCGAAGGCCGCGGTCCGTTCGAGATCGTGCGCGTGCCGCACGGCCATCCGCGCACCAAGCCGCGCGCCTGCAACTATGCCCTGAACTTCGCGCGCGGCGAGTTCACCGTCATCTACGACGCCGAGGACCGGCCCGAGCGCGACCAGTTGCGCAAGGCGGTCGCCGCGTTCCGCGCGCGGACGGCGGACATCGCCTGCCTGCAGGCGCGGCTCAATTTCTACAACGCCAAGGACAATGTGCTGACGCGTCTTTTCGCGCTGGATTACGCGGTCTGGTACGAGGTGATGCTGCCGGCGCTCGACCGGCTGGGCGTGCCGATGCCGCTGGGCGGCACCTCCAACCATTTCCGCACCTCGGTGCTGCGCGCGCTGGGCGGCTGGGACCCGTTCAACGTGACCGAGGACGCCGATCTCGGCATCCGCATCGCGCAGCTCGGCATGCGGGTGTCGATGATCGATTCGACGACCTTCGAGGAGGCGCCCACGCTTCTCGGCGTCTGGTTTCGCCAGCGCTCGCGCTGGATGAAGGGCTATATGCAGACTTGGCTGGTGCATACCAGGCGGCCCTTCGCGCTGGTGCGGCGGGCCGGGCTCGGCGGTTTCGCGGCATTCCACCTGTTCATCGGCGGCTCGGTCGCGGCCTCGCTCGCCTCGCCGCTGCTGTGGCTGGTGTTCCTGCTGTCGCTGGCGTTCGGGCAAGGCGACGGCGCGGGGCTGTCGCTGGCCGCGCTGGCCGGCGGCAATCTGCTGCTCACCGTCCTCGCCATGGCGAGCCCGATCCGGCGCGGCTGGCAGGACCTGTCGCCCTATGGGCTCGGCATGACGCTCTATTGGGCGATGATCTCCTTCGCCGCCTGGCGCGGCCTCGGCCAATTGATCCGCCGGCCGTTCTACTGGGAGAAGACGGCGCACGGACTGAGCCGGCAAGCGCGATGAGGCTGGCGCGGGGCGTCGCGGCGGCGGTGCTGGCGATCCCGCTGTCGGTCGCGGCGGCGCAGGCCGGCGCCTGGACGCTGAAGCGGGGACACTGGCAGGTGTTCACCGCGATGACGCAGAGCAGCGCGGGGCTGGCCTTCGACCGCCACGGCCGCGCCGACATTGTGACGGGCTTCAACAAGCTGCTGGTGCAGAACTGCATCGAATACGGCCTGACCGACTATCTGACGCTGTTCGCGACGCCCGACTATGTGCTGGCGCATGTACGGCCAACGGCGCTGGCGGCGGCGCGGGTCCGCAACTCCTCGTTCGAGGGCGGGGCGCGGCTGTTGCTCGACGGCCGCCACGGCAAGCTGTCGCTACAGGGCTCGTACAAGACGGCGGGCGCGTTCGATCTTTCGGTCTCGGCGGCCGACCGCGCTTCGGGCCGGCAGATCGAGCTTCGCCTGCTCTATGGCACGAGCTTCAAGTTGTTGGGGCGTGACGGGTTCATCGATCTGCAAGCCGGGCAGCGCTGGATCGCCTCGCCCCGGCCCAACGAGACGCCGGTCGATCTCACCGCCGGACTGTGGATCACCCCGAACTGGATGGTGATGGCGCAGAGCTTCAACATCGTGAGCGCCGGCGATGCGCGGCCGCCCTATACCTATTACCGCAGCCACAAGATCGAGGTCTCGCTGGTGCAGAAGCTGTCACGGCACTGGTCGCTGCAGGTGGGCGCGTTCTATTCGCCAGCCGGACAGAACGCACTGGTCGAACGCGGCGTGCAGGTGTCGCTGTGGACGCAGGATTGAGCCCTACTCCGCCGCCTGTTTGAATTCCAGCGCGTCGAAACGCGCCGCCAGCGACTGGCCGTTGGGCTTGGTCTTCAGGCGATCCAGGATGTAGTCGCGCGACTGGCCGCGGCCGTGGTCCGAGGCCGTCACGACGTGCCATTCGATCATCTGCTCCCACACCGGGTCGATCAGCGACGCGCCGGACATCGTCCCGCTATCGACCGTCCTGATCGTCAGGCTGCGCAGCTCGGAGATCACCGTGGCGAGATAGGCGACGTGGATCGCCTCATCGGCGCGGATGCGCTCGACGAGGTCGGCGGCGTGGTCGGCGGCCGGGCGACGGTCGGTGAAATTGGCCGGATCGCGCATGATGCCCTGGCAGAAGGCGAAGAAACTCTCCGCCTTCACCTCGATCATCAGCACGTTCATCAGCAGCAGGATCCAGTCCTCGTATTCCTTCGCGATCCGCGGCATGCGTCGTCCGGTTTCCGGACGGCTGATGCTCGCGGGCACTTGCGGGATGGGATAGGCGTTCTTGCCGAACAGCGCGTCGCGCACCGCGAACCACATGTCGTCATGGCCGCCGACGCCGAGCGACTTGGTGCCGCCCTCGTCATAGCCGTGCGCCGCGAGCAGGCCCTTGTTGAGATGGCCGAGCGCGGTCTCGCCGATCGGCTCGGCGACGATCGCCTGGAAGTTTGGCGCCACGGCCTGGGCCAGCATGCCGCCGCGCGCCTCGATGATGCCGGTGATGGTCAGCGAATTCCACAGCGTCTCGCCGAAGCCGTGGCCGAGGAGGAATTTCTGCTGCTCGACCGTCGGATAGGGTCCGCGCTTGAGCAGGCGCAGCGAGGCGTCGATCACCGGAAAGCCGCGGACGGCGAGCTGCGCGCCCCATGCCTTCACGGCCGGCCAGCGGTTCAGCGTGCGCGGCGAGATATAGGCGCCCTCGGCGTCGAAGCCGCCATGCAGGCGATAGCCGGCTTCGACCTGCGGCCGGGCATAGGCGTGGTCGGCCATGATCTCGTCGCGCGTGTAGCTGAGCTGGACCATGGAATTCCTCCGTAGACGGACCGTCGAGCGCGATCCTTGCGCTGATAGTTTGTCAGGTCCGCCGCCCTGTCAACGCCAGGGGTTACGCGGCGTACACCTTCCGGACATCGAAGACCGCAACAAAACGTCAATCGGTTGAAGGTCTTGCAACGCCCTGGGGACACTTTCGCGACCGGCGGGGGCGAGCCTTGCGAGGCGCGGAGGGCCGTACCCGGCATCCGCCCAACCCCAAGGAGTACAGCATGAAACGGAGAATCGTATTCGCGGTCGCGTTCGGGGCCGCGATCGGCCTGGGCATCGGCGCCGCGCTGGCCAGCGAGCCGGGCTTGGCTTTGGGCCCCCCTCATCCTGCCGTCTCCTCAACTTCGGCGGAGTCCGAGGCCTAAGGCTTCAGCGCCTTCACCAGGAAGCGCGTCAGGTTGTCCAGCACTTCGGCGCGGGGGCGCTGGCTGCGGGCGCCTTCGCTGGCGGTCTGGTGGATCGCGCCGAGAATCGCCTGGCCGACGATCTCGGGATTGTAGGTGGTGCAGGCATGGCCGGTGCGCTGCGCCTCGCGCACGAGGTCGCCCCAGTCCAGGCCCCAGCGCACCAGGAGCGGCGTCGCCTGCGCGCCTTCGGCGTCGATCACCAGCTCGTCGGTCATCGCGGCCGCGAGCACGCCGGGATGCTCGGCGGAATATTCGTAGACCGCCTTCAGGTTCGCGGCGATCGTGTTCTCCAGCGTCGGCGATTTGGGCTCGCGCTGCTTCATGTAGTCGTGCAGCTCCTCGCGCGCGTCGTCCACGAAGGCGAGGAAGCAGGCCTTCTTGTCGGGATAGTGCAGGTAGAAGGTGCCATGGCCCAGCCCCGCCTCGCGCGCGATGTCCTGCGGCCGGGTGGCGTGATAGCCGCGCTCGACGAACAGCTTGCGCGCGGCGCGCTTCAGCTTGGCGAGGCTTTCGGGCTTGCGCCGTATCGGGCGGGTATCGGAGGCCGCGTTGGCCGCAGTCGCGTGATCCATGGCGCGAGCTTCTCTCGCGTTTACACCCTAAGTCAATCTTGCGCGCTTCGCGGCGCCGGCGCGGCGCGCTAGACTGGCGCGCATTCGCGGGAGGAAATCATGCGCAAGACCTGGCTCGGCTTCGCGGCGGCGGCGGCCGTTCTTGCCCTTGCGACACCCTCGTTCTCGATGGGCAGCGGTGGGAGCGGCGGCGCGACCGAGCCGGCCACGAGCGACTACGCGATCGCGGTGAAGCTCATCAAGCACGAGATGTACGCGCAGGCGATTCCGCATCTGCTGATCGCGCTGGCCGACAACCCGGACGACGCCGATACGCTGAACTATCTGGGCTACACCAAGCGCATGACGGGCGATTTTCCCGCCTCGCTCGGCTACTACAAGCGGGCGCTGGCCTTGAAGCCGGACCACAAGGGCGCGCACGAATATCTCGGCGAGCTGTATCTGCAGATGCACGATCCGGCGTCGGCGCAGAAGGAACTCGACACGCTGGCGAGCCTGTGCCCGGACGGCTGCGAGGAACGCGACACGCTGACCAAGGCGATCGCGGCCTATGGCGCGGGCGCGCCGGCGCCGAAGGGCTGGTAGCTACGCCGCCTTCTTCTTCTGCTGCAGCACGCGCCATACCCGCTCGGGGGTCGCGGGCATGTCGATGTGGACCACGCCGAGCGCGTCGGCGATGGCGCTCATCACCGCGGGCAGCGCGCCCACCGTGCCGGCCTCGCCGCAACCCTTGGCGCCCAAGGGGTTGGTGACGCAGGGGATCTCTTCGTATTTGAAGTCGATGTCCGGCATGTCGGAGGCGCGCGGCATGGCGTAGTCGGTGAAGCTCGCGGTCAGGAGCTGGCCCGAACTCTCGTCATAGACGATGTTCTCCAGCAGCGCCTGGCCGAGGCCCTGGACGACGCCGCCATGGACCTGGCCCGCCACCAGCATCGGATTGATGATGCGGCCGAAATCGTCGAGCACATGGTAGCTCGCGACCTGGGTGTGGCCGGTGTCGGGATCGATCTCGACCTCGCAGACATGGCAGCCGTTCGGGAAGGTCGGCGCCTGACCCTGGAAGAGGCCGTCGCTGTCGAGGCCGTTCTCAAAGCCGGGAAGTTTCTCGCGCTTGAGCGTGACGGCGAGCTCGCCGACGCTGATGCTCTGGCCGGTGCCCGCCACCGCGAAGGTGCCGACGCCCTCGACCACCGCAAAGCCGACCTCCTTGCCGCCGGCCTGGAGCACCTGCCCCGCCGCGACCTTGCCTTTCTTGATCACCTCGTCCGACGAGACCAGAAGCGCGCCGCCCGACATGTTGAGCGAACGCGAGCCGCCGGTGCCACCGCCGTTCACCCAGGTCGTGTCGCCCTGCTTGACGGTGATGGATTCGAACGGCACGCCGAGCTTCTCGGCGACGAGCTGGGCGAAGGAGGTCTCGTGGCCCTGCCCGTTCGATTGCGTGCCGCAATAGAGCTCGACGCCGCCATTCTCTGTGAACTTGATCGCAGCCGGCTCCTGGCCGGCGGCGCCGGTGATCTCGACGTAATAGGCGAAGCCGAATCCGCGCAGCCTGCCGCGCTTCGCCGATTCCGCCTTGCGAGCGGGAAAGCCCTGCTGGTCGGCGCGCTTGAGGCCCTCGGCGAGGAGGCGCGGATAGTCGCCGGAATCGTATTTGATGCCCCAGGGATTGGCGTAGGGCAGTTCGTCCGGGGACGGAAGATTGCGCTTGCGGATCTCCACCGCGTCGATGCCGGTCTGGGCTGCGGCGGCGTCCATCAGCCGCTCCATAAGGTAGGCGGCCTCGGGGCGGCCGGCGCCGCGATAGGCGTCGACCGGCGCGGAGTTCGAGAAATAGCCCTTCACGTTCGTCCAGGCCCTGGGCACGCGGTAGACGCCGCCGAAGATGCGGCTGCCGGCGAGCGTGGGGATGAACGGCGCGTAGACGGAGAGATAGCCGCCCATGTTCGCGGTGCCGGTGAAGCGGAGCGCGAGGATCTTGCCGTCCTTGTCGAGCGCGAGTTCGCCGGTGGTGATCATGTCGCGGCCGTGGTCGTCGGCGAGGAAGCTTTCGGTGCGCTCGGCGCTCCAGCGCACCGGGCGGCCGGTCTTGCGGGCGCCGATCAGGACGGCGGGCTGTTCGGGATAGAGAAAGCCCTTCATGCCGAAGCCGCCGCCGACGTCCTTGGTGATGACGCGCAGCTTGTCGACCGGCACGCCGAGGATGCGGGTCGCCAGCGCGCCGCGGATGTTCGCCGCGCCCTGCGAGGTGACGTAGAGCGTATAGGCGTCGGCCGCCGCGTCGTAGAGGCCGATCGCGTTGCGGGTTTCCATCGGCATGGCGCTGACGCGGTTCTGCACGACCTTGAGCGAGACGGTGTGGGCGGCGGATGCGAAGGCGGCGGCGGTGCCGGCCTCGTCGCCATCGGCCCAGTCGAAGCTTTCATTGCCGGGCGCGCTTTCCCATATCTGCGGGCCGGTGGGCGCCGCGGTCAGCGTGCCGGCGGCGTCGAGCGCCTCGTATTCGACGGCGATGAGTTCGGCGGCATCCTTGGCCTGGGCATAGGTCTCGGCGATCACCATGGCGACGGCCTCGCCGATGAAGGTGACGCGGTCGCCGGCGAGCACCGCCTTGGGCGAGGTGCGGGTCGAGGAGCCGTCGCGGTTCTTGACCGGCGCCATCAGCGGCATCGGATTGACGCCGTAGGTCGCCAGATCGGCATGGGTCAGCACATCGACCACGCCGGGCGCCTCCTTGGCGGCGGAGACATCGACCGAAAGGATCTTGGCGTGGCCGTGCGGGCTGCGATGGAAGCAGGCATGGGTCTCGTCGGTGAACCGCAGGTCGTCCGTGTACTGACCTTGACCGGTGACAAAGCGGATGTCTTCCGTGCGCTTGACCGACTGACCGACGCCGAATTTCATGGATGTGTCCTAGGTTTCTCGATTTTCCATTCCGCTGTCATGGCCCGCGAATGCGGGCCACCCAGGTGACGCGAGCCCAGGGGGACTCAGATTGTGCTCAACCCAACTGGGTGGCCCGCATTCGCGGGCCATGACAAGTTGGGATTACGGCGCGCAGGCCGCGCGACACTCAATTCTTATAGCTCGGGTCCGTGCGATCGCATTTGCGGCGCAGCGCCGGCCAGGCAAGCGCGCCGACCAGGCCGTTGAACGCCATCGCGCCCTGCCCCGCCGTCTTCTCCGGCACGCCCTGGTTCGGCCAGTTCGGCGTCGCGCCGCCGCCGAGCGCGCGCACTTGCATCGAACAGGCGCGCTCCAGGTAATACATGCGCAGGAAGGCGTCGGCGCAGTTCTTGCCCAGCGCCAGCGTGCCGTGATTGCGCAGCAGCATCGCGTTCTTCTCGCCGATGTCGGCGACGAGGCGGTCGCGCTCGTCGAGATCGAGCGCGATGCCCTCATAGTCGTGATAGGCCAGATCGCCGGTGACCATCATGGCGTGTTGGTCGAGCGGCAACAGGCCGTCCTTCTGCGCCGACACCGCCACGCCATCGGTGGTGTGCAGGTGGATGACGCAGCCCGCGTCCTCGCGGTGCATGTGCAGGGCGGAATGGATGGTGAAGCCGGCCGCGTTCACCGGGAACGGCGAGTCCATCACCTTGTTGCCGTCGACGCCGATCTTCACGAGGCTGGAGGCGGTGATCTCCTCGAACAGCAGGCCATAGGGGTTGATGAGGAAGTGGTGCTCGGGACCGGGCACGCGGGCGGAGATGTGGGTGAAGATCATATCGTCCCAGCCATGCATCGCGACCAGGCGGTAGGTGGCGGCAAGATCCTCGCGGATCGCCCATTCCTCGGCGGAGACCTTGTCCCGGACGGAGGCGACATCGTCGGTGGTGGGCATCTTGCGGGCGGCGCTGCTCATGGGGCTCTCCGGCGAATGACGAAGCGCAATTTTGGACCTCGGGGGCGCGGCAGTCAAACGGCGGAAGTTGCAATAAAACACGGTGTCATGCCCCGCGAATGCGGGGCACCCAGCTGAGATTTCCAGCGGCGGAGCAGGATTTCACCTGGGTCCGCCGCATTCGCGGCGGATGACAACGTTGTTTAAAGTGCCGTCGCGGCGTGTTTGTCAGACAAACCGCATCTCCACCACCGCCCAGGCGTAGGCGGCGACGCGCCAGGCGCCGTCTTCTTTCTGAAGGACAAGGGATTTGCCGCCCAGCTCGCGGAACGGTTTGCCGTGGAGCTTGCCGGTCCAGGTCACCGGCACGCAGAAATAGGCGCGCTCGCCATGGATGCTGAAATCCACCGCCGGCGCGAAGGTGAAGGCGAGATCGCTCAAGGCGTGAACGTGATGGATCATGGCGTCGCGCCAGGTCGCGACATCGCGGAAGACGTGGGGCGGGAAGTTCTCGATGATCGTCACGTCGCGGGCGAAGATGCCATCGAGGCCGCCGCCACCCGCGATGAAGCGCGCGATGCCGGTGGCCAGCGCCAGCATTTGCGCATCGGGTTCGCTCATCGCACGCGCTCCACGGCGGTCTGCCATCCTTCGTAAAGCGCGTTGCGGAGGGAAGGTTTCATGGCGGGCGTGAACCTGCGATCCAGTGCCCAGCGGGCGGCGATGTCCTTGGTGTCCTTGAACAGGCCAGCGGCAAGGCCGGCGAGATAGGCGGCGCCGAGCGCGGTGGTCTCGGTCACTTGCGGGCGGTCGACCGGCAGGCCGGTCAGGTCGGCGAGGCGCTGGCAGAACCAGTCGTTGCGCACCATGCCGCCATCGACCTTCAGTGCCCTCGGCGGCCGAAGGCCGCGGCTTTTCAAGTCGCGCGCCATCGCTTCGAGCAGGTCGCGGGTCTGGAAGCACACCGCGTCGAGCGCGGCGCGCGCGATCTCGGCGGCGCCGGTGTCCCGTGTCAGGCCGACAACGGCGCCGCGCGCCTCGGGGTCCCAATAGGGCGCGCCGAGGCCGGTGAAGGCGGGAACGAAATAGAGGCCATCAGCGTCCTTGGCGGTGCGGGCCAAGGCCTCGATCTCCTCGGCGCTGCGGATCAAGCCGAGCGCGTCGCGCAGCCACTGCACCACCGCGCCGGCGACGAAGATGCTGCCCTCGATGGCGTAGGCGGTCTTGCGGCCGATGCGATAGGCGCTGGTCGCCAGCAGGCGGTTCTTCGAGGCGGGGACTTTCGGGCCGGTGTTGACCAGCGCGAAGCAGCCCGTGCCATAGGTCGATTTCACGTCGCCGGGCGAGAAGCAGGCCTGGCCGAAAGCGGCGGCCTGCTGATCGCCGGCGACGCCGAGGATCGGGATCGACGCGCCGAGCAAGGATTCTTCGGCGCGCCCAAAATCGCCGGCGCTGTCGCGCACCTCCGCCAGCGCATTGCGCGGCACACCGAACAGCTTCATCAGCTCGGCGTCCCATTCGAGCGTCTTCAGATCGAGCAGCATGGTGCGCGAGGCGTTGGTCACGTCGGTCGCGTGGACGTTGCCACCGGTCAGCTTGTAGATCAGCCAGGAGTCGATGGTGCCGAGCGCGATCTCGCCGTCCTCGGCGCGGCGGCGCGAGCCGGGAATGCGGTCGAGCAGCCATTCCATCTTGGTCGCCGAGAAATAGGGATCGAGCAGAAGGCCGGTCTTGGCGGCGATGCGCGGTTCGAGCTTCCTTGCCTTCAGCGCGCGGCAGCGCTCGGCGGTGCGGCGGTCCTGCCAGACGATGGCGTTGTGCAGCGGCTTGGCCGTCCGGCGGTCCCACATGACCGTGGTCTCGCGCTGGTTGGTGATGCCGATGGCGGCGACGGAGGCGGCCGGCACGCCCTTGAGCGCGGCGCGCGAACAGGCGAGCGCCGCCCGCCAGATCTCCTCCGCGTCGTGCTCGACCCAGCCGTTGGCGGGATAATGCTGCTGAAGCTCGATGGCATGGCTGGCAAGCGGGCGGGCGGCGCTGTCGAACAGGATGGCGCGCGTCGAGGTCGTCCCCTGGTCGATCGCCAGGATATAGGGTTCGTCGGTCATGTCTGATTTCGGCACAGCTTGCGCGAGTCGATGCCGACTAGCTTAACACGCCGTTAACGCTCCTTTGCTACTGCTGTCGGACGGCAGAATTGCCGGGTGCAGAAGGCATTTCGGGGCAGGATGTGGGGCTTACCGCGCACGACATGAGCGACATGGGCCGCCTGGCCCAGCTCGCCGTCAATCCGCAGGGAACCAGCCGGGAGGAGATCTACCTCGCGGTGGCCTCGCTCTATCGCATCCAGGGCACCGGCCTGAACGAGCGCGAGCGCGCTCTTATGCACGAGATCCTGCGCCGGCTGACCCGCGACGTCGAGATGGCGATCCGCATCGCGCTGGCCGAGCGGCTGGCCGACGACACGACGGCGCCGCACGATCTCATCCTGCTTCTGGCCGACGACAAGATCGAGGTCGCGCGCCCGCTGCTGCTGCGCAGCCCGCTTTTGACCGACACCGATGTCCTGCGCCTGCTCGCCGCGGCGAGCGAGGCGCATTACGAGGCGGTCGCCAACCGCGCCCATATCGGCGAGCCGGTGACCGAACTGCTCGCCAAGAGCGAGGCCGAGACGGTGCTCGTGGCGCTGGTGCGCAACGCGACGGCGAAGATCTCGTCGCTCGCCTTCGAGACGCTGGTCGAGAAGTCGCGCCGGCTGGAGAGCCTGCAGGAACCGCTGACCCATCGTCCCGATCTGCCGCCGGTGCTGGCGACGCGGATGTGCGAATGGGTCGCCGACGCGCTGAAGAACTACATCGTCGCGAACTACAAGATCGCGCCCGAGCGGCTGACGACGGCGATGGCGCAGGCCGAGACCGTGGTCACGTCCGAGCCGGCGGCGCCGCGCACGCCGCCCGCCGAAAGCGCCCAGAAGCTGATCGACAAGCTCGCCGCGTCGGGCCAGTTGAAGGCCGGGTTCCTGCTGCGCGTGCTGCACCAAGGCCAGTCGGACCTATTCGATCTGGCGCTGGCCAAGATGGTCAACCTGCCGCTGGCCGAGCTGCGGCTCAAATTCTACGACGGCGGGCCGCGCGCGGTGGCGCTGGCCTGCCGCGGCGTCGGCATCGACCGCTGCGTCTTCAACACGGTGTTCAACCTGTCGCGCCAGGCGCGCAATATGCGCGCGGTGCTGACCCATGCCGACATGGGCGAGGTCGACCGGGTGTTTTCGACGGTGTCCAAGCCGGGCGCGCTCACGGAACTGAGCAGCTTGCGGCTCAACTAGAAGTTACATCGGCCGTTTCCCGCCGGCGGCCGGCGTGGTATTGTGGCGCGCGATGACGATCAAATCAGCCAAGCCGGACTCCGACCTTCCCGCCGAGGACGACGACGACATCCCGCGCCCGCCGACCGAACAGGAAGAGGCGGAGCTGGATGCCTGGATCGAGCGCAACAAGGACGCGCTCAATGCGAGCTTTCGAAAGGCCGACGCGGAGTACGCGCGGGGCCACTACTACACGCTCGAAGAAGTCCTTGCGCATCTCGAATCCGACAGACGAGCCCGCAAGGGCTGACATCCGAAGTGGCGTCGCCGAGGTTCATTCTTTCAGAGGACGCGGACGCTGACCTTCGCGGACTCGACCGCTATATCGCAGACCGCGATGGCGCGGGCCGCGCGAGATTCGTCGTCAGCCGTATCCTTCGGACCGTCGCAAATCTGGCCGCAATGCCGAGAATGGGAAGGCCGAAGCCTTATTTGGAACCCGGCGTTCTTTCCTTCTCCGTAAGGCCATGGATGATCTTCTACAGGATACTGCCCGAAGGCGACGGAATCCGCGTGATGCGCATCCTCGACGGGCGGCGCGATCTGCCGACCGTTTTTGTGAAGAACCCCTGACTTTCGCGCCACCGGCCGCGTGCTACACTAGCTCGATGATCGATCCGTTCGGCCGCACCATTTCCTACCTGCGCATCTCGGTGACGGACCGCTGCGATTTCCGCTGCGTCTATTGCATGTCGGAGCACATGACGTTCCTGCCCAAGGCCGAGGTGCTGAGCCTGGAGGAGATCGAGCGGCTGGCGCTCGCCTTCGTGCGCAAGGGCGTGCAGCGGCTGCGGATCACCGGCGGCGAGCCGCTGGTCCGGCGCGACGTCATGCGCCTGTTCGAGCGGCTGGGGCGCGAGATCGGCAAGTCGAACCTCAAAGAGATCACGCTGACGACCAATGGCAGCCAGCTTGCGCGGTATGCCCGCGAGCTGAAGGCGGCGGGCGTGAGGCGGGTCAATGTCTCGCTCGACACGCGCGATCCGGACAAGTTCCGCGCCGTCACGCGCTGGGGGCATCTGGGGCCGGTGCTGGAGGGCATCGACGCGGCGGACGCGGCGGGCCTCAAGGTCAAGATCAACACCGTCGCGCTGAAGGGCGTCAACGAGGACGAGATCGAGGACATGGTGCGCTGGGCGCATGGCCGCGGCTTCGACCTGACGCTCATCGAAACCATGCCGCTGGGCGAGATCGACGGCGACCGCGTCGGCCAGTACCTGCCGCTGTCGCTGGTGCGGGCAAGGCTCGCCAAGAACCTGACATTCGCCGAGACCGACTACCGCACCGGCGGGCCGGCGCGCTATGCGCGGGTGATCGAGACCGGCGGGCGGCTCGGCTTCATCACCCCGCTGACGCATAATTTCTGCGAGAGCTGCAATCGCGTGCGGCTGACCTGCACCGGGCGGCTCTATATGTGCCTGGGCCAGGACGACAATGCCGATTTGCGCAAGGCGTTGCGGGCATCGCCGGACGACGCGCTGCTCGACGCGGCGATCGACGAAGCGATCGGGCGCAAGCCCAGGGGCCACGACTTCGTCATCGACCGGCGCCATACGGAACCGGCGCTTGCCCGTCACATGTCGACCACCGGCGGCTGAAGACATGGCCCCTTCCCTCCACTTCGTCGCCGCCACGGCGCCGGACGCGCAGGCGGCGCTGGAAATCCTGCGCGGGCGCTACACCGATGTGGGCGCGGAGAAGGCGGACATCGTGGTCGCGCTGGGCGGCGACGGGTTCATGCTGCAGACGCTGCACAATTTCATGCCCGCCAAGAAGCCGATCTATGGGATGAACCTCGGCTCGGTCGGGTTCCTGATGAACGAGTACCGCGAGGACGAGTTGGAGACGCGGCTGGCGGCGGCGGAGTCCGCCCTGCTCCACCCCTTGCGCATGCGCGCGACGGCGCCAAGCGGAACGATCGAGGCGCTCGCCTTCAACGAGGTGTCGCTGCTGCGCCAGACGCGGCAGGCCGCCAAGCTGCGCATCCTGGTCGACGACAAGGTGCGGATCGAGGAATTGATCTGCGACGGCATCCTGGTGTCCACCCCGGCGGGCAGCACCGCTTATAATCTTTCGGCGCATGGGCCGATCCTGCCGATCGACGCCGACCTCCTGACGCTGACCCCGATCAGCGCCTTCCGCCCGCGGCGCTGGCGTGGCGCCCTTTTGCCGCACCGGGCCCGTGTCCGCTTCGAGATCCTCGAAGCCCCCAAACGGCCGGTCAGCGCCGTGGCGGACGACCTGGAAGCCCGGGACGTGAGCGTCGTGGACGTGGCGGAGGACCGCTCGGTCGGCGTGACCATGCTGTTCGACGCCGGCCACAGCCTGGATGAACGAATCCTTGCCGAACAGTTCGTCGATTAACCGCGCCCTGTTTCACAAGACGTTAATGCGGCTGTCCTAGTTTGCGCCCCAAGGGGCGTGCGCCCGAGAACCGGTGTGCGGGAATGAGCGGCTATCGATTCGACAGATTGAAGGTCCTGGTTGTCGACGACAGCCAGCATATGCGCAAGCTCGTGGTCACGATCCTGCAGGCCTTCGGCGTCCTGCAGGTTTTCGAGGCGACGGACGGCGAGAGCGCCTGGAAATTGCTGCGCGAATGCAATCCCGACGTGGTCTTCATGGACTGGACGATGCCGGAGATGACGGGCATCGAGGTCGTCAAGATGGTGCGCACCTCCAGCCAGACGCCCAACCCCTTCGTGCCGATCATCATGCTGACCGGCTATACCCAGCTCGACCATGTGCGCCAGGCGCGCGACGCCGGCGCCAACGAATTCCTGGCCAAGCCGGTTTCTGTGAAGGCCGTGATGTCGCGCCTGGTCGCGGTGATCGAGCATCCGAGGCCTTATGTCCGCACCAAGGCCTATTTCGGTCCCTGCCGCCGCCGGCGCGGCAAGGAGGAATATCGCGGGCCGGAACGCCGGGCCTCGGCTTACGAAACCGCCGATGCCGACTAGCGAAGGGTTTTAGGATCATGGCACGCGAGCTCCCCATCGAAATCTTCATGCCGCCGAACATCCTGAAGGCCAAGGTCGGCAGCGCCATCGGCGGCATCGACATGGCGGCGGTCAAGCGCGCCGAGGCCGCGATGGAGACCCTGCGCGTCGAGTTCAACGACTGGCTGTCGAGCGACGTGGTCAAGCTCGGCGAAAGCCGCGACCGCTATGCCAGCGCCCCCGGCGCCGCGGCGCGCGCGGGCCTGTTCCGCGCGGCGCACGACCTCAAGGGCCAGGCCGAGACGTTCGAGTTTCCGATGATCGCGCGCGTCGCCGGCTCGCTGACGCGGCTGATCGATTCGACCAAGCCGGCGACCGACCTGCCGCTCGGCCTGATCGACGCCCATGTCGCGGCGATCCGCGTGATCTTCCGCGACAAGATCAAGACGGCGACCGACAAGACGGCGCTGGCGCTGGCAGACGAGCTCGACGCGCGCGTGAGCGAGGCGATTGCTTAAACAACCTCTCCCACAAGCGGGAGAGGACAAATCCTACATCGCGTCTCTCATGTTCGCCGAGGTCTGCGTGTAACCCGCGTCGTCGCGGATTTTGAGGATCTGGCCTTCGGGGCCGTTCTCCACCCAGGGCGTCACGGCAAGCACCGTGTCCGCCCGCGCCGCGGCGATGGCGGCGGCGACCGTCTTCGCCTTGTCCAGCTTCATCAGGTTGAGCTTGGTCGGGAAGATCACGTTCCACTTCTTGCGGTCGCTGACCGCCTCGCCGGGCGTGATCCAGATCGAGTCCACGGACTCGCGGCCGTCGTGGCTGCCGATATGCCCGACCGGCGAGGAGGCGAGGAAGAAATGCGTGTCGAAGCGCTTGGGCATGTTGGTCGGCGTGATCCAATGCGCGAAGGGAACCAGAAGATCGAGCGCGAGGCGCATCTTTTCCTTCTCCAGCACCTTTGCCAGCACCGCTTCGCGCTTCTCGAGCAGATGGCGATAGGGCCGCAGCGCGTCCAGCCGCTGGGCGGAGACCAGATCGCCGGTGCGCGCGTCGCGGGCGAGCAGGATGCCGGATTCCTCGAAGGCTTCGCGGATCGCGCCCACGCCGAGCGCGCGCATCGGCGCCGTCCAGTCGCTCGCGCAATCGACATGCGCGTCGAGCGCCGCGTCGCCATCGCCCGTTTCGAGCTTGCCGCCGGGAAAGACGAGCGCGCCGGCGGAAAAATCGATCTGGTGATGGCGCTTGACCATGAACACTTCGAGGCCGGCCGCGCCGTCGCGCAGCAGAAGGATCGTGGCGGCCGGCACGGGAAGGACGGCGGGTTTGTGGGACATGATTCCTCGCTTCTTGTTTGACGCCAAGTCTAGCGAGCGATCGCGGCGGCCGCCAAGCTGAACGCCGAGGCGATGGCGAGCACGGCGTAATAGCCGCCGGTGCCGAGTGCCGTTACGGCGCCGCCGCTCAATAGCGGTCCGAAGATCGAACCCATGCCGAACAGAAGGATCAGTCCTGCCGCCGCGGCAACGCGATTCTGCGGCGCGACCGCGTCGTTGGTGTGCGCGGCGGAGATCGCATACATCGGAAAGATGATGCCGCCGGTGAGCAGCGAGGCGGCGTAGCGCGCCAGATCGCTCGCGCCGTCGGCCCACAGGCCGAACAGCGCGACGGCGATGCCGCCGGCCGACATCAGCGCGATGGTGGGGCGCCGGCCCATCGCGTCCGACAGCCAGCCCATCGGAAATTGCACGAGCGCGCCGCCGATCATCGCGGCCGCCATGAACAGGCTGACCTGCTTGAGGTCGAAGCCGCTTTTCTGCGCATAGACCGGACCGAAGGTGAAGACGATGGACCAGCTCACGCCGGCGATGACGGTGACCGTCGCGCCGAGCGGCGAAAGGCGGAAAAGATTTCCGATATGCAGCGGCTCGGGCGGCGCGCCCCTGGGCGCGGTGTGACGCGCGACGACGACAGGAATGGCGCCGGCGAGGAAGAGGACGGCGGCGAGCAGGAACGGCCAGGCGCTGCTCGGATCGCCCAGGCTGAGCAGGAGCTGCGCCGCCGTCAATCCGACCATCTGCACGACCATGTAGATGCTGAAGACGCGGCCGCGCTGCTCGTTGGCGACGCGGGCGTGGATCCAGCTCTCGGCGCCGACATAGAGGCTCGACAACGCGAAGCCGGAGGCGAGGCGCAGCACCGCCCAGGCGACCGGCGTCACGAGGAAGGCATGCGCCGCGATCGCGACCGCCGCGCCGATGGCGCCGACCCACATGGTGTTGACATGCCCTGCCCGTCCGATGACGGCGTGGCTGGTGAGCGGCGCGATGGAATAGCCGACGTAATAGCTCGCCATGACGATGCCGATCATCCAGGCGGGAAACGCCTCGATCCCCGCGCGCACGCTGAGCAGGCTGGTCTGCAGGCCGTTCGCGGTCTGGATGAAGAAGATGCAGACGATGACGGCAAAGACCGAGACAATGGCGGCGCGCATCGAGCCCCCTGCTACCGGCGCTGACTCTTTTACTTATTCCGGTGTCATGGCCCGCGAATGCGGGCCACCCAGGTGATCGAGAACACGAGTTGAGAAATTATGGCAAGAGGATTCCGCGAACCTGCCGGCGCCGTGCAGAACTCAACTGGGTGGCCCGCATGCGCGGGCCATGACAACTTTTTTCAGTTCACCGAGGCCAGCACGTCCATCACGCCGGGCGTCATCAGGAAGGGCGCCGGGGGCGGGCCGCCGGTGTCGCTGTCGCTGGTTTCGTTCGCGAAGAAGCCGTGCGACGGACGCCAGGAGGAAATGCTCGCGAGCAATGCGCTCTGGTCCGGCGCGGCGGGGCCGGCACTGTCGACCAGGGTCGCCGGCGCGGCCGACGGCGCGGATGACGCGAGCGCGGCGCTGGCGCCGGGCTGCTTGACGGCCCAGTTGTAGACCTCGCGCACCGTCTTGGGCGTGCCGTTGGAATGGTAGAAGACGTGACGGTTCGCATCCGCCGCCGCCGGGAAGGCGTGCGCGGCGCTGGCGCTGGGATGGCTGTCGCTCATCTTGATGAGGCGGCAGGCGGCGTCGGGTCCGAGGAAATGCGCGGCATAGAGCTCGCCGCCGCAGACGTCGCGGCCGAGCGACTGCTGCAGCGTGGCGCGGGTGGCCTGCGCCATCTCGCCTTCCATCAGCGAGGCGATCCCGGGGTCCTTGCGCAGGGCAAGGATTGCCGAGCGGTCGGCGGAATTGGCCACGCGGTAGCGGCCGTCGGTGCCCTGGCTGATCGTGTTGGCGTAGGAGCCGAGGCCGTATTTCGCGCCGTAATTCTTGACCATGCCGAGCCAGGTCTGGTCGACGAACTGGAACAGGCCGGTGGCCGACGAAGTGCTTGCCTTTGCTGAGGGTTTCAGGCTCGACTCGCGCATCGCGGTGTCGAGCAGATAGTTGAAATCGGCGCCCGTCGCGGCCGAGGCGCGTTGCAGCGCTCCCAGGATCTGGGTGCGGTCGGTCGCGGCATTTGCGGCTTCTGCCAGCATGGCAACGGGTTCTCCTGCGCTAGCAGGAGCAACGAGCGTGCCAGTCCGGTTAACGCGCGTTCACGAATTGCGCGATGAAAGCGGTGGCGTCGTCGTAGGGCACGGCGGCGCTGTGGCCCCAGACCGGGCCGGGCCAGGCCGGATCGCCGGGGCCGCGCGCGACGATGTGGACGTGCAATTGCGGCACCAGATTGCCGAGCGCGCCGATGTTGATCTTGGCGGCGCCGGTCAGGCGCTTGAGGGTTTGCGCGGCGGCGGAGATTTCCTCGGTCAGCGTGGCGCGGTCGGCGGGCGCAAGATCGAACAGCTCGACGGCATCGGGGCGGCGCGGCACCAGGATCAGCCAGCGATAGCGGGCATCGTTCATGAGAAGGACGCGAGAGAGCGGCCAATCGGCGACGAAGGCGGTGTCGGCGGCGAGGCGGGGATGGAGGGTGAACAACGCAATCCTCTTCACTCGGTTGTCATGGCCCGCGACTGCGGGCCATCCAGTTGAAGCTTGAACCACTCTCGATTTTTTGAGAGCCCGTGATCGGAGAGTATAGGCCGTCGTCACCTGGGTGGCCCGCATTCGCGGGCCATGACACCTTATTTTTGATGACGCCTTACGCCATCCCCAGCAGCGCGTGCGGCACGAGGCCCTGGCGCCAGGCGAGGTAGCCGACGTAACCGACATAGGCCAGCAGCAGCAGCGCCGCCTTGGGGCGGGAGAGGCGCCAGTTTGCCGACAGCAGCGGCAGGAGAAGCACGGCGGCGCCCAGCACCACGAAAACATCGCTCGTCGCGAAGACCGGCGACACAGGCAGCGGATGGACGAGCGCGGCGATGCCGAGCACGCCCAAGAGATTGAACACGCTGGCGGTGATCAGATGTCCGATGGCGACCTGGGTATGGCCCCGCGCCGCCGCCGAAGCGGTGACGAGCAGGACAGGCACCGACGCGGCGAAGGCCACCAGCGTGAGCGCCATGGTCGACAGCGGCAGGTTCCACCGCGCCGCCAGTGACAAGGTGCCGCCCACCAGGAAATGCGCGCCGAGCAGAAGGCAGATCACGGCCACGATCAGGACGAACAGGCCGCCGCCGATCGAGGGATGCTCGCCGGTCATGTGCTTCTCGGCCTCGGCGCAGGCGACCGAGTGGTCCGGCGAACGGCGCCAGTCGCTCACCGCCGCGACGACGGCATAGAGGATGAACCCGCCGAGCAGCAGGACGCCCTCGCGCCGGCCGATCGTGCCGTGCAGCGCCAAGAGAACAAGCAGGCCGCTGGCGATCAGAAGCGCGCCGCCGTCGCGCAGGACGACTTTCGGCGCGCTCGGCATCGGCTGGATGAGGGCGCCCAGGCCCAGGATCAGCAGCAGGTTGATCAGCGTCGCGCCGATGACGGCGCCGAGGACGAGATCGGGGAACCGGGACGCCGCGCCCTGCATGGCGATGGCCAGCGTCGGCGAGGAGGTGCCGAGAGACAGGACGAACAATCCGATGATGACCGGCGAGATGCCCAGCGCCCGCTTCAGCATCACGCCGCCGCGGATCACGCCCTCGCCGCCCAGCGCCAGGAGGACGAAGCCCGCGCCGAAAATCCACCACGCCATCTGAAAATTCACCGGGACCTCACGCCTGTCCCGGTCCTTTCGGGAAGCGCCGCGGATCGAAGGCGGAAATGCCGGCCGCGTGTTCCAGAACAAGACGAGACATGTTCTGGGCGATGGCCGGTGCAAAGAGGATGCCGTTGCGGTACTGCCCGGTTGCGACGAACAGCCGGCGCAGCGCCGATGGGCCGAGGATCGGCAGACCGTCCGGCGAGCCGGGCCGAAGGCCGGCCCAACGCTCGATCACCTGCCACTTTGCGAGCGCGGGCATCAGGGCGATGGCGCGGCTGGACAACCAGAGGGTGGCCTCGTCGGTCACGCTGGTGTCGAAGCCGGCATCGGCGGTGGTGGCGCCGATCAGGAGGCGGTCCCGGCGCGGGACGAGATAGACCTCGCGGCCCCGCACGACATGGGTCGGCAGGCGCGCGCCCGGCGGCGGGGCGACGGCGACCATCTCGCCCTTGACCGGCCTGACCGGCGGCAGCGCCTCCGGCGGCAGGCCGCCGAGCCCGGCCGACCACACGCCGGCGGCGAGGACGAAGGCGTCGGCCTCGTAGCGGTGGAACGGGGTGTGGAGCGCGTGGACTTCGTCCTCGCGGACATCGAAGCGGACGGCCGGTTCGTTGACGCTGAGCGTCCCGCCGGCACGCAGGAAGGCCCGCGCCAGCGCCTGGCCGAGCAGCCGGCTATCGACCTGGGCCTCGCCCGGCGCCCAGACGGAGCCGGCGATGTCGGGCGACAACATCGGCTCTTTCGCGCGCGTTTCGTCGGCCGTCAGGTAGCCGACACCGGGACGCGCCGCGAGCGCGGCGGCTTCGGATTGGTCGCGCGCGACCAGCAAAGCGCCGTTGCGGCGATAGTCGATCTCGAGGCCGGAAGCGGTCTCCACTTCGGTGGCAAAGCCTGGCCACAAGCCACTGGCCTGGCGTGCGAAATCGGCTTCGGGATCGTCGCCGTCGGCACGCTCGCCGGCGATCGCGATCATGCCGGCCGAGGCCCAGGTCGCGCCGAGCGCGGGCTGGGTGCGTTCGAGGATGGTCACCTCCGCGCCGGCCTGCAGCAGCCGCCAGCCGATGCCCAGTCCGGCGACGCCGGCGCCGATGATGACGATCTTCATGGCTGACCCGCCGCGATGGTTGCCACCCGGCTCCCCGCCGCGACAAAGCACAGCGTTCCAACCAGATAGGCGATGATGCTGAACCGGTCCGGCAGGAGACAGGCGAGCGCGAAGGCGAGGAAGAGTTCGGTCTTGCCGATGAGCGACGGCGCCCAGGGCGTTACCGCGAATGTGCCGGCCAGGGTGGCGGTCCGCGCCACCAGGCCCAGCATCAGGAACATCGCGGCCAGCGCGCGGTCGGGCTCGGCCAAAGCGAAGGCGAAGGCGATGCCGGCGGCGGCGATGACGGAGAGGACGAGATCGAGATAGGCGCCGAACGGCGTGGCACCCTCGCGGCGCGCGACCGGGCCGTCGAGCAGTTCGAACGCGCCGGCCAGGACGAGGAGGACCAGGCCCGCCAGATAGGTCCGGTGGCCGATGTCGAGCATCGCGACGGCGCTGCAGAGGAAGGCCGACACCGTCAGCGTCCAGCCGCGAATCTTGCGCGCCTGCAACCAGGCCGCGACCGGCGCAAGCGGGCCATCGAGGTGGCGGCGAAGGAAGCTGTCGAGCATGGCAACGGCTTATTGGGTCGGGGCCGAAGGGTCAAACCGCAAAACATTGTCGGTTGTACGGCGTAAGGAGGATCACGTTCGGCCGGTGGGAGATTTTTTCCTCGCTGTCATCCGCCGCGAATGCGGCGGACCCAGTTGACGCATGCACCGCCGGAGCAGGCGTCAACTGGGTGGCCCGCATTCGCGGGCCATGACATTGTGATTTTGTGCCCGACGAACTTTCGGTTTGCGAACCCCGAAAAGTCTGTAACGGCGCGGTTCGCATCGTATAGTCGGCGGCGAAATGCGGAGTGGCAGGCATGGATGCGACCCTGTTCGATAGCGGACGCTATCACCGGCGCGGTTTCGAGAAACATGGCGGTTCGCGCCATGCCTCCCCCGCGGAACGCGCGCATCCATGAGATTCGCGACAGGGATAGCGGGAGCGTTGGCGGTCATGGCAGTTGGAATGGTTGCGAATACCGCGTACGGCGAGATCGGACGCGGCGACCGCTATTCGGGGGCGCAATGGGCGACGCGCTCGCCGGTGCTCGGCCAGCACGGCATGGCGGCGACGGCGATTCCGGCGGCGAGCCTGGTGGCGATCGACATCCTGAAGAAGGGCGGCACCGCGGTGGACGCCGCCATCGCCGCCAATGCGACGCTGGGGCTGATGGAGCCGGTGTCGAACGGGATCGGCGGCGATCTGTTCGCCATCGTGTGGGACCCCAAGACCAAGAAGCTCTACGGCTATAACGGCTCGGGCCGGGCGGCCAAGGAGCGCGATCTGGGTGCGATGATCGCCAAGGTCAAGGCGGTCGATGCCAGGCTGGGCGTGCCCTATGACGCGCATATCCCCAAATACGGCTCGCTGGCGGTCACCGTGCCGGGCGCGGTCGACGGCTGGGGCGCGCTGCATGCGCGGTTCGGCAAGCTGAGCCTGGCCGAGGATCTGGCGCCGGCCATCGCCTATGCCAAGAACGGGTTTCCGGTGACGCAGCTCGTGTCGCTCTATTGGCGCGGCAACATGAAGGCCTTCGCGAAGGCCGGCCCGATGCTGGAGGAGTTCGACAATGCGCGGGCGACCTATCTGATCGACGGCAAGGCGCCGGTCGAGGGACAGATATTCCGCAACCCCGACCTCGCCCACACGCTGGAGCTGATCGCCAAGGGCGGGCGCGACGCCTATTACAAGGGCGAGATCGCGCACCGGATCGATGCCTATTTCAAGCGCATCGGCGGCGATTTGCGCTACGAGGATTTCGCCTCGCACCACGGCGAATGGGTCGAGCCGCTGGGCGTGAACTATCGCGGCTATGACGTCTACGAGCTGCCGCCCAACAGCCAGGGCGCGGCGGTCTTGCAGATGCTGCAGATATTGAAGGGCTTCGACCTGAAGACGATGGGCGCGGGATCGGCCGACGCGGTGACCGCGATGCTGGAAGCCAAGCGGCTGACTTACGAAGACCTGGCCAAATGGTACGCCGATCCGGCCTTCGCCCATGTGCCGATGAAGGAATTGCTGTCGGACCGCTATGCCGATGCGCGGCGCAAACTGATCGACATCGCGCGCGCGAGCACGAATGTCGGGCCAGGCGATCCGCGCCTGGAACAGGGCGACACGACCTATTTCACCACCGCCGACAAGGACGGGATGATGGTCTCGCTCATCCAGTCGAACTATCGCGGCATGGGATCGGGGCTGGTGGCCGACCATATGGGCTTCGTGTTCCACGACCGCGGCGAGCTGTTCTCGCTCGATCCCAAGGCGGCGAACGTCTATGCGCCGGGCAAGCGGCCGTTCCAGACCATCATCCCCGGCTTCGTGACGAAGGACGGCGCGCCGTTCCTGGCGTTCGGCCTGATGGGCGGCGACATGCAGCCGCAAGGCCATGTCCAGGTGCTGACCGACATCATCGATTTCGGCATGAACGTGCAGGAGGCGGGCGACGCGGCGCGCTGGTACCACACCGGCGGCAGCGAAGTGACGGGCGAGAAGCCGAGCGGCAATGTCGTGGAGCTGGAGAGCGGCTTCGATCCAGCGGTGAAGGCGGAGCTGGCGGCGCGCGGCTATACGATCAAGCCCGGCACGGGCGCGTTCGGCGGCTATCAGGCGATCCTGTTCGACGCGAAGAACCACGTCTATTGGGGCGGCAGCGAGATGCGCAAGGACGGACAGGCGATCGGGTATTAAAGGAGTTCGGCGTCCTCACCCGCCGCTTTGAGCATTGCTACGGCCCGCTTGTCGAACGAAACAAACGTCTCGCCGCCAAGCGTTCTGCCTTCAAGAGCGATAGCGCCATCGGCAAAGTCTCCGCCATTGGACAGGGCGTGAAGCCCAAGCCTGACCGCTCTTCGATCAACCGCCACATTGTCGCCATTCGTCAGTTTCTCGATCGCATTGGCGATTTCCGACTGACGGAATCGGTAAACTTTGGTCAGCACCCAAACCAACTCGCAGAGCGCGTATGTTCCGATCGCAACCAATTCGGCGCTGCGGAGGAGATCTTGGGCTACCTTGCTTTGTCGCGGTTCGTCCTCGGTGATGGCGCGTGCGAGAACGTTCGTGTCGACCGATACCTTCAACGCTTGCCGGCCCAGCCTTCGGCAATGGCCTCGTTCATTTCCTCGATCGTTACCGGCCTCTGGCCCGGTCTCTTAAGCATGCCGAAAACATCTGAAATCTTGCCTTTCGGCCTCGGCCGCATGAGGTAGCTGCCGTCCGGCAGCTTTTCCAAAAGAATGTCGTCGCCCGGCGCGACGCCGAGATCGCGGAGCACCTCTTTGCGCAGAGTCACTTGCCCTTTCGCGGTTACTTTGAGAGTCGCAGTTGCCATAATCAAAAGTAAGGCACTCCTGCCTTACCGTCAAGCCAGGTTCAATGCGGACGGCCCCGCGCGTCGGTGACTGCGAAGCTCGCGGCGAGCGCGGGAGCATTCTGGAATTCGAGCGTGACGGCCGCGGCGCGGGCCTTCGTCAGGGACGCTGCCGGATCCATGCACATCAGGTGATAGCCGCCGGGCGCGAAACTGATCTTGCCATGCGCCGGCACCACGAGCGTGGCGACGTCGTCCATGCTGGCCATGCCGCCTTGGGTGGAGCTCTTGTGCAGCATCAGCATGCCGCAGGCGGTGGATTGCGCGCCGGTGAGCGTCACGGGCGTGGCGGACGCGTTGGCGAGATCGAAATAGCCGGCGGCGGGAACGGAAAGCGAAATCACCCGCAGCGTTGCGTGGCTGACCGTCAGATCGGCGGCGGCGGCCGGCGCGGCCAGAACCATCGCGGCAGCGGCAACTCTAAGCAACATGTTGCGCACGTTCGGCCTCCTCTTCGTTCAAACGCATGGTGACCAAGACGACGATCATCGCCGCGAAGCTGGTCAGCGTACCGGGCAGCCAGATGATGAGGCCGCCATAGTGCTGGTCGTTCAGCGCCGTCATCGGCAGGATGCGGCCGCAGATCTCGTAGACAGGATAGTAGTCGCTGGTCGACAGCGACAGGATCGCGCCCAGCACCATCTGCGGCAGTTCGATGATCAGGATCATCGCGCCGCGCATGAGGTGGCTGAGCCGCGCCGGCGGCTTGGGGCGGGGATCGAGCACCAGCGACCAGAACATCACGCCGTTGATCGCCATCGTCCAGTTCATGAGCGCGTAGAGATTCGCGTCCAGCATCACGCGGGTGTGGATCGCCGGCAGGAGCCAGAAATAGAGAAGCCCGACGAACAGGAAAGGCGCGACGGCGGGATGCTGGAGGATGTTCGTCGTACTGCGCACGGGCGCGGAGTCGAGGATCGCAAGCAGCGCTCGCGGCATGCCGGCGCGCAACACGGGGCCGGCGGCGCCCAGCGCGATCAGGAAGGCGCCGGCGTGATGCAGCACGAAATGCGCCGCGCGGTGCACGAAGAACATGTGCTGCGCCCAGTAGTCGATATGGGTCTGCAGCACGATGTAGAAGGACAGGACGCCGGCGACGAAGCTGGCGGCGCGCCAGAGCGCGGGACGCTCGGCCGGCGCGACGCGGCTCCAGCCGCGCCAGAACCAGACCAGGGTCAGAACCGTCGCGAGATAGACCGGCCAGGAGAACTCCCATGGCAGCCAGAGCGGCAACTGCGCGGGGAAGAAACGGCACAGCACGTCGAGCGCGGCGCCCACGACCAGCACGGCGCCGTAGAGGGGCCAGTCGGAATGGGTGCGAGGAAGGGCCGGCGCGGACATCGGGCCGTCTTATAAGTCCGGCGCGGGCCGGCTTGCGAGGCGTTTGGTCACAGCGGCGGTTCCTTCCCGGCCGCGCCGTGCTATCTCGCGGACATGAAGATCGCCCACCTTGCCGCCGCGTTCATGCTGGCGCTTCTGGCCGCCTGCGGACGGCAGGACGCGGCCTGGCACGGCACCGACGTGACGGGCGCCCTGCCCGCGCTCGACTTCGCGCTGACGCGCGCCAATGACGGGCGCGAGGTCCACGCCGCCGATTATCGCGGCAAGGTCGCGATCCTCTATTTCGGCTATACGCAATGCCCGGACATCTGCCCGACAACGCTGGCGAACCTTTCGGAAATGCTTGCCAAGCTCGGGGCCCGCGCCGGCGATGTGCGCGTGCTGTTCGTCACCGTCGATCCGAACCGCGACACGCTTTCGACGCTGAAGGGATATGTCCGCTCGTTCGCGCCGCAGGTCGACGGCCTGCGCGGGACGCCGGACGAACTGACGACGCTGGCGCGGCGCTATCGCGTGGCGTTCAGCGTGACGCCGGGGCCGCCCTATCAGGTGATGCATTCCAACGCGGTGTTCTTCTTCGACAAGACCGGCCGCGCGCGGCTGGTGTCGATGGATGTGAGCAAGGCGGAGGATGTGGCGGCGGATGTGGGGAAGTTGATGGAGTGACTACCTCTCCCGCTTGCGGGAGAGGTCGAACGGCGCGCAGCGACGTTCGGGTGAGGGGCCGCACGCGCCCCGTTCCCTCACCCGGCTCGCTTCGCTCGCCGACCTCTCCCGCAAGCGGGAGAGGTTAGATGTGCAGCGCCATCTTGTCGGCATCCAGCACCGCTTCGTGCAGCATCTCGGACAGCGTCGGGTGCGGGAAGATCGTGTCTTCCAACTCGGCGTCGGTCAGTTCGCCGGTCTTGGCCACCGTGTAGCTGTTGATCAGCTCGGTCACTTCCGCGCCGATCATGTGCGCGCCGAGCATCTCGCCGGTGTCGGCGTCGAACACCGTCTTGATGAAGCCCTCGGAGTCGCCCAGCGCGATGGCCTTGCCGTTGCCGATGAAGGGAAAGCGGCCGACCTTGATCTTGCGGCCCGTCGCCTTGGCCTTCGCCTCCGTCAGGCCGACGCTGGCGACCTGCGGCCAGCAATAGGTGCAGCCGGGCACGTTGGCGGTGTTGAGCGGATGGACGCCCGTCACGCCGGCGATGCGCTCGGCGACGATGACGCCTTCGTGCATCGCCTTGTGCGCCAGCCAGGGCGGCCCGACCAGATCGCCGATCGCCCACAGGCCCGCAACGCCGGTCGCGCCCCATTGATCGATCACCACATGGGTTTTCTCGACCTTCACGCCGGCCGCTTCCAGGCCGATATTCTCGACATTGCCGACGATGCCGACGGCGAGGATGACGCGCTCGGCGGCGATCGTCTCGGTCTTGCCGTCTTTCGCCTTCAGCGTGGCGGTGACGCTGTCCGCGCCCTTCTCCAGCTTCTCGACCGTGGTGCCGAGCTTCAGCTTCATGCCCTGTTTGGTGAAGGCCTTGGCGGCGAACGCCGAGATTTCCTCGTCCTCCACCGGCAGCACGCGGTCGAGCACTTCGACGACCGTCACCTCGGCGCCGAGGGTGCGGTAGAAGCTGGCGAATTCGATGCCGATGGCGCCGGAGCCCACGATCAGCAGCGATTTGGGGAAGCTCGGCGGCACCATCGCCTCACGATAAGTCCAGATGAGTTTTCCGTCGGGCTCCATGCCCGGGAAGGTGCGGGCGCGCGCGCCGGTGGCGAGCACGATGTTCTTCGCTTCGTAGTCGGCGGTCTTGCCGTCCTTCGTCACGGTCAGCTTGTTCTTGCCCGCGAGCTTGGCCTCGCCGGCGATCACGGTGATCTTGTTCTTCTTCATCAGGAAGGCGACGCCGTTGGACAATTGCTGCGCCACCTTGCGCGAGCGCTCCACGATCTTGGCGATGTCGAACTTCAGATTGTCGGCCGAGAAGCCGAACTCGTTCAGGCGGTGCATCAGGTGCCAGATCTCAGACGAGCGCAGCAGCGCCTTGGTCGGGATGCAGCCCCAGTTGAGGCAGATGCCGCCGAGCTTGTCGCGCTCGACGATGGCGACCTTGAGGCCCAGTTGCGCGGCGCGGATGGCGCAGACATAGCCACCCGGCCCGCTGCCCATCACGATGACGTCGAAGGTCTCAGCCAAGGGAATCTCCGAAAGCGCTCAGCGCCAGCACGCCAAGAAGCGCGGGCAGAAGGAAGAACACGCAATAGACGGCGGATATGGCGAGGAATTTGAGCGCCGTCTTGAACCAGCCCTGGGCATAGAACCGCTTCATGGCGAGAAAGATGTAGAGGGAAACCACGGCGAAAAACAGCCACGCCACGATATCGCCCGACAGGATCTGCGTCAGTCCTATGGCGACCATGACGGCGACGAATACGAAAGTGTGGATGCTGAACGAGAACACCAGGTGATCGACGAGGAAGTAGTCCTTGCGCCGGCGGATGTAGAACAGCGCCAGCAACAGGGCATAAAGCGGCAGGAGCAGGAAGAGCGCGCGCGGGATCCAGTCGGTGAGCGGACCGTTCAGCGCCGCGGGATCGGCGGCGATGCGCTCGAGAATGCCGTGCACCCTTGTCTGGAACCAGCTGACCTCCTTCCTGTCCTTATCGTCGACATCGATGAAAGGCGCGTCCTGCAGTTGCTTGCGCACGGCCGCCGACAGAGTGGAGTGGTAGCGGCCGATCGGCTCGAAGAAATGCGCCGAGCCCGAATACTCGTAGACGCCGCCCGGGCGCAGCGCCCGCTCCTTGGTGATGGGGAGCAGCGGCGTCTCGACCTTCTTGACGTCGGCATCCTCGCCGATGCTGACCTGATAGGCCGGATTGACGATGAAGGGCTTGCCGTTGACCCATTCGACCTTGGCCGGCTTGGCGACGACCTCGAGCTGCAGCAGGCCGATATGGGCGACGCTGAGCAGGACGAAGAACACCAGCGTGACGAAGAGATAGAGCCGGATCGCGGGCACATAGGGCTGGGTCTGGCCGCGGCGGAAGGCGGCGGGCAATTCGCCCGGCTGGAACAGGAGCGCGCGCGCGGTGCGCAGGATGCGGTTGTCGAAGTTCACCACGTCCTTGACGAAGGCGTAGAGCAGACCCATCACCGAACGGCGGCCGGTAACGGCGGCCTGGCCGCAGACCGCGCAATACGGCCCGATCAGGGGACTCTCGCAATTGACGCATTGCCGGGTCTTGGCGCCGCGCGCGGCCAAGGCGGACGCCGCGGCTTCGATGGCCGCCGCGGCACCGGTCTCGAGGATGGCTTCGACGTCCCCAGTCATGGCCGGATTATAGCAGCATCGAGGCCGGTTCTTCGATGAATTGCTTGAAAGCCGCCAGGAAGCGCGCGCCGGTGGCGCCGTCGATCACCCGGTGGTCGCAGGACATCGTGACGCTCATGACGGTGGCGATCTCGATCTTGTCGCCGGCGACGACCGCGCGCTTCTCGCCGGCGCCGACCGCCAGAATCGCGGCATGCGGCGGGTTGATGACGGCGGTGAAGTCCTTGATCCCGAACATTCCGAGATTGGAGATCGCGAAGCCGCCGCCTTCGAACTCGGACGGCTTGAGCTTTTTGGTCCGGGCGCGCTCGGCCAGCGATTTCACCTCGTTGGAGATGACGGCGAGGCCCTTTTCCTCGGCGCGGAAGACGATGGGCGTGATGAGGCCGAAATCGAGCGCCACCGCGACGCCGACATCGGCGTGCTTGTGGCGCAGGATCGCGGTGTCGGTCCAACTGGCGTTGACTTCCGGCACGCGCATCAGGGCCAGCGCGCAGGCCTTCACGATGAAGTCGTTCACCGAAAGCTTGAAGCCGTTCTCTTTTGGAGACGTCTCGTTGAGGCGCGCGCGCATCGCCATCAGATTGTCGATGCGGGTGTCGATGGTCAGATAGTAGTGCGGGATGAGAGTCTTCGCCGAAGCGAGGCGGCGCGCGATGGTCTTGCGCATCGCGTCGTGGGGGATTTCGACGTAGTCGTCCGGCTTGAAATAGGCGCGCGCATCGGGGAGCGGTGCGATGCCGGAGATCGGCTGCGCGGCGGCCGGCGGTGCGGCGGCGGGAGCTTTCGCGGCGGGGGCCGCGGCCGGCTTGGCGCCGGGCTGCGCCGCTTCGACGTCGGATTTCACGATGCGGCCGCGCGGACCCGAACCATGGATCGCGGCGAGGTCCACGCCCTTTTGCCCGGCGATCTTGCGGGCGAGCGGCGAGGCGAACAGGCGGGCACCCTCGTCCGGCTTCGGCACCGGTTGCGCCGCCGGTACAGGCGCGACGGGCTTCTGTGCGGGTGCGGAGCCCCCCTCACCCCGGCCCTCTCTCCCGACAGGGGCGAGGGAGACTTTCGGCGCGGGTGGCTTCGCTTCGGCTTTCGGCGCCGCTTCGGTGACGGCGGCCTTGATCGACTGCATCGCGCTCGCGATATCGACCTTGGCATCGGCCTTCTCGCCATCGCCGAGCAAGGTTGCGATAGGCGCGTTGACCTTCACGCCTTCGGTGCCCTCGGGCACGAGCAGCTTGCCGATGCGGCCTTCATCGACGGCTTCGAATTCCATCGTCGCCTTGTCGGTCTCGATCTCGGCCAGGATGTCGCCGGACTTGACGGTGTCGCCTTCCTTGACGAGCCATTTGGCCAACTTTCCTTCTTCCATCGTGGGAGAAAGGGCGGGCATGAGGATTTGGGTCGCCACTAGTTGCTCTCCAGCCGCGCGAGTTCGCCGGCGTTCAGTTCCCAATGCGAGCCGTCGAACTCGGTGGTCATGATGGAGGTGAATTCTTCGGCATCGAGGCAGCGGAAGTTCACGCTGTAGTCGTTGGGATGGCTGCGCGGGACGTAGAACGACTTGATGCCGCAGACCGAACAGAACAGGTGCCGCGCCGCGCCGGTGTTGAAGGTGTAGGTCGTCAGAAGGCTTTCGCCGCGCGTGAGCCTGAAATCCTTCTTCGCGACGATCAGGTGCAGATAGCCGGTCTTCGAACACATCGAGCAATTGCAGTCGACGAGTTCAACCTCCGACGGCGTGCGCACCTCGAAGGCGATGCCGCCGCAATGGCAGCCGCCCTTGTGCCAACTCTTCTTCTGGGCGGTCGCCATCAGAACCTGCCCGCACGTGACGAGGATTCACGCGGAGCCGCGGAGCACGCGGAGTTCATTGTGCTTCTCCGCGCGCTCCGCGGCTCCGCGTGAAAATAAATCTCGGCGCCCGCCGACGCGGGCGCGATGGATAAGCGGGGCAAGCCCGCCCATGACGGAGGGAAGGCAAGCGCGGCATTCATCGATAGCAAACCGCTTTCGCGGCCGCGATCACGTCCTCGACATGCGGCAAAGCGAGCTTTTCGAGATTGGCGGCGTAGGGCATCGGCACGTCCTTGCCCGTGATCTTGGTCGGCGGCGCGTCCAGCCAGTCGAACGCTTCCAGCGCCACCGCGCTCGCGATCTCCGAGCCGATGGAGCAGATCGGCCAGCCCTGCTCCACCGTCACGACGCGGTTGGTCTTCTTGACGGATTCGATCACCGTCGCGGTGTCGAGTGGGCGCAGGGTGCGCAGGTCGATCAGTTCCGCATCGATGCCCTCGGCGGCGAGCTTCTCGGCGGCCTCCAGGATCAGGCCGACGCAGATCGAATGTGCCACCAGCGTCACGTCCTTGCCCTGCTTGATCACGCGGGCCTTGCCGATCGGCAGCACGAAATCGTCGAGCTTGGGCACCGGGAAGGAGCGGCCATAGACGATCTCGTTCTCCAGGAAGATCACCGGATTGGGATCGCGGATCGCGGCCTTGAGCAGGCCCTTGGCGTCGGCGGCGAAGTAAGGCGCGACGACCTTGATGCCGGGGACGTGGGCGTACCAGGAGGAATAATCCTGGCTGTGCTGGGCGCCGACGCGGGCGGCGGGACCGTTCGGGCCTCGGAATACAATAGGGGCGTGCATCTGGCCGCCGGACATGTAGTGCGTCTTGGCCGAGGAATTGACGATCTGGTCGATCGCCTGCATGGCGAAATTCCAGGTCATGAACTCGACGATGGGACGCAGCCCCGCGAAGGCGGCGCCGACGCCGAGGCCGGTGAAGCCGTGCTCGGTGATCGGGGTGTCGATGACGCGGCGGGCGCCGAATTCCTCCAGGAGGCCCTGGCTGACCTTGTAGGCGCCCTGATATTGCGCGACCTCCTCGCCCATCAGGAAGACGCTGTCGTCGCGGCGCATCTCTTCGGCCATGGCGTCGCGCAGGGCCTCGCGCACCGTCATGGTCACCATCTCGGTGCCTTCGGGAATTTCGGGATCGGAGAGCGCGGCGGGCGCCTCGACCTTGGGCGCGGCGGGCGTGGCGTTCACCACCTTTTCGGCCTCGCGCTTGGACGCGGACGGCGCGGCGGGCGCCGCGGTGGCGGCGGGTGCGGATTTTTCCTCGTTGTCGCCGAGCAGCGTGGCGATGGGCGCATTGACCTTCACGCCTTCGGTGCCTTCGGGGACGAGGAGTTCGCCGATCTTGCCTTCATCGACGGCCTCGAACTCCATCGTCGCCTTGTCGGTCTCGATCTCGGCCAGGATGTCGCCGGACTTGACCGTGTCGCCCGCCTTGACGAGCCATTTGGCGAGTTTGCCCTCTTCCATGGTCGGAGAAAGGGCGGGCATCAGGATTTGAACGCTCATGCCAGCACGTCCGTGTAGAGCTCGGACGGATCGGGCTCGGGGCTTTCGGTGGCGTATTCGGCGGCGGTGTTCACGATCCCGCGGATGTCCTTGTCGATCGCCTTCAGATCGTCCTCGGTGGCGAGCTTGTCGGCGATCAGCCTCTGGCCGAGATGGTCGATCGGATCGCGCTTCTCGCGCACCTCGGTGACTTCCTCGCGGGTACGGTATTTGGCGGGATCGGACATCGAATGGCCGCGATAGCGGTAGGTCTTCATCTCCAGGATGATTGGGCCCTTGCCCGAGCGGCACCAGTCGATCGCATCGGCCGCGGCGGCGTTCACCGCCGTGACGTCCATGCCGTCGACCTGGCGGCCTTCGATGTTGAACGAGGCGCCGCGCTTGAAGAAATGCGTCTCGGCGCTGGAGCGCTCGACGCTGGTGCCCATGGCGTACTGGTTGTTCTCGATCACATAGACGACGGGCAGCTTCCACAGCTCGGCCATGTTGAAGGATTCGTAGACCTGGCCCTGGTTGGCGGCGCCGTCGCCGAAATAGGTCACGGTGACCTGGCCGTTGTTGCGGTACTTGTTGGCGAAGGCGAGGCCGGTGCCGAGCGGGACCTGGGCGCCGACGATGCCGTGGCCGCCGAAGAAATTCTTCTCGGCGGAGAACATGTGCATCGAGCCGCCCTTGCCTTTGGAATAGCCGGTCGAGCGGCCGGTCAGCTCGGCCATGACGTGCCTGGGGTCCATGCCGCAGGCCAGCATGTGGCCGTGGTCGCGATAGGCGGTGATGACCTGGTCGCCCGTCTTCTGCGCCGCCTGGACGCCGACCACGACCGCTTCCTGGCCGATATAGAGGTGGCAGAAGCCGCCGATCAGGCCCATGCCGTAGAGCTGGCCGGCCTTCTCCTCGAACCGCCGGATCAGCAGCATGTCGCGGTAGAACTGCTTCAGGGACGCCGAATTCGAACCCGGACCGGCGTCCGGGACAGCGGTCTCGGCGGCCATTTTGGGCGGATTCATGCTGCTCGCGGGGGCATGGCGTTTCCCATGGGTTTTGGCAAGCGCGGCCCCGCATTGCAAGCGGTGACGGTTTGTCAGGCGCTTAGTGCGCCGAGCGCGGGACCGCAACCTGGTTGGGGGCGCCGAACATGAGCTGTCCGCGTGCCAGTTCCTCGACCAGGTCGGGGTCGGCGGCGCCGGGCCGCATCAGGGCGATGCGATGCTCCAGGCGAAGGCGGTCGCCCCGCGCCCGGGAGAGAAGTTGCTGCTGGACGCCGAGCCGGGCCTGCACGTCGGACAGCGCCAGCATGCCGCGCTCGCCCCAGACCGCGTAGTAGCCGAAATAGGCGACCACGGCGCAGCTGACCGCCGGCAGGATGGACAGGGTGAAGGCGCGTGTGACGCTGCGCTTGATTCGCATGGGTATGACCGAATCACGGACCGATTCGCCGGGTCAAGGAGTTTTTCGTTAAAGGCGCAATCGCGGGCGTTAAGATTCGGTCCGCGGCCCGTCCATCCCGGTTTCGCGCGGCAGGTCGGCCGGCGACATCGCGTCGATCATCTCGACCAGCCGCGCCTTCATCGCCGCTTCGTGCGCGGCGCGCTCGGCATCATTGGCGAAGCGCGTCAGCGGGACGCGAAAAATTTCTTCGGCGAGCAGGCGCGGCAGGAGCGCCTTGACGGCGTGGCATCCCTTGGGCGGCTCGATGAAGATGCCGATATGGAGCGAGCGGCCCGGCCCGTTCTCGCAATGGTGCCAATAGCCCGCCGGCAGGAACAGAAGATCGCCGGGCGCGAGGGTCTCGTCGAACAGCGGCGCGCCCGCGGGCGGCGACTGCTCGGGCATGCCGCCGACCGGAAAGTCCACCGGCGGGCCATGGATCCGCCAGCGCTTGCTGCCTGCCACCTGGAGGATGAGGAGATCCTGCGGATCGTAGTGCAGCGCGAAGGCGCCGCCCGTGCCGGTCGTCGCGATGGCGCCGGCGTAGACTTCCTCCGCGATCCGCCGCGCGATGTCCGCGCACAGGACGCCGAGCGCCGGCACCTGCAGGTCGAGCCGCGATGCGATCAGGCTGGCGCCGCTGTCCAGCAGCTTGGCGAGATTGGCGGCGTCGACCTTGCCATCCTTGGCGTAGAAGGCCGGCGCCACCGTGCGCTCCTTCAGCGTCACGCGCAGGCTATCGGGTGCCAAGGCACCGCTTGCGACGAGGTCGAGCAGCGCGGGCCAGTCAAGCAGACCGTCGAACCGCGCCTTGTCGGTGCCGCGCTGCAAGGACAGCGTGCGCGTGCGCAGGAAATCGCGGAACTCCGTCTCCCCGAGCGGCGCGAACAGTTCCTGCAGGGAGGACATCATGGTCGCCACTCGGCCGCCGCCAGGCGCAGCCTAGCACGCGGCAAGGGGCATTTCACGCGGCGGTCAGACCGGCGTCTTCAGCACGCTGCGGCCGGCATAGACGGCCTGGTCGCCGAGCAGTTCCTCGATGCGCAGGAGCTGATTGTATTTCGCCAGGCGGTCCGAACGCGCCAGCGAGCCGGTCTTGATCTGCCCGCAATTCGTCGCCACGGCGAGGTCGGCGATGGTGGAATCCTCGGTCTCGCCGGAGCGGTGGGACATCACGGCGCGATAGGCGGCGCGCTGCGCGGTCTCCACCGCGTCGAGCGTTTCGGTCAGCGAGCCGATCTGGTTGACCTTGATCAGGATCGCGTTGGCGACGCCCTTCTTGATGCCCTCGACCAGGCGTTTGGTGTTGGTGACGAAGAGATCGTCGCCGACGAGCTGGACCTTGTTGCCGATCGCCTGGGTGATGCCGGCCCAGCCGTCCCAATCGTCTTCCGCCATGCCGTCTTCAATGGAGACGATGGGATAGCGGGCGCTGAGATCGGCATAGACCTTGACCATCTGGTCGGGCGTGAGCGTCTTGCCCTCGCCTTCCAGCACGTACTTTCCGTCCTTGAAGAATTCCGTCGAGGCGGGATCGAGCGCGAGGTAGATGTCCTCGCCGGGGCGATAGCCGGCCTTCTCGATGGATTTCATGATGAAGCTGAGCGCTTCGTCGGCGCTCTTGAGGTTGGGCGCGAAGCCGCCCTCGTCGCCGACATTGGTGTTGTGGCCGGCGTCGTGCAGCGCCTTCTTCAGCGTGTGGAAGACTTCCGCGCCCATGCGCAGCGCCTCGCGGAAGCTCGGCGCGCCGACCGGCATGATCATGAATTCCTGGAAGTCGATCGGATTGTCGGCGTGGACGCCGCCATTGACGATGTTCATCATCGGCACCGGCAGCACCTGCGCCTTGGCGCCGCCGACATAGCGGTAGAGCGGCAGGTTCGCGGCCTCGGCCGCGGCCTTGGCGACCGCGAGCGAGACGCCGAGTATCGCATTGGCGCCGAGCCGCGCCTTGTTCGGCGTTCCATCCAGCGTACACATCAGCTTGTCGAGGCGGACCTGGTCCTCGGCCTCCATGCCGCAGAGTGTGTCGAAAATTTCACCGTTCACCGCGGCAACCGCTTTTTCGACGCCCTTGCCGCCATAGCGCTTGCCGCCGTCGCGAAGTTCCACCGCTTCATGCGCGCCGGTCGAGGCGCCGGACGGCACCGCGGCGCGGCCGAAAGAGCCGTCTTCCAGCCTGACATCGACCTCCACGGTCGGATTGCCGCGGCTGTCGAGAATCTCGCGGCCGGTGATGTCGATGATCGCTGTCATGTTTGCCCCGTCCTGGAAAACCGAAGTCCGGTCCGTTTAAGGGATGGACCGCGCGCCAGCAAGCGTGCGACGGAGAGCGCCGTCCGGCGCGTTGAAGCGCCGCCCCCCAACGGAGTTCCTCCATGTCAGTTTCCCGATTTACCACGCTTGCCTTTGCCGCCGCCCTGCTCGGCTCGACCGCCGCCCTCGCCGATCCGTCGGCCACCCCGCCGGCCGGCGGCGGCATGATGATGAGCGGCCATGGCGGCATGATGCACGGCATGTTCACGCCGGAGGAACGCATGATGCTGTTCGCCGACGGCGCCAAGGCGACGGCCGGCATGACCGACGACCAGAAGCACGCCTATCGCCAGCAGCAGCGCGAGCGGTTCATGGCCATGTCCGACGACGACCGCGCCAAGACGAAGGCCGATCTCGACAAGCGCTGGGCGGCGCTGACGCCGGCCCAGCAGGCCGACATCAAGGCCAAGGTCGACGCCTTCATGGCCGCCCGCATGGGCGGCATGGGCGGCGGAACATCCGGCCAGGGCCAGTAACGAGGCCGGCGCGAATCCTGTAGGCTCGGCGTCCAGATCTCCCGCGCGTCCCGCGCGGGAGACATGCCTCAGGGGCCAAACGCCATGCACGTCACTCACGCCGAGCTGCTCAGCGCGGCCGTCACCATCCTGTCGATCCTGTTCCTGGCCTATGCCGGCGTGAACGTGTCGCGGATGCGCAACGCGTACAACGTCGCCGCGCCCGCCGTCACCGGCCATCCGAAATTCGAATGCGCCTATCGCGTGCAGGTCAACACGCTCGAACAGTTCGTGATGTTCCTGCCGCTCTTGTGGCTGGCGACCGCCTATTTTCAGCCTTTGCCCTGGCTGCCGGCGGCGTTCGGGCTGGTGTGGGTCATCGGCCGCGTCCTCTACCTGCAGGGCTACATGACGGCGCCGGACAAGCGCGAGACGGGCTTCGTGGTCACGGTGGTGGGGACGGTGGGCCTGCTGATCCTGTCGATCTGGGGCATCGTGAACGCGTGGATCGCGGTAAGCGCGATCTAATTCACGCGCGGGCGCTTGGCGATGCGGTCGATCTCGACGAGGTCGGCGAGCAGGTCCGGCACGTCCTTCAGCCACAGCATGTTCGCGGCGTCGGAGATGCCGCGGCGCGCCGCGTCGTCCGGATCGTTGTGCGTCTCGATGAAGACGGCCGCGACGCCGCAGGCCACGGCGGCGCGCGCGATATAGGGCGCCATCTCGCGCTCGCCGCCGGATTTGTCGCCCTGCCCGCCCGGCTGCTGCACGGCATGCGTCGCGTCGATCACGACGGGGGCACCGAACTTCGCCATCTTGGGCAAGGACGTCATGTCGACGACGAGCGTGTTGTAGCCGAAGCTGACGCCGCGCTCGGTCACCAGCACGTTGTTGTTGCCCCCTTCCATCACCTTGGCGATGGCGTTCTTCATGTCCCAGGGCGCGAGGAACTGGCCCTTCTTGACGTTGACCACCTTGCCGGTCGCGGCGGCGGCCAGGATCAGATCGGTCTGGCGCGAGAGGAAGGCCGGAATCTGCAGCACGTCCACCACCGGCGCCATGATCGCGCATTGCTCGCGTTCGTGGATGTCGGTCAGCACCGGAAGGCCGAGCTCGGAGCGCAGGTCGGCGAAGACCTGGAGCGATTTCTCGAGCCCCAGGCCGCGCTTGCCGCTCGTGCTGGTGCGGTTGGCCTTGTCGAAGCTGGTCTTGTAGATCAGCCCGAGGCCGGCCTTGGCCGCCATCTCCTTCAGCGCATGCGCCATCTCGAAGGCGTGTTCGCGACTCTCGAGCTGGCAGGGACCGGCAATGAGCGCGAGCTTGCGCGCGTTTCCGACCTCGACATTGCCGACTTTGACGACGGGATTGGGCTGGGCCATGCGGCGATCCTATGGACGACGATGCCGCAGTTTACAAGCTTTCGGCGCGCTTACGGAACCGTGTAGCGCAGCGCGCTGACGCCGGCGAGCGGCGCGAGGATGTCGAGGACGTCCCAGAACGTCGTGGAATCGATGCGCACCACGTCGCCCGGGCCGACCGCCGTGGCGTCGGTCGCGGCGAGGCGGCGCTCCTCGCTGTCGCCCTGATGGCGGACATAGATCACGCTTTTCACCGCCTTGGGCGTGTAGCCGCCAGCCAGCGCGATCGCGCTCGATGCGGTCATGCCGTTGGCGAAAGGATATTCGCCGGGCTTGAGCACTTCGCCGACGATGTAGAACGGGCGGTAGGTCGTGATCTCGACCGCGACCTTGGGATCGTTGAGATAGCCTTGCGACAGCGCCGCGGCGATGCCGCCCTCGACCTCGTGCGCGGTGAGTCCGCCGGCCTTGATCTGGCCGATCAGCGGCAGGCGGATGACGCCGGTGGCGTCGACCTGGAAATCGCCGCTGAGGTCCGCCTGGTCGTAGACCGTGACATGGACCTTGTCGCCGCTGCCCAGGCGATAATCCGCGCCGCCATAGGCCGCCGACGCGTCGGCGGCGGCCGGCGCCATGCCCGCCAGCAGGACGGCGATGCCGAACGCCAGCGCGCCGAGGGCGCGTCGGGCGCGTCGAAGGAAGTGGACCGCTTGGAACATGGCGGCAGTTTACGGGACTGTTCTTTCCGAAACCCTACGGTTTTAGCGACGCGGTAAACCAGTGGTTAAGGCAAAGCCGCCGGCGGGGCCGAAATTCACACTTTGCCGCCGGCCGATTTCCGGCCCGGCGGGCACGCGCTTGGCGCCGACGCGGCCTCTAGGAGAGCAGGTAGAAGACGCCCGCCGACATCGCCACGGTCGCGGGGAGCGTCAGGACCCAGGCCGTCGCGATCTGCCAGAGCGTCGCCGATTGCACGCCGGCGCCCGATCCCACCATCGTGCCGGCGATGCCGCCGGTGATGACATGCGTCGTGCTCACCGGATAGCCGGTGACGCCGGCAAAGCCGATCAGCGCGGCGCCGACCAGCTCCGCCGCGGCGCCCTGCGCCGGCACCAGATGCTGCTTGCCGAGGCGCTCGCCGAAGGTCGTCACGATGCGGCGATAGCCGACCATGGTGCCGATGCCCAGGCACACCGCGCTCATGATGCGGACCCACCAGGGCGCGTATTCGATGGCCTTCATCAGGTCGCCATGGATCGCCTTGGCCCGCGCCTTGTCGGCGGACGAGATCGACCCCGCTTCGCTCGCCGTCCGCATCTCGGCCAGGACCTGGTTGAGGGCGTTGCGCATGGCTTGGCGCTGCGGCCCCGGGATCGCCTCGGCGGTCGGATAGCGCGTGAAGGTATCGCCGATATGCCGGGCGGCGGCGGCGCCCGCCGTCTTGCGGTCGTCGCCATAGCGCTGGATGAGGCTGACCGCGGCGGGCATCTCGTGCGCGGCCTGTGCCGCCTGGGCGGCGGTCATGCCGAGGTTCAGGGCGTAGTCCGTCGGCATCAGCCCGATGATGGTGAGCATGATGAGACCGATGCTCTTCTGGCCGTCATTGGTGCCGTGCGCCAGCGAAACCCCGGTGCAGGTAAGGATCAAAAGGCCGCGCATCCAGGCGACGGGCGGCTTGTCGCCCACGGGCGGCTCGTAGAGACGGTGGTCGCGGATGAGGAAGGCGATGAGGCGGTACAGCAGCAGAGCCAGCACGAAACCGAGCACGGGCGAGACCAGCAGCGACAGCAGCACGCTCCACACCTGCGCCCAGTCGACGCCGTCCTGCAGGCCGCGGCCATGGGCGAGCGAGGTTTCGACCGCGATGCCCACCAATCCGCCGATCAGGGCATGGGAGCTGGAATTGGGGATGCCGAACCACCAGGTGCCGATATTCCAGAGGAGCGCCGACACGAACAGCGCCGTCAGCATGCCGGCCGCGATGCCGCCGCCGGGCGGCGACAGGACCTCCGGCGGGATGAGCTCGACCAGCGCATAGGCGACGGCGATGCCGCCGATCAGCACGCCGAGGAAATTCATGGTGCCGGACAGGACGACCGCGACGGCCGGCTTCAGCGTGTTGGTATAGATGACGGTCGCCACCGCGTTGGCGGTGTCGTGAAAGCCGTTGGAGAACTCGAAGACCAGAACGAGGATGAGGCTGGCGGACAGGATGACGAGCGCGAGGGGGGAACCTTGGGTCAGGGTGGAGAGCATACGGACGCCTCGAATACGGGGAATTCTTTTCGAGGCAGTGCGCGACAGTTTTGTGACAGCCGGTCTTGTCCGCGCGGTCGTCAACGGCATTCTCGTCGGGCTCGTCGCCGCCAATGCGTGGCCGCTGCCTTTGATTGAGCGCGGGTGTCCGATCTCGGAGACGGGGATGGACCAGGCGTTTTATGTCGCGCGCGGCGTGTTCGCGGCGGTGCCGATCGTTCTGCTCATCGCTGTGGCGCGGCTGCGGCGATCGCTGACGGTTTGACCTGCTTCAACGCAGAAGTCTGAAGCCATCCAGTCGGGCCGCCTTTCGGTCGAACGTCGCCGTGGCCGAACAACCAGCGCGACGGTTGATTTCGACCACCAGCGCATCCGCGAAGTCGGCGCGATGGCGGGAAAAACTTGCCAGCGCCGTTCTGATGGCGGGCTCGTGCTCGAATCCGATGTCGTCGACGCTCAAAAGCCGAGCCACGGCAGCGGAAATCGCTTCGCGACCAAATCCGTATACACTCTCAAGAACCCATATCGCTTCCGCGAGCACGATGGACGCGATTTGACCCGGCTGTTCCGCCGAGCATTCCCGCACGATCAGCTGGCGGGCTTTGCGCGTCTGTTCCCCTTCGTCAACGATGAAGGCACGAATGAGGACGTTGGTATCCAGACCGATCACTTCCGCCGTCCGAGTGATCGGTCGTAGCGTTCCACTGCCCTCTGACGAATGGCCTCTTTTATCTGCTCATTCGTTAAGTGCGTGCCGCGGGGCGGCTTGCCGAGAATTCCGAACAAGTCCTGGATGCTCCCACGTTTGGGGGCGATAATGGCTCTTCCGTCTTCCATGCGTGCCTCCAGCTTCTGTCCCGCAAAAACGCGCAGTTCCTCGCGCATGCCTTTGGGCAGCGTGACCTGCCCCTTATCGCTGACCAACATCTCGTAAACCGGCGCCGACCTGGCGACGCGATAACGCGTCTCGCGTCCCTCGCGCGTCTTGGACACCGTTGCGCCCCGGGATTCCAGTCGCTTCAGGACATTGTACTGCGGCCCACCAGTAGCCGCGATCAGCTCGCGCATGGTCGCGCCTTCCGGCCGGGTCAACAGCCGCTCAGCGAGCTTCGCACCGGAGATACCATCTTCCATTACAATTATTCCTACTTTTCGGTAGTAGTATACTTCCAATAATTTATACACGCAACCAAAACAGGATTGTCCGGCGCCTCAAAAGGTGGCGAAATGCCCGAAACCGCCCGACCTATTCGAAATTGACTTTGCTAGTCCATTGGACTAGTCTAACAGCATGGTCGATCCGCTTGTGTCGGTGGTCGAGATCGACGAATTTATCGCCGCCACGCGGAAACTGATGAGCGAGGCGGATCGGGCCGCATTGGTGGATTATTTGGCCGGCAATCCCTTGGCCGGCGATTTGATCGCCGGAACGGGCGGCGTGCGAAAGCTGCGCTGGGCCCTGGAAGGTCGTGGCAGGCGCGTGATCTATTTCTTTCACAGCGAAAAACTGCCGCTGTTTATTTTCACGATGTACGCGAAAAACGTTCGAAGCGACTTGAGCGACGCGGACAGGAACGAACTGAAGACGATCACCAAGTCGATCGTCGAGAGCTACAGAAAGGGCGTGCGATGAGCAGTTCGATTTCGAAGAGCATATTGCGCGGTGCGCGCCAGGCGCTCGCCATCGCGAAGGGCGAGGCCGATCCCCGCTCGTATCGCGTTCACATTCCGCACGAGATCGACGTACGCCGAATCCGCGCCAAGCTCGGAATGACGCAGGCGCAGTTTGCCAAGGAGTTCGGGTTCAGTGTGGATACGCTACGCCATTGGGAGCAAGGCCGGCGCATGCCCGATGGCGCCGCGCGGGCCTATCTCAAGGTGATCGACCATGCACCGAAGGCGGTGGCGAAGGCGCTGAAAGCGGCGTGATCAGTTTCTGTTCAGCCCCATTTCACGACTCTGCAATTTCTGCTTCCAGCGCGATTCCATCGCCAGGATTTCGACTTCCGTTGCCGAACTTCCAGCCACCTCAAGAATCGATACTTGATAATCGCTGGGATCGCGCGATCTGAGCGCGACATTCCCTCCATGGCCGGTCCGCGAATAGTTCTGCCACCGCTGCCAGAACCCCTCTTTTCCGGTTACCGAACCTACGTATTGCTCTCGGGTTTTCGGACAAGTCAGAAGATAAATGCCGCAAGACGATTTCAGGACGGAAGTCCAACCCTGAGGCAGCGCCGCAATCTTGGACAGCGGTTCCATAAAGTTTAGAAAGCCAGGAAAGGGATCTTCCTCGAACTTTAATCGCAATTCGGTGATCTTCTTGTTTTGGTTGTCGGCCCGCTGAACCCATGCGCGCATACCCTCTCCCCAATCGATGAAAAGCCTGCCGTCGAATTCGGCAAATTTTTCATCCACACGAAGATTATACATGTCATAGCCGCCAGCGGGGTCGAGAGTGCCAGTGTGGGGACTGACCCGCTCATGATCGAGAACGCCTTGATAGCTTGCATCATAGACGCCAACGAACATCGTCTTACCGTCGGGCAGCCCCACGAATGATGCCCACTTCGAAGCGCGCGTGAACCTCGAGCGACCATCGAATCCCTGATGGGACTGGTAGTCTTCGAACGCCGGACGGTCATCCCGCCACAATTCATAGGGCGAACGCCCCTTCGTTGCCCGAGCGTCTTTATGACGGATTAGAATGACATTGCTCAGCTCAAGCGATGCTTCGGCCAAAAGCGAATTGAACATAATGGGCATTGGTAATCCCCAAGCTATGCCATTGCGCGGGAAAGACTACCTCTGCCAAAGAATCACACCAACCTACTCTTCGCCACCGCCGCCGCCACGAAGCTGGTGAACAGCGGGTGCGGTTCGAGGGGGCGGGACTTCAGTTCGGGGTGGAATTGCACGCCGATGAACCAGGGGTGATCCGGAAATTCCATGATTTCGGGAAGCCTCCCGTCCGGCGACCAGCCGCTCACCTTGAAGCCCTTCTCGCCCAACAGCTTGGCGTATTCTGTATTCACTTCGTAGCGGTGGCGGTGACGCTCGCTGATCTCGGTGGCGCCGCCATAGACTTCCGACACGCGGCTGCCCGGCGTCAGCACCGCCGTGTAGGCGCCCAGACGCATCGTACCGCCCATGTCGCCGTCGGCACTGCGCGTCTCTTTCCGATTGCCCTTCACCCATTCGGTCATCAGCCCGATGACGGGATGCTTGGGATGGCCGATCTCGGTGGTGCCGGCGCCTTCCAGGCCCGCGAGGTCGCGCGCCGCCTCGATCACCGCCATGTGCAGCCCGTAGCAGATGCCGAAGAACGGCACCTTGCGCTCGCGGGCGAATTTCACCGCGTGGATCTTGCCTTCGGTGCCGCGCTCGCCGAAGCCGCCCGGCACCAGGATGCCGTTGACGTTCTCCAGGAAAGCCGGCGCGTCGGGGCGCTCGAAGATCTCGCTGTCGATCCAGTCGAGATGGACCTTCACATTGTTGGCGATGCCGCCATGGACCAGCGCCTCGCTGAGCGATTTGTAGCTGTCCTTGACCTGCATGTACTTGCCGACGATGGCGATGCGCACCTCGCCTTCCGGGTTCTTCACCCGATCGACGACCTGCTGCCAGCGCGCGAGATCCGGCTCCGGTGCGTCGTCGATGCCGAACACCTTGAGAAGCTGGGTGTCGAGCCCGGCCTGGTGATAGGCCATGGGCACGCGATAGATCGTGTCGAGATCGAGCGCGGGGATGACGCGCTCCGTCGGTACGTTGCAGAACTGGCCGATCTTGCGGCGCTCGTCGTCCGGGATCGGATGGCTGGCGCGGCACATCAGGATGTCCGGCTGGATGCCGATGGCGCGCAGCTCCTTGACCGAATGCTGGGTCGGCTTGGTCTTGAGTTCGCCCGCCGCCTCGATATAGGGCACCAGGGTGAGGTGCACGAACGCGGTCTGGCGGTCGGGCAGGTCGTTGTGGAGCTGGCGGATCGCCTCGAAGAACGGCAGGCCCTCGATGTCGCCGACCGTGCCACCGATCTCGACCAGCAGGAAATCGAGGCCCTCGATGCCGTCGAGCACGAATTCCTTGATCATGTCGGTGACGTGCGGGATCACCTGCACGGTGCGGCCGAGATAGCCGCCGCGCCGCTCCTTCTCGATCACCTGCTGGTAAATGCGGCCGGAAGTGATGTTGTCCGACTTCAACGCCGACACGCCGGTGAAGCGCTCGTAATGGCCGAGGTCGAGGTCGGTCTCCGCCCCGTCGTCGGTGACGTAGACTTCGCCGTGCTGGAATGGCGACATGGTCCCCGGATCGACGTTGAGATAGGGGTCGAGTTTCCGCAAACGGACTTTGTACCCGCGAGCCTGAAGAACGGCTCCGAGTGCGGCGGACGCAAGACCTTTTCCCAAGGAAGAGACCACGCCGCCGGTGATGAAGATCAACCGCGCCATGGGAGTCCACCATAAGCAGGTCGCGCGGAATCCCTCAAGCGAAAATATCGGCGATTCGACGCACGGGATTTTGCCATGGAAACAGGGCGTTGGGTGTGCCGCGGCGGCACGCCGATCTCCCCATCGCGGAAGGGCGATGGCGCGGCGCAACGGGGCGATTCGAAATGCGGCGCAACAGCGATAAACTTTGATGCAAACCGGCTTGGGCTCCCGCCGGGCGCGGACTAACCTCCGCGTTTTCCGGGGGGATGCGAGGCGGATGCGTTGGCTTGCGGCGATCATCGCGGCTTTGACGTGGTTGCCCGCCATGGCGGCGGCCGCCGCGGATCCGTCGCTCTATGTCGTGCGCTACGACCGCTGGTCGGACGCGGACGAACGCGGCTGGCGCGACTTCATCGCCACGCTGGGCGCCGCCGATTGCCGGACCGTCGATGCGTGCCTGCACGATCCCGCCAACCCGTTCCGCGCCAGCGATCCGCCGGGAACGGTGTTCACGTCCGACTGCTCCGACCTGCCCTATCTGCTGCGGTTCTACTATGCGTGGAAGCGCGGCCTGCCGTTTTCCTATGAGGACGAAATCGCGCCGATCGGGGCCGCGGCGGACGAGCGCTACAGTCCGAATGGCAACCGCGTGGTGTCGCGGCGCACGGTGCCGAGCGGCACGCTGAGCGCCATGACGGCCATCGCCCAGATCGAGGACGCGATATCGACCGCCAGCTACCGCATCCATCCCGAGGTCGACGGACCGGTGGCGCCGGATTTCTATTCGCCGGCGCTCGACCCGGCGTCGATCCGGCCCGGAACGATCCTCTACGATCCGAACGGCCATGTCGCGATCGTCTACCGGGTCGATGCCAAGGGCCGGGTGTTCTACATGGACGCCCATCCCGACCATTCGGTCACCCATGTGTTCTACGATCTGCGCTTCACCCGCGCCGTGCCGGGCGCCGGCGCCGGTTTCAAGAACTGGCGGCCGCAAGTGCTGGTCGGCGCGACGCGGCAGGCGGACGGATCGCTGGCCGGCGGCCATGCCGAGATGGCGCGCAATGCGCAGATCGCGGATTTCTCGACCGAGCAGTTCTTCGGCACCGGGGCGCGGCCGGCCGATGCCGACTGGGCGTCGGGGACCTTCGTGCTGAATGGCGAGACGCTGGACTATTACGACTATATCCGCGCCAGGCTGGCGGGCGGCAAGCTGGCGTTCGATCCGCTCGCCGAGGTGCACGACATGGTGCTCTCCAACTGTTCCGACCTGCACTATCGCGAACAGGCGGTGGAGGTGGCGCTGGCGGCCGGGCTGCAGAACCGCGCCGAGCCGGGGCGGCTGCCGCCCAACATCTACGGCACGACGGGCGACTGGGAGGTCTATTCCACGCCGTCGCGCGATGCGCGGCTGAAGACCGCGTTCAAGGAATTGCGCGACACGGTCGAGCGCTTCGTCACGATGTACGAGACCGGCGACAAGCATCTGAGCTATGCCGGCAACGACCTGGTCGGCGACCTGATCGCGACCTACCGGCGCGATAGCGAGGCTTGCCGCGTGGACTATGCGCGCAGCGACGGCTCGCGCATCGGCTTCGGCTATGAGGAGGCGCGACGGCGGCTGTTCGCGATGTCGTTCGATCCCTATGCCTGCGTCGAGCGGCGCTGGGGCGCCACGGCCGACGACGAACTCGCCACCTGCCGCGATGGCGACATGAAACGGGCGTGGTACGCGGCGGAGCAGACGCTGCGCAACCAGATCGACCGCACCTATGGCGCGCGGATGGACTTCACGCTGGCCGAGTTGGGCGAGCCGGGCCCCGGCAAGGGCGTCGCGGCGGCGCCGGATACCGATGTGCTCGCCTATCTCAATACCAAGCGCGGCACGATGCGCGGCTTTGGCGACGCGTATTGGCAGAGCGGTCCTTAGCGGACTCGACATTTGTTTTATTTGGATATTGTAGTCCAATCTCCAAGTTACTTTAACTATACTTGTATTCATGATATGTTGACTCCGAATTATGGGAGGGACATTTCGATGAAGCCGGGAAATATTGCCAATTTCTGCCTTTACTTGGTTGCCTCGACACTGCTTGCCACGGAGTTGGCGCCGAGTTCGGCTCAGCCCGTCGCGCCCGGCGGCCCGGCCAGACCGCCGGTTTACAAGGTGGGCGGTACGCTCACCGCGCCGGTGCCGGCGCGAGAGTCCGGCATCCCGCGCGAGAAATTGCCGGGCGCGAAATTCGTCACGCTCGAGCAGTGGACCAGGATGCGCGAAATCCCGCGCACGGGCCTTTACATCGTGGATAGCGAGAACGTGCCCAACGGACTGCCGGAAGATCTACGCGACGCCGGCTTCCGCCTGGCGCCGGACGGCCTGCTACGGGACGCCAAAGGACAGTTGAAAGCCCTCTTCGTCGTGGCGCGCCTCTACCAGGGCGGGATCGGCAAGCAGGGCGCGCTGGGCCGCGGATTCGAGAAATTCGCGCAAGCGGCGCTGGGCATGGTGGTGACGCCGGCCCATGCCGGCAATCCCTTCCGCTTCGCCTGCTGGAGTCACGCGTTCTGGCTCGAATACAGCAACGGCTTCTGCCGCTGGCAAAAGCTGCACTCGGTGGCCGACGCCTTCGGCCCCAATATCGGCGGTACCTGTTCGGGGCAGCTTCCGCATACCAAGATCACCAGCATCGAGGTGCGCGCTTCGATCGGCGGGATCAATGCCGGGCAGACCTGCGCCAATGCCAGCAGCTGCTCGACGCAGGCGGAATGGGACATCGGTTGCTTCTGGCCGGCTTACGGGAGCAGCTCGCTGACCAATTTCGCGAGCCTGGTCGATCACGATCCGGCGCACGGCAATCCGCGCGGCGAAGCGTCGGTAAGCTGGTTCCATTAGGCGGCGCCTGGCGCGGCTCCGCACCGTGTTTTAATGCGGCGTCGGCAGCGCGGGCTTGGCCGGGGCGGCGGGGAACAGCGGCTTGGAAGCGGGCGGCGGCGCGGCCGGCGCTTCGAGGAACGACTTCTCGTCGCGGCCATGCAGCGCGAGCACGTTCAGGCCCAGGCAGGTGATGAAGAAGAGCGCGCCCAGAAGCGTCGTGGCGCGGGTCAGCGTGTCGGCGGCGCCGCGCGGCGAGAACAGGCCGCCCAGGCCCGAGCCGCCGCCGCCCATGCCGAGCGCCCCGCCCTCCGAGCGCTGCAGCAGCACGGTGACGATCAGCGCCACGGCGACCAGGAGCTCGATGGCGATCAGAATAGCTTGCACGGGACCTCTCCCAGACGGCCTCGAATAGCGGAGCGACAGGCCACCAAAATGACTACAGGGGCGCTCAATAGACGAAAGAGCGGCCGGAGGGAAGCGGCGAACGCACCCGGGCGAATTGCCAATCAACGCAACAGCATAGCGCCGGCGCTTTCTTTCAGCGGTGGAGCGGGGAGTTCATCGTCTGCTGACCGGCGGAGGCCGGCGGGGACGCGCGCGGCGCGCCCAGGCGGAAGGCGACATTGGTGATCCACCAGGCGCCGAAGGGCACGCCATGCCGGGCGGCCGGGCTGTAGCGCCAACGGGCGATGCCGGCGAGCGCCGAGGCATCGAGCGGGCAATAGCCGCTGGAATGGATGAGCCGGGCCGCGCCCACGCCGCCGTCCGGCTCGACGAAAACCTCGACCAACACGTCGCCATGCATGCCGACGAGCTGTTCGCCCCAGCTATAGTCGAGCGGATGATCGACGACATGCGGCGCGACGATCCCCTGCCGGGCGTCGCCCAGGACCGGCGGCACGCGCGGCCATACCGGCGGACAGGGCGCGGCCAACTGGCCCATGACGATGCCGTATTCGAGATAGACGCCGATGGCGATGCCGGACAGCATCAGCGCCGCCGCGCCGATCAGGCGCGCGCGCAGGCTGAATCGCGGCGGAGCTGCCAGATTCGGATCGGACATGACTTCCCCCGCGCCCAGCGTGGCGGAAAAGCGGCGCAAACGCACGGGAAATCGAAGGCAAGGCCGATCGTCTCTACCGCGCCGCGGCCGCGGCGGCCTGCGTGCGGGTGCGGGCGCGGATGATCGCCACGGTGGCGTCGATCTCGGTCAGGATGTCGGTCGTGCTCTTCTCGGCATGGAAGACATGGTTGAGGCTGAGCGCGGCATGGCCGAGCAGATGCATCGCGGCGTTGCGGTCGACGCCGGCCTGCAGGCCCTCGACGGCGGCCGACACGGAGTCGCACCAGTCGACCGCGGCCTCCAGTTCGGTGTCGCGGCAGCGCCGCGCGATGCCCTTGGTCAGGGTCGCGATCTTCTCCAGCTCGGACTTGTCGGAGGCGGCGCCGGGAATGTGCTCCTGCATCAGCCGCCACAGGATGGATATCTGGAAGGCGTCGCGCCGCAGCTTCTGCGAATTCAGCATTTCGCGCGCGGCCCGCAGTTCGGCGTCGAGGCGCAGCGCCGTCTCTTCCGGCGTCAGGCGGTCCTTCGCCTTCATCCTCAGCGAGTTCGGCGGATCGAACAGCTCCGCCGTCGAGGGCCGCGCCGTGTCCTTGCGCCGGTCCGGGCCGACGTAATCGGTGGTGACGACGAAGCGCTTGCGGCGTTCGACATGGCTGGCGATGCGCTGCCCCAGGAGCGCGGTCGAGAACGGGCGCAGCAACAGATCGTCGGCGCCGGAATCGACGACGCGCGAGACGAGAGCCGCCGACTTCTCCCAGGCGGTGACGATGACGACGATGAACGGATTGAAGGCGCCGGCGCCCTGGCGCAGCTCCTGGACGACGTGGCAAAGCTGGCTGTCCAGGCCCTGGCATTCGCACAGCGCCAGATCCGGCGGGCGGCGGCGGATCGCGTTGGCGAACCCTTCGAGGCTGCTGACGGTCTCGATCCGGCGGAAGCCGAGCGTATAGAGCGCCGTGCGCGTCGCGGTGCGGTTCGCGGCGACCGGGTCGTAGATCAGGGTTTCCGTCGTGTCGTACGAAAGCCGGCCCACGCGCCAAATCCGTTTCAAACGGGTAACTAATGCCACGCGCGGGGTTAAGGAACGGTGGGAAAACCGGGTTAAGAGCCGTCCCGCGAAGCCGCTACAATTGTAAGGAAATCGGCGGCCTTGAGGCTGGCGCCGCCGACCAGCGCGCCGCCGACGTCGTCCAGCGCCAGGATTTCGCGGGCGTTCGAGGGCTTCACCGAGCCGCCATAGAGAATGCGCAAGGGCTTCCCCAGGCAGGCGCGGATATGGGCGTGCATCTGGGCGATGTCGGGCGTGGTCGGGGTCTTGCCGGTGCCGATGGCCCAGACCGGCTCATAGGCGACGGCGGTGTTTTGCGGCGTCGCGCCGTCCGGCACGCTGCCGGCGAGCTGGGACTTGCAGATGTCGGTGGCGCGGCCGGCGTCGCGCTCCGCTTCGGTTTCGCCGATGCAGATCACGGCGAGGAGGCCTGCCCGCCATGCGGCCCGGGCCTTGGCGGCGACGGCGGCGTCGGTCTCGCCGTGATACTGGCGGCGCTCCGAATGGCCGACGATGACGGCGGATGCGCCTGCGTCCTTCAGCATCTCGGCGCTGATATCGCCGGTGAAGGCGCCCGAGGCCTCGGCATGGCAATCCTGGCCGCCGATCGCGATGCCCGAACCCAGCGCCGCGGCGCGCGCCACCAGGGTCGCCGGCGGGCAGATCAGCACGTCGCAATGCGGCGGAGCGGCTTTCAGCGCGGCGGCCAAAGCCTCGATCTCGCCCAGCGCGGCGGCGAGACCGTTCATCTTCCAGTTTCCGGCGATCAGCTGACGCATCTTGTCCTCAACGCAGAATCTCCACCAGCAATACCCAGGCGTTCAGCACCGTGGCAATCAGGGCGGCGATGATCCCCGGCACCATCCAATAGAGCGCGGCATCGCTGCCGAGATAAAGCAGCACACCCGACACGACGATCGGCACGCTCGAAAGCTGCGCCAGGAGGACGCGGGGGATGAGATTGCGCGGGTCGACGCCCCGGCTCCGCGCGCCGCGGACGCCGAGTTGCAGCCGCACCGGCACCAGCCACATCACCGCGCCGGTCAGGCCGATCTCGATGGCGAGCGCGAGCGGCGGCTGGCCGGGCACCAGCGCAAAGCTCGACGCCACCAGCGCGCCGGTCGGCAGGATGAGAGTCTCGACCGCGCGGCCCGGCAGCACCGGATCGGCCAGGATGCGGGCGAGATTGATCGAGATCGCGACCATCACGAGTCCCGCCAGGGCGGCGGCGGCGCCCACTTCCGCCGCGAAAAATCCCGTCCAATCGGCCATCCGCCGCGCCTTGCCCTCGCCTCCCCCCCTCCCTATCATCCGCCGCTTTTCGCCGCCAACACCCTTAAACCACCGGATTGTTCATGCTTCAGGAAATGCGCAAATACGCGAAGTCTTGGGTCTCCTCGATCTTCCTGGGGGCACTGGCGCTCAGCTTCGCGGTCTGGGGCATCGCCGACATCTTCAAGGGCACGCCGGACAGCGATGTGTTCACCCTGGGATCGACCACCGTTCCGGTCGAGGCCTTCCAGCAGGAATATCGCGACGCGCTGCGCGGCGCCGGCGTGGCGTTGCCGCCCGACCAGGCCAAGGCGATGGCACAGCATGTGATCGATACGATGGCGCTGCGCACCGCGCTCGACGTGCTGACCCAGCGGCTCGGCCTGACCGTCGGCGACGCGCGGCTGCAGCAGCAGATCCAGGCGATCGGCGCGTTCAGCGGACCCCTCGGCACCTTCGATCACGCCAAATTCGTCGCCGTGCTCGCCCAGCACGGCTATAGCGAGGCGTCGTTCGTGGCGCGCTCGCGCCAGGACGCCTCGCGCGCCCAGCTCATCCGCGCCGTCGAGGGCGGCTTCGCGCTGCCGGCCGACTATGCGCGCGCCATCTTCGCCTATATCGACGAGATGCGGGCGGTCCAGTACATCGCGCTGACCGACGCGCAGGCCGGCACGGTGCCGCCGCCGAGCGACGCGGTGCTGGCCGCCTATGTCAAGGCGCATCCCGACATCTTCAGCACGCCGGAATACCGCGCCGCGAGCTATGCCGGCATCACGGTCGGCGAACTGGCGCCCGCGATGGTCCCGACCGCGAAGCAAATCCAGGACGAGATCGACTCCAACCGGGCGAAATACATCAAGCCCGAGAAGCGCGAACTGGAGCAGATCAAATTCGCCTCCGAGGCGGACGCCAAGGCGGCGAAGGACGCGCTCGACCACGGCAAGACCTTCGACCAGCTCGCGGCGGAGCGGAAGCTGCAGCCCGGCGACTACAAGCTGGGCGAGGTCGTGCAGGCCGATCTCGACGCGGCGCGCGCCGCGCCGTTCTTCGCGCTGGCGCCGGGCGGCGTGAGCGCGCCGGTCAAGAGCACCTTCGGCTGGGTGCTGATGCATGTCGGCAAGATCACGCCCGGCAGCTCGACCAGTCCCGGCGAGATCAAGGCGATCGTCCAGAAGGAATTGGCGCAGGCCAAGATCGTCGACATGGCCAACGTCTATACCGACGCGGTCGCCGGCGGCGCCGGCATCCAGGAGGCGGCGCAGAAGGCCGGCATGCACTACGTCCATGTCGCGGCCATCGATCCCCAGGGCCTGGCGCCCGACGGCGGCGCGGCGCTCAGCCCCGCCAATCCCGAACTGGTCGCGGCGATCTTCAAGGCGGAGGTCGGCGAGGATGGCGATCCGTTCTCGACCCAGGACGGATCGAGCTTCGCGATCCGCGTCGACGGCGTCACGCCGCCCAAGCTCAAGCCGCTGGACGCGGTGCGGGCGCAGGCGGCGGCGCGCTGGACGGCCGAGCAGAAGGCGCGGCTGCTGCAGGCCAAGGCGGCGGCGCTCGCGGCCCGCGCCAACCAGGAAGGCTCGCTCGCCGGCGTCGCGGCCTTAATCGGCGCGCCGATCCAGTCGAGCCCGGCGCTCGACCGCGGCACCAATACCGGCTTGTTCTCGGCGCCGGTCACGGCGGCGATCTTCAAGGCGGCGCCGGGCGCGACCGTCGCCGTGCCGGTGGACCTGAAGACCTTCGTCGTGGCGCGCGTCTCGGGGATCGTCCATCCGGTGCCGCCGGCGAACGATTTGCGCTATGTGCAGGGCGCCAGCCAGTTCAGCAACGAGGTGGCGTCCGACGTCACGCTCACGCTCGCCAAGGCGATCCAGAAGAAGGAAGGCCTCAGCATCAACCAGAAGCTGGTCGACAACACGGTCGGCAATTCGGGATCGGGTCAGTGAGCGATCGATGGCGATACATCCGGACTTTCCCGCCTTCGCGGCCGCTTACGACGACGGGCGCGCCCAGGTTCTCTATACCCGCCTGATCGCCGATCTGGAGACGCCGGTCTCGGCGTTCCTCAAGCTCGGCGAGGGCCGCGACAACGCCTTCCTGCTGGAGAGCGTGCAGGGCGGCGAGGCGCGCGGGCGCTATTCGATCATCGGGCTGAAGCCGGACGTGATCTGGCGCTGCCGCGACGGCGCCTGCGAGATCAACCGCAACGCGCGCGCGACGCCGGACACATTCGAGCCCGACGCGCTGGCCGGCGATCCCATCGCCAGCCTGCGCGCGCTGATCGCGCAGTGCCAGATGGCGCTGCCCGACGGCGTGCCGCCGATGGCGGTGGGGCTGTACGGCTATCTCGGCTACGACATGGTGCGGCTGATCGAGAAGCTGCCCAAGGTGCCGCCCGATCCGCTCGGGCTGCCCGACGCGATCCTGCTGCGTCCCACCATCACCGCGATCTTCGACACGGTGCGCGACGAGATCCTGATCACCACGCCGGTATGGCCGCGGAAGGGCATCGACGCGCGCGCGGCCTACGCGCAGGCGGCGGAGCGCTTGCAGGATACGATCGGCGATCTGGAGCGCCCTGCCCCGGCCTCGCCGCCGGTGCCGGAGGATCTGCCGGCGATCTCGGCGATCGATTCCAACACGACGCATGAGGCGTATCTGAAGATCGTCGAGCGGGCGAAGGAATATATCCGCGCCGGCGACGTGTTCCAGGTGGTGCCGAGCCAGCGCTTCCGCCGGCCCTTCACGCTGCCGCCCTTTTCGCTCTACCGCGCGCTGCGCCGGCTCAATCCGTCGCCCTTCCTCTACAATCTGGCGTTCCCCGGCTTCTCCATCGTGGGATCGAGTCCGGAAATCCTGGTGCGGCTGCGCGACGGCGTCGTCACCATCCGTCCCATCGCCGGCACGCGCCCGCGCGGCAAGACGGCGGCGGAGGACGCGGCGCTGGCCGAGGAATTGAAAAGCGATCCCAAGGAACGCGCCGAGCATCTGATGCTCGTCGATCTCGGCCGCAACGATGTCGGCCGGGTGGCGAAGACCGGCGAGGTGAAAGTCACCGACAGCTTCTTCATCGAGCGCTACAGCCATGTGATGCATTTGGTGTCGAACGTCGAGGGCAATATCCGCGGCGGGCTCGACGCGGTGGACGCACTGGCCGCCGGGCTGCCGGCGGGCACGCTGTCGGGCGCGCCGAAGATCCGCGCCATGGAGCTGATCGACGAATTCGAGACCGAGAAGCGCGGCGCGGTCTATGCCGGCGCGGTCGGCTATTTCGCGGCGGACGGCTCGATGGATACCTGCATCGTGCTGCGCACCGCGCTGGTGAAGGACGGGGTGATGTACGTCCAGGCCGGCGGCGGCGTGGTGGCCGACAGCGTGCCGGAGGCCGAATACCAGGAGACCGTCAACAAGGCGAAGGCGCTGATGATGGCGGCGGAGGAAGCGGTGCGCTTCGCGACGGCGGGCAAGCGGGGGCAGTGAGCCGCTTGTTTGCTACGGCGCCACCGGCGACTGCAGGATGGAGTCGGCGACGCGGTCGATGGGATCCTGCGGCACCTGGATCAGGCCGCCGCGCGGTTCGTCGAGCTCGACGATGAGGCTGATGATGAGCGCCGCGGCGACGAAGAGGCCGGCCGACGCGAAGCGGTGGCGATGCGCGCCGACCGCCAGCCCATAGCCCGTCGTCGCCGCCGAAATGACGGCGACCACCACCAGCGTCCAAAGCACCGCCGGCGGCACCACGGCGTCGAGCGCGGCGCGCCGCGCCGAGGGCAGATCGAACATGCCGTTCGTCGCCTGTAATATGGGTGTCGTCAGGGCGGAGCTTCCCGGCGCCCGCAGCGCCGCCGAGGTTTCCGACCAGATGCGCTGCTGCAATGCCTCCGCCCGGCGGTCGGCGGCATCGAGCGCGGCCCTGGTCATGCCCACCGAGGCCATGCTGCGCCGCTCGCGGACATAATCGCGCAGCAGCGTGTCCAGATGCCCGCGGAACGGCTGATCGAGCAATTGATCGCGCAGCCAGACGGTCGAAATGGCGCTGGCCTCGTCCACCACCAGATTGCGCCGGATTTCGTAGCGGTCGAGCGACAGGGCCAGGGTGAAGCCCATCAGCAGGCTGAGAAGCCCCAGCGAGGCGCCCACGATATAGCCGGCGCCGGTGGACCCGCCCGCCTCGGCGTGCTTCAGCCTGTGATAGGCGAACCAGCCGCCCTCCATGCTCAGGAGGAAGACCGCCGCCAGGACGATGGCGATGGCCCAGCTCGGCAGGTCGATCATGCGCGGTCTCCGGATTCGTCTGGATGAAGGTTCATGGCTGCGCGGAGAGGCAGGACGCCCCGTCAGTCGTGTCGCGCGGACGGAATTCGAACGTCCAGGTGACGCCCGCGGCGGCGAAATCCAGCTTGCCGCCGCCGTTCAGAGCGCGCGGGACGATCTGTTCGATCACGACATGGCCGAAGCCCCGGCGCCGGGGCGGCTGGACGGGCGGCCCGCCCGTCTCGCGCCATTCGAGGCGGATCGCGCCCGTCGCATCGATGTCCCAGCGGATCGACACCTGGCCCCCCGCTCCCGAAAGCGCGCCGTGCTTGGAAGCGTTGGTCGCCAGTTCGTGCAGCGCAAGGCCCAGATGCTGCACGGCGTCCGGCTTGAGGACGACGTAGGGGCCTTCCGCGTCGAACCGGCCGGTGCTGGTTTCGCCGAACGGGCGCATCTGCGAGGAGACGAGATCGCCAAACGAAGCCCCCTGCCAATTGTCCTTGACCAGCAAATCGTGGCTGTGCGCGAGCGCCCATAGGCGCTCGACGAGGCGCGTGCGGTATTGCGGCACGTCGCCGGCATATTGCGCGGTCTGGTTGGCGATCGCGATGACGACCGCCAGCAGGTTCTTGGTGCGATGGGACAGCTCGTCGATGATGAAGCGGACATGCTCTTCGCGGCGGTGCTGCTCGCTGATGTCGACATGCGTGCCGATCCAGCGATAGACGGCGCAGGACGCGTCGCGCAACGGAATGACCCGGGTCAGGAAAGGACGGCAGCGCCCGTCCCGGGCGCGCAACGGCAATTCGACCTCCAGCGCCGTTCCGTCCGCCAGCGACCGCGTCCAGCAATACCGGGCATCGGATTGCGCGTCGGGCGCGATGAACATCAGCCAGTCGCGCATGTCGTTATCGCCGGCGCCGGTGTAATCGTACCAGTGCCGGTTGAACCAGAAGATCCGGCCATCGGCCTCCGCCATCCAGACCAGTTGCGGCATCGCGTCGGCCAAGGTGTGAAACTGCCGCTCGCTGTCCTTCAGCGCCGCCTCGGCGCGCTTGCGTTCGGTGATCTCCTCGGCCGCGACATTGACGCCGACGATCTCGCCGGCCGGGCCTTCGAGCGGGTGCCAATAGGTGATCCAGGCGCGGTGTTCGTCCCGGTCGGGGCGCTGCCCGGCGACCTCGATCCCCGTCACCGGCTGTCCGGTCGCCATGATCGAGCGGACGATCGCCTCGACGGCATCGGCGAGCGCCGGCACGCATTCGCGCACCGTCCGCCCCAGATGCCCCTCGACGGAAATCCCGCATATTTCGGTAAGGCGCTGATTGATGTGCAGGTAGCGGCAGTCGGGCGACAGGAACGCGAGCCCGATCGGCGCGGTCTCGTAGATGAGCTGCAAGGCGGGCTGCTGGGCAAACGGCAAGCCCGGCAGCGAGGTTGGAAGTCCCGCCCCGGCATCGGCGTTCGGCTTCACAAATGCCGTCAACACGCGCCCCATGCGCAACGATGTCGCGCGCAGTATGGCGCAGAGTCCTGCCGCAATCTAGGGCTTCATCTTGCGAGGCATTCGCGTGTTCGTATCGTTTCGGGACGCCGCGCGGACCGACGCGGCTCCGACGGCTTATTGCGCGAGCGACTGGCGCGCGTCGCGCTCGGTCTTCAGCCGGATCGCCTCGGATAGCGGGACGAGGAGGAAACCGTGGGCGCCGGCGCGCGCCGTCCAGACCGCCAGCGCGGCGAGCGTCACGTCGTGCGGATGGCCGATGGCGATGGCGATGCCCTGCGCGCGGGCGCGGGCTTCGAGCTCCATGAGCTGGGCGCCGACCGCGCCGGCGGTCTGCTCGTCGTCGAGGAAGACGTCGCGGCCGGCGCTGGCGACGCCGAAGGCGCGCGCCACCGGGACGACCTGGGTTTGCGGCGTGGTGCGCGAGTCGAAGAAGAAGAGATGGCGCGCCGCCAATTCCTCGGCGACGGGGATGAGGCTGGCGCGGTCGGCGGTGAGGCGGCTTCCCATATGGTTGTTGATGCCGATGGCGTCCGGCACGCGGGCGAGCGCGGCGACGAGGCGGCGGCGGATCTCGTCGGGGCCAAGGCCGGTGGTGAGCGCGAGCGGGCCGGGATCGTGATCGCCCTCGGCCTGCATCGGCATGTGCAGCAGAATCTCATGGCCGGCGCGCCGCGCCTCGGCGGAGAGCCAGGGCGTCGCGTCGGCATAAGGCAGGAAGGACAGCGCCACTGCCTTCGGCAGCCGGATGGCGAGATCGGTATGCGCGAGATCGGCGCCCAGATCGTCGATCACGACGGCGATCTTCGGCGTGCCGACGAATTTTTCGTCCGGGGCGGCGACGCGCGCGAGCAGCCAGTCGGGATAATCATGCGTCTCGACCGGGAAGAGAACCTGCGGCGCGAAAGCGCTGGGCGCGACCGGCGCGGCAAGAACGAGTGCGGCGGCGGGCTCGCGCGGCGGGCTGCTCGCCTGCGCCGCGGCGATGCCCCGCGGCGCGACGATGGCGAGCAGCGCCGGGATGCCGGCAAGGGCGCGCTCGCCGCCGACGCCCAGCGCCAAAGCGAGCAGCACGAAGAACGCCACATCGGCGCCGCGCATCAGCGCGCGCGGCGGCCTCGGCCTCTTACGGCGGCGAATCGGTTTGAGCCGATACATGGCTCTGTGTAGGCCGGGGCAAGTCACTGTCAACGGCGGCGCGGCGCGTCATTCGTAGCTCACCTGGATGTTGCCGCAACTGGACTGAAGCTTGCCGTGCAGGCTCGCCAGGAAACGCTGCTGCAGGCAGAGGGCGTCGCTCGCGGCGCAGTCGTTCGGTCCCTCAAGGCCGATCAGATGCGAGACATAGTCGCGATAATGCGCGCTTGCGCTCCACGCCCGGTTCTGCAGCCGGGCGCTCATGCCGAGGAGATAGGTGTAATCCTCGACGCAGACCCTGAAATCGTCCCAGTCCGCGACGGAGACTTTTTGCTTGGTGACCGGATCGCTATAGCCTTTGCCGTCCCAGCGCGCGTCGATCACGCAGCCGTCCAGCACATTGCGGGCCTGCTGGAACTTGTCGGCCAGCGGGTTGCTGTCGGCCTTGAACGCGTAATGCGCCTGGAGCAGGCAGTCATGCATGCTCTCGAACCGCGCCTGCAGGACGCCGTCGAGATAATACCAGAAGTCGTTCAGCGCGGCCGAACTGTCGGACACGATGTCGTCCTCGTCATGGCCCTGGATCGCCAGATGGCCCTCCAGCACGACGGGCACCTCGGTGCGATAGGCCTGGATATAGGCGTCCCACAATTGATCGATGTCGGCCTCGCTGGCACCCGCGCGGAACGCGACCAGGAGAAGATTGGCGGAGGTCTCGCGCTGCAGGATCGCGTTCGCGATTCCGGTCTGGATCGACTGCAGCTCCGCCGAGCGTTCCTTCGCCGCCGCCGCCTGGTCCTCCTGCCAGCGCTGCGCCTCGCTGAGCAGCGCCGAGGCGCCGGCGCCCAGAATGCCGGTCAGCAGGAATCCCAGCAGGGCCATCCCGACGCGCGTGGAATCGAAGAAGTGGAACAGCCGGCCGAGGAAGGATTTGGGCTCCGGCTCGGGCGTCTGCGCTGGATCGATGCTCATTGCCCGTCCCCGCCGGGAATTCGAACAATAAATAGCAAATAATCACGCCATATGAAAGAAAATGAGAAACTCTATTCTATCGAATACTTTAAGTCGCCGGCGCGGCGTCAGCGGGCGCGCAACTCGACCTGCACCTCCGCCGACAGGCCGGGGCGCAGGCGGGCGAGGTCCGGCTGGCCGGGCGTCAGGCGGATGCGCACGGGGACTCGCTGGACAATGCGCGTGAAATTGCCGGTCGCGGGCTCGAAGGGCAGCAGCGAGAACTCCGAGCCGGAGCCGGGCGCGAAGCTTTCGACCTCGCCGTCGAGCGTTCCGCCGCCAAGCGCGTCGATGGTGATATGCGCCTTCTGGCCGGCCAGCATGCGCGCGGTCTGCGTTTCCTTGAAATTCGCCACGACGTAGAGCGTGTCCATCGGCACGATGGTGAGAAGCTGCGTGCCGGGCTGGACGTATTCGCCGATCTGCACCTGGCGGTCGCCGACCATGCCGTCGACCGGGCTGCGGATGACGGTGTGGGCGAGATTCTGCCGCGCCAGAACGAGCGCCGCCTGGGCGCGGGCGAGCGCGGCGACAAGCTGGCCGCGCGTCTTGTCGACGACGGTGAGCTGCGCCTGGCTGGCCGCGAGACCGGCGCGGCTCTTGTCGGCATCGGCGGCGGCGCTGAGCGCGGTGGCGCGCGCCTGCTCCGTCTGCTGGCGCGAGATGTCGCCCTCCGCCATCAGCGTCTCGAAACGGCGCCGGTCCGCGGCGGCGCGGACATTCTCGGCATCGGCGGCGCGGATCGCAGCCTCGGCCGCCGCCGCATTGGCCGAAGCGAGATTGCGCTGCGCGCTGAACTGGTCGAGCCCGGCCTGCGCGGTCTGCACATCGGCCTCGGCCGCCGACAGTGCCTGGCGGTAGTCGTCGTCGTCGAGCCGCACCAGCGGCTGGCCGGCCCGGACCTTCTGGTTATCGCGCACCAGGATCGCCGCGACGAGGCCATGGACCTTCGGCGCGATGAGCGTGGAATCCGCCTTGAGATAGGCGTCGTCGGTGGTGACGCTGGAGGCCGGCAGCGCAATCCACCACGCGCCCGCCAGCGCCAGCACGATCGCGGCGCCGGCGACGATCAAAGCGCGGCGCGGAATGGCGCGCAGGCGCGTCTTCGGTGCCACGACGGTTTCCTCGAAGGCGGCGGTGCTCATCTGTCGAACACCAGGCAGGTGGTGGTGGCGCTGGCGCAGAGCCGGCCGTCCTTGTCGAGCAGGCGGCCTTCGGCGAAGGCGGCGCGGCGGCCCAGCGAGATCACCTTGCCCTCGGCGCGGACCGGGCCGGAGACCTCGCTCAGCGCGCGATGATAGGCGACCTTGAGTTCGAGCGTGGTGTAGCCCTGCCCCGCCTTGAGGCGCGTATGCACGGCGCATCCCATCGCGGAGTCCAGCAGCGTGGCGGCATAGCCGCCATGCACCGTGCCGATCGGATTGTAGACCTTCTTCGAGGGATGGCCTTCGAAAACCACGCGCCCCTCTTCCACTTCGACCGGCTTGAAGTCGAGGGTGTGCGCGATGCCGCGATAGTCGGACGTGCCATTCATCAGCGAACGGATGACATCGAGGCCGCTGGGCTGGGCGAGGTCGCTCATGATTTGGGTTCCGCGAGAGCAAGATCGGTGAGGCCGAGCCGCGCCTTGATGCCGGCACGGGTGGAGGCGAGCATCTCGTCGGCCAGCGCGCGGTCGGAGATCGTGCGCGACAGCGCCACCGCGCCGGCCATGGCCGAGAGGATGGAGGGCGCGAGCTTCTCGGCATCGGCGACGTCCGCCGCTTCCATGCGCTTGGCGAGCATGTCGACCAGCGATTTCACGCCGGCCTCGAAGGCCGTGCGCAACCGCTTGGACTGGCGCGGCATGTCGGAATTGAGCGCGGTGATCGGGCAGCCATTGGCCGGATCGTCGCGGTGCCGTTCGCCGGCATAGAAGTCGATATAGGTCGCCAGCGCATGCTTGGGCGGCAGGCCCTCCAGCAGGCGCTCGAAGCGGCGGCGCGACCGGGCGAAGACGTCAGCCAGGGTTTCGTAGAGCAGCGCGTCCCTCGACTTGAAATGCGCGTAGAAGCCGCCATGGGTCAGCCCGGCCGCCTTCATCACGCCCACGACCGAGAGCCGGTCGGGGCCCTTCTCGCGAAGCTGCGCCGCCGCCGCCTTCAGCAGCGCCTTGTGGGTGTCTTCCTTGTGGGTTTCGGCGTAGCGCATCTTGCTTTCCCTCGTGCCTGATTTATATGATACGCGTAATATAATCCGTCAAGGGGTCCGATTTGAGCGCCGCCGGCCTGTTCGACCGATCCACCCCCGTCGCGGAATACAGCCACGGGCGCAAGCTTTTGATCTTCGGGATCATGGCGTTCGGCCAGTTCATGGCCCTGCTCGACATCCAGATCGTCGCCGCCTCGCTGAATTCGATCCAGGACGGGCTGTCGGCCGGGCCGGACGAGATCGCCTGGGTGCAGACCGCCTATCTGATGGCGGAGATCATCATGATCCCGCTGGCCGCCTATCTCAGCCAAGCCTTGTCGACGCGCTGGCTGTTCACCGCCTCGGCGGTGCTGTTCACGCTGGCGAGCCTGCTCTGCGGCATGGCATGGAGCATCCAGTCGATGACGATCTTCCGCGCGCTTCAGGGCTTCGTCGGCGGCGCCATGGTGCCGACCGTGTTCGCCACCGGCTTCACGATGTTCACCGGCAAGCAGCGCGCGATGATCCCGGCAATCCTGGGCGTGGTCTCGACGCTGGCACCGACGCTGGGCCCGACGGTGGGCGGCTGGATCACCGATGTCGCGAGCTGGCACTGGCTGTTCTTCGTCAATGTCGTTCCGGGCGCCTTCATCGCCATCGCACTGCCGCTGCTCGGCAAGGTGGACGAGCCGAACCTTGCCATGCTCAAGCGGATCGACTGGCTGCATGTGATCTCGCTCGCGGTGTTCCTGGGCTGCCTGCAATATGTGCTGGAGGAAGGGCCGCGCCATCAATGGTTCGAGGACCGGGATATCGTGACGGTGGCCTGGATATCCTTCGTCGGCGCGCTGGTGTTCTTCGAGCGCAGCTTCTATTCGGCGCTGCCGGTGTTGAAGCTGACGCCGTTCCGCCGGCCGACCTTCGCCATCGCCTGCATGCTCAGCGTCATCATCGGCATGGGGCTTTACGGCGCGACCTATCTGACGCCGATCTTCCTCGGCCGAGTGCGCGGCTTTTCGAGCCTGGAGATCGGGACCACGGTGTTCATCACCGGCGTCTTCATGTCGCTCGGCGCGCCCCTGGCGGCGCGGCTGACGACGGTGCTGGACCAGCGCATCGTGATCGCGTTCGGCTTCTCGCTGTTCGCGCTGGCGTGCTGGCTGTTCTCCGGCATCGGGCCGCAATGGGGCTTCTGGGAGATGTTCTGGCCGCAGGCGATCCGCGGTTTCGCGATCCTGCTGTGCATCGTGCCCTCGGTCGGCATGGCGCTGAACGGCGTGCCGCAGGAGGAACTGCGCTACGCCTCGGGCCTGTTCAACCTGATGCGCAATCTGGGCGGCGCGATCGGCATCGCGATCGCTTCCACGCTGCTGCAGGACTATGGCCGCATCCATGGCGAGCGGCTGGGCGAGGCGATGAACCACGCCAATACCAGCATGCTGGGGCCGATGGTCGGACGGCTGGCGGGCCGCGGCGCCGACGCGGCGCATGCGCATTTGGTCCTCTCCGGGGAGATCACCCAATATGTGACGGGCCAGGCGCTGACGCAGGCGTTCCAGGACGTGTTCTACCTGCTGGCGGTTGCCTTCGTGCTGGGGCTGGCGATCGTGCCGTTCGCCAAAGTACCGAAGCTGACCAACGACGCGGCGCCGGTGGAGGCGCATTGAGTTACGCGCCCGCGGTTCAGGCAAGATGATTCACGCGGAGTCGCGGAGCACGCGGAGTGGACCGTGGCCTCCGCGTGATCCGCGACTCCGCGTGAAATATTCATGGCGCTACGCGCCGGAAAATTGCTAGCGCACCGAAACGACTTCCAATTCCAGCGGCGGCTTGCGGTTTTCGACTTCGACGATCTCTCCGGCGCGGGCGCCCATCAGGGCCTGGGCGATCGGCGAGACATAGGAGATGCGGCCCTGGGCCGGATCGGCTTCGTCCTCGCCGACGATATGAAACGTTTCCGGCGGGCCGCCATGGCGGCGGATCACGATCTCCGAGCCGAACCCGACTTCGCCGTCATCGGCCGTGTGATCGACAAGCTGGGCGCTGGCGCGCCGCGCCGTCCAGTAGCGCAGATCACGCAAGAGGCGCGCCTTGTCGTCGGCGCCGGGGCCGGCGCCGAGCGCCTCGTTGAGCTCGAACAATTTCTGCTCCATCAGGCGCAGGCCGCGCGGCGTCACCAGATTGGCGCCGCTATCGAGGCGCAGCTCGGGCGGTCCGTCGGCGGGGGCGTCGTCGCGTTCGCGAACAAAGGCGCGGCTCATGATGCTTTCCTCTGGCGGAAAACAGGAAACCGGCGGCGCGCCATATTGTTCCTCTACTCCAACGCGTTGAGCAAAAGTTCCAAGGCGCGCCGGGAGAAGGCGCGCATGTTGACAGCGCGATCGCTTTCGCCCGTCTCGACGGTGATCGCCCGCGACACGGGACCGGCCAGCGCGATGCAGGTGTGGCCGGCGGCGTCGCCATAGGGATTGCCGGTCGGGCCAGCGGCGCCGGTCTCCGACAATCCCCAGGTCGCGCCGAAGCGCTCGCGCGCGGTGCGCGCCAGGAGTTGCGCATAGGGTTCGCTCGCCGAGCGCATGCCGGCGACGGCTTCGCGCGGCAGGTCCATCAGCAGGACGCGGGACTTCGCCGTGTAGACGACGGCACCGCCGAGGAAATAGGCCGAGGCGCCAGAAACCGCGAGCAGCGCGGCACAGATCAATCCGCCGCTCGAGGACTCCGCGACGGCGACCGTTTCCTTGCGCGCCTTGAGGCGCTCGGCGATGCGGCCGGCGAGGGGCAAGAGTTCCTGCATCTAGGCGAAGACCACGCCGGCCAGCGCGGCGAGCAAGAGGGGCACGGCAAGCGCGAGGCCGATCTCGAACACGACGCGGTCGGGATCGATGTTCGCCCAGGCGCGCGGGCGGGCGCGGGGCGCGACGGCCTTGTCGCCGGCGGCGTACCACTCCCAGCGCTCCGCCGAAGACACATTCGAGGATTTTTCCATCGCCGCGAAGGTTCCGCCGTTAACGAAGGAAATATAGGCCGGCGCCGGCTGCCTCTCCACCGGAATCGAAAACTGCGGCAATGTCGCAAGCATTTGTTCCGTCTTGGCACGGGGCCGCGATCCGGTCACGATCGGCCGCGTCAAAGGGCGCCGCTTCGAAGAATTTTGTGGGACCGCTTCGCGCATGAGTCGATACGACAGCCGAGACCGGCTCGCGCCGCGGCGGCGCCCGCTGCGCGCGGAGACCGTGGTCGTCCGCCAGCCGCCGCCTTTCCTTCCGCATATCTCGCTCGAGAACACGCTGGCCGCGGTCGGCATCCGTCCGAACCGGGCCAGGGGCGCCACGCATTCGCACGGGCTGCTGTGGCGCTGGTTCGCCTTCGAGTCGTCGGCGCTGGCGATCGGGAACACGATCGCGAGCGCGCTGCTGCTGATCGTCGCGATGACGATGACGGCGCCGGGGATGCGGCTGGCCGTGGCGCTCGGCATCGGGCCGCTGGTCTATGACGCGCTGAACGACGGCCTGCCCTATCTGGCGATCGGGTTGTTCGTCGCGGCGCTCTTGAAGGCGGCGCATGCGCGGCTCGACACCAAGGCCCATGTCGCGACGCGGGTCCTGGGATATGCGCTGGCGTTCGCGCTGGCGGTGGCGGGTCTGTGGATCGAGACCATGCTCGGCTATGCCAGCGTGGTGCCGTGGGTGTTCACGCCGGTGCTGGCGCTGGCAGGCGGCGCGACGGCGGCGCGCGTGGCGACGGTCAATGCGTATCTCGTGTCCTATTTCGAGCCGGCGCTGATCGGCGGGACGGGACTGCTTCTGCTCGCCAAGCATTTCAAGAGCGGCACGGCGCGGCGCGCGCCGCTTCATCGCAAGCGCGTGGCGCTGGGCGGCATCGCGCTGGCCGGCGCCGTGATCGCCATCGCGGCGCATGCGGGATGGCGGCACCATACCGGCGCCGACACGCGCGACGGCTTCGGCTTCGCGATCGGCGGCGAGACGCTGTCGGGCGAGGACCGGGTCTATGGCGCGCTGTTCGCGCCGGGCGTGGCCTGCCATGTGTCGAGCCTCTATGGCTGGCGCGACGATCCCTTGGCGCCGGGACGCAGCGAAAAGCACCAGGGCGTCGACGTCGCGGTGCGCGAGGGCACGCCGGTGCATGCGATGACCGATGGCCGCGTGATGTTCGCGGAGTTCGACGGCGGGCTGGGAAATTTCGTGGCGCTGAAGCCGGCGGGCAGCGACGCGCCGACGGTGATCAACGGGCATATGTCGCGGCTGGCGGTGCGGGCGGGCGACGACGTGCATCGCGGCGACGTGATCGGCTATGCCGGCAGCACGGGGCGCTCGACCGGGCCGCATGTGCATGTCCAGCTTTGCCCCAGCGGCCACATGGTGCGCGGCGGCTTCGTCTGCGGCGGCGCGACCAATCCGTACGAGAACTGGCCGACGCTGGCGGCGCTGGCGCGGATGTCCTGCGTCGACGGGCCGGAGATCTACTGAACCGGTTTGGCGCGGCCCTCCCAGGCATCGACCACGACGCAGGCCACCGCGTTGCCGACGATGTTGGTGCCGCTGCGGCCCATGTCGAGCAGGTGATCGACCGCGAGCACGAGCAGGAGGCCGGCCTCGGGGATGTGGAAGTAAGGCAGCGCCGCCAGGATGACGACCAGCGAGGCGCGCGGCACGCCTGCCATGCCTTTCGAGGTGATCATCATGATCAGGAGCAGCGTCACCTGCTGGCCCAGCGTGAGGTCGATGCCATAGGCCTGGGCGATGAACAGCGTCGCGAAGGTGCAATACATCGTCGAGCCGTCGAGGTTGAAGGAATAGCCGAGCGGCAGCACGAAGCTGACGATGCGGCGCGGCAGGCCGATGCGCTGAAGCTGTTCCAGGAGGCGCGGATAGGCGGCTTCCGAACTCGCGGTCGAAAAGGCCAGCAGCACCGGATCGCGAACCGCATGGAACAGGGCCGCGGTGCCGCCGCGGCGGATCACGGCGGCGACGGCGAACAGGACCGCCCAGAGCAGAAGCAGCGCCAGATAGAAGCTGCCGACGAAGCGCGCATAGGTGAGGAGCACGCCGGCGCCCTGGGTCGCGACCGTCGAGGCCAGCGCGGCGAACACCACGAGCGGCGCCACTTTCATCACATAGCTGGTGATTTTCAGCATCACGGCGGCAACCTGTTCGGCCAGCGCCAGGATTGCCGGGGCGCGGTCCTGGGTCGCGGCCATCGCGGTGCCGAGGAAGCAGGCGAACACGACGATCTGCAGGATCTCGTTGTTCGCCATCGCCTCCACGATGGAGCGCGGGATCAGATGGGTGAGGAAATCGGTCAGGGAGAGCGACGCGGCGGTGGCGGGCGCCGCGCCGGCCGCGGGCGGCAGCGACAGGCCCACGCCGGGCTGGAACAGATGGACCATGATCAGGCCGAGGACGAGCGAGACCAGCGAGGCCAGCACGAACCAGGCGATGGCGCGGGCGCCGACCCGGCTGATCGCGGCGGCATCCTCCATATGCGCGATGCCGACGATGAGGGTGGAGAGCACCAGCGGCGCGATGATCATCCGGATCAGGCGCAGGAAGGCGAAGGTGACGAGGCCGAAGCCGTCGGTGAGCTGGGCGATCTGGCCGGCATCGAGCCAGGCATGGCCGGCGAGGCCGACCGCGATGCCGAGCACCATGGCGGTCAGAAGCAGAAGCGCGAAAGTACGGCTCAAAGAAATCCCCTGCCCGGTTGGCGGCGGAGTGGACGGAATTCAGGCGGCGAGCGCAAGGGGTGGATTTCCATAGGGCGCGCGACGTTCCCAATCCAACCCACCTGTCATCCGCCGCGAATGCGGCGGACCCAGGTGACACCGAGCGGTGCGAGCGTCACCTGGGTGCCCCGCATTCGCGGGGCATGACAGTTTTTCTTTGAAATCTCTAATCGTCGCGATGCAGCAGTTCGAGGGCCTGTTCGGCGAGGCGCGGCGTGCCGTTGATCGCCGGGCGGTCGGATGGCGCGACGCCGCTCAGCACCCGGCGGTAAACGCCCTGGCTGATCGAGGCGAGCCGGAAGACGCCGAAGGCGAGATAGAAATTCCAGTCCGGAATGGAGGCCCGGCCGGTGCGGCGGCAATAGGCGTCGCGATACTCGGCTTCGGTCGGGATTCCGCTCGAAGCGAAATCGACGCCGATCAGGGTGCCCCAGCTTTCCGACTCCGAATGCCAGAGAAAGCAGTTGTAGCCAATATCCGCCAGCGGATGGCCGATGGTGCAGAGCTCCCAATCGAGCACCGCGATCAGGCGCGGCTCGGTCGGGTGGAACATGGTGTTCTCCAGCCGGTAATCGCCATGGGCGATGGAGACCGACTGGTCGGGCGGGATGAGGTTCGGCAGTTCCTCGATGAGCTTTTCCATCGCCGGAATGTTTTCAGTTTCGGCGCCGCGATATTGCTTGATCCAGCGCGCCACCTGGCGCTCGAAATAGCCGCCGGGGCGGCCGAAATCGCCGAGGCCGACGGCCTCATAATCGACCTTGTGCAGCTTCGCCAACGTGGCGTTGAGTTCGTCGTAGACGGCGGCGCGTTCGGCGCGGGTGAGACCGGGAAGCTTGGCGTCGCGGAAGACGCGGCCTTCGAGGAAGTCCATCACATAGAAGCCGGTGCCGATGACATTATCGTCCGTACACAGATGGCGCATGCGCGGGACGGGCACGCCGGTGCCGTCGAGCGCCTTCATCACACGGTATTCACGGTCGACCTGGTGGGCGCTGGCGAGGAGTTGGCCCGGCGGTTTCTTGCGCAGGACATAATGCAGCGGGCCGGCGGGACCTTGCGTGGTCAGCTTGAAGGTCGGGTTGGAGGCGCCGCCCTTGATCTGCTGCACCGCCATGTCGCGGCCGAAGCCTTCGACATGGCGTTCGAGATGGGCCTTCAGCGCCGCCTCGTCGAAGCGCAGCGCGGGCGCGACCGCGCCGAGAAGCGCGTCGCTCATGACTTGGAGAGCTTGTTCAGCGTCTCGAACAGCGTGCCGGCGGCCATGCCGTCGCGGGTGCCTTCGGGATCGAGCGTCGCGGCCTTGTCGAGCTCGAATATCTCCGGCGGCACGTACCAGTGCAGCTTGTCGGAGTGATAGGCCTCCCACACGACCTTGGCGACTTCGATCGGCGGGATGGCGCGGAACATGCCTTCCTTCGGCGCGTTGGCGGCGAGGCCCGGCGGGAGGATCGGCGTGTCGATCAGGCCGGGCAGCACGTCGGCGGCGCGCACGCCGATCATCTTGAACTCGACGGCGAGCGCTTCGGTGAGGCCCTTCACGGCGTGCTTGGTCGCGGAATAGACCGCGATGCCGGGCATGCCGTAGGTCGCGGACGACGAGGAGGTCGTGAAGCAGAGCGAGCCGGGCGTCGCCTTGAGGTATTTGATGCCTTCGTGGATGCCGATCAAGACGGAGACGAAATTGGTGTTCACCACCGCCATCACGTCCTCGAAGGACTGGTCGGCGAAGAAGCCGCCGCGGCCGATGCCGGCATTGTTGTAGAGGATGTCGAGCTTGCCGTCGGTCTGCGCGGTGAAATCGGCGAGCGCGGCGGCGAATTTCTCGCGCTGGGTGACGTCGAGCAGGCCGGTCTTGCAATTGTCCGAGCCGATCTCCTGTTCCAGCGTTTTCAGACCGTTTTCGTTGACGTCGTAGCCGCCGACGAACCAGCCTTTCGACGCGAACAGCTTGGCGGTCTCGCGCCCCATGCCGGAGGCGGCGCCGGTGATGAAGATGGATTTGCGGCCGTTCGCGTGTGACATGAGATGGCTCCGGGTTGCGGCGGCACGTTAGACGCGGAGGGAGCCGCGTCAACGGTGACGCAAGGATAACCTCTCCCGCGGAGCGGGAGAGGTCGGCGAGCGCAGCGAGCCGGGTGAGGGCCCGCCGCGCGGCGAACCCCTCACCCGAAATTCGCTCCGCTTCGCTTCGCGAATTTCGACCTCTCCCGCAAGCGGGAGAGGTTAGCCGAGCGCCTGTTCCAGATCCGCGATCAAATCGTCGGCGTCTTCGATGCCGACCGACAGGCGCACCAACTCGTCGGAAATGCCGAGCCGCGCGCGCTGGTCTTCGGGGATCGAAGCGTGGGTCATGATCGCGGGATGCTCGATCAGGCTTTCGACGCCGCCGAGGCTCTCGGCCAGGGTGAAGAGTTGCGTGCGTTCGAGGACGCGCTTGGTGGCGGAAAGGCCGCCCTTGACGAAGAACGACACGATGCCGCCGAAGCCGTGCATCTGCGCCGTCGCAAGCGCGTGCTGCGGATGGCTTTCGAGGCCGGGATAGATCACGCGTCCAACCTTGGGATGGCGCTCCAGCCAGGCGGCGATCCTGAGCGCGTTGGCGCAGTGGCGCTCCATGCGCAAAGCGAGCGTCTTGAGGCCACGCAGCGCGAGGAAACTGTCGAACGGGCCGGCGATGCTGCCGATGGCGTTGTGCAGGAAGCGCAGGCGGGCGGTGAGCTCGGCGTCCTTGGTCACGGCGCAGCCGCCGACGATGTCGGAATGGCCGTTGAGGTATTTCGTCGTGGAATGGATCACGATGTCGAAGCCGTGCTCCAGCGGGCGCTGGACATAGGGACTGGCGAAGGTGTTGTCGGCGACGGCGAGCAGATAGTGCTTCTTCGCCAGCGCCGCGATGGCCGACAGATCGGCGAGGCGGAGCAGCGGATTGGTCGGGGTCTCGACCCAGATCATCCGCGTGTTGGGCTTGACCGCGGCCTCGATGGCGGCGAGGTCCGACAGATCGACGAAGGAAAATTCCAGGCCGGCGGAGCGCTTGCGCACCTTGTCGAACAGGCGGAACGAGCCGCCATAGAGATCGTCGCTGGCGATGACATGCGATCCGGTGTCGAGCAGCTCCAGCACCGTGGAGATGGCGGCGAGGCCGGAGGCGAAGGCATAGCCGTCGCTGCCGCTTTCGAGGTCGGCGATGCAGCGCTCGAACGCCATGCGGGTCGGGTTCTGGCTGCGCGAATATTCGTAGCCCTTGTGGACGCCGGGGCTTTCCTGCGCGTAGGTCGAGGTGGCGTAGATCGGCACCATCACCGCGCCGGTCGAGGGGTCGTGATGCTGCCCCGCATGGATCGTCCGTGTCGAGAACGCCAGGCGATTCTTCTGTTCGTTCATTTTGCCTTCACTCAGGCGCGCAGCCGGATGTGGTTGATGAGATCGATGCGGGTGATCAGGCCGACGAACTTAGCACCGTCGCAGACCAGCGCCACCTCGTCATGGGCAAAGATGGGTTCGAGAGCGGAGATCGGCGCCTTGACCTGCAAGGTCTTCGGCGCCGCGGTCATCGCGTCCTTCACCGCGCCGGCGAAGCGCGCCTTGCGCAGGTCTTCGGGGCCTTCGACGGCGGCGAGGATATCGCTTTCGTCGACGATGCCGACAAGGCTGCCGTCGATGAGGACGGGAAGCTGGGAGACGTCGGCGGCGCGCATCCGGTTATAGGCGGTCAGCAGCGTGTCGTCCGGCCCGACCGTGACGGTGGCGCCGCTGTCGAAGCGGCGCGAGATGAGATCGGAGAGGTCGCCCTTCAGCGGCTGGGTGGAAAGGCCCTGCTCGATCACCCAATAGTCGTTGTAGACCTTGGAGAGGTATTTGTTGCCGCTGTCGCAGACCAGCGTGACGACGCGCTTGGGCTCGGTCTGCTCGCGGCAATAGCGCAGCGCCGCGGCCAGCAGCGTGCCGGAGGACGAGCCGGCGAGGATGCCTTCCTTTTCCAGGAGCGCGCGCGCCGCTTCGATGCTTTCCTTGTCGGGGATCGAATAGGCGGTCTTGACGAATTTCAGCACGGCGTTGGGCGGCACGAAGTCCTCGCCGATGCCTTCGATGGTCCAGGAGCCGGCCTCGACCGTCTTGCCCGTCTTGATCAGCGGCGCGAGGATGGAGCCGAGCGGATCGGCCAGCACCATCCGCGTCTTCGGCGAGACGCGGGCGAAGAACCGGCCGAGCCCGGTCAGCGTGCCGCCGGAGCCGACGCCGACGACGACGGCGTCGATGTCGCGGTCCATCTGCTCCCAGATCTCAGGGCCGGTCGTGGTCTCGTGCGCCAGCGGGTTGGCGGGGTTGGCGAACTGGTTGATGAAATGGGCCTGGTGCTCGGCGGCGATGCGCTCGGCCATGTCCTGGTAGTATTCGGGATGGCCCTTGCCGACGTCGGAGCGCGTCATGCGGACATCGGCGCCGAGCGCGCGCAGGTGCAGGATTTTCTCGCGCGCCATCTTGTCGGGGACGACGAGGATGATCTTGTAGCCCTTGGCGGTGGCGACCTGGGCGAGGCCGAGGCCGGTATTGCCGGCGGTGGCCTCGACGATGGTGCCGCCGGGCTTCAGCGCGCCGCTTTTCTCCGCCGCCTCGATCATCGAAAGGCCGATGCGGTCCTTGATCGAGCCGCCGGGGTTCTGGCTCTCCAGCTTGGCGAACAGGCGGCAGGGGCCGGTGTCGAAATGCGTGAGCTCGATCATCGGCGTGTTGCCGATCAGGTCGAGAGCGGAGCGGACGGGACGCGGTGCGGGCATGAATCGGGAGCCGAAGGGATGCGCCGGGAGGATAACGCGAAAGCGGGCGATCCGAGGCGAAATCGGCAAAAGACAGAAACGGGCGGCGGGCATGGCATCAAGCGAATTAAGCTGTCGCGAAGCAGGCGAAAACGGCAGTTTCGCAATGCGCGTCATCCCCGGCCTTCGCGGAGGGAGTCTTGAACCGGAAGTCCACACTCCCAAGTGTCATCCGCCGCGAATGCGGCGGACCCAGGTGAAATCCTGCACCGACGACGCCAGCATCAACTGGGTGCCCCGCATTCGCGGGGCATGACACGCCAATTTGATGCGAAATCCTACGCCGGATCGCTCACACAAACCGCGGGATCGGTCCGCGCTGCGGCGTGGCATTGTCGGAGAGGTCGAACATCACTTCGTCGACATAGCACCAGCCCCAGCGCTCGGGCGGGTCGTAACCTTCGACGATCGGATGCTTGGTCTTATGGAAGTGCTTGGTCGCATGCCGGTTCGGCGAGGAATCGCAGCAGCCGACATGGCCGCAGGTGCGGCAGAGCCGCAGATGCACCCAAAGCGAGCCGGTCTTGAGGCATTCCTCGCAACCCAGCGCGCTCGGCGTCACCTTGCGGATCGTACCGAGATGCGAGCAGCCATCGGCCATCAGACCTTCTCCGTCGCGACCGGGCCGCCATCGGCCAGATAGGCGTGGATGGCGGAGACCACCTGGGCGCCCTCGCCCACCGCCGCGGCGACGCGCTTGATTGAGCCGGCGCGGGCATCGCCGATGGCGAAGATGCCCGGATTGCTCGTCTCGAACGGCCGGTCGCCCCGCGTATGCACGAAGCCCTTGGCGTCGAGGTCGACGCCGCAACCGCTCAGCCAATCGGTGTTCGGGTCGGCGCCGATGAAGAGGAAGACGTGACCGATCGACTTTTCGGTGACAGCACCGGTCTTGCGGTCCGTCCACTCGACGCTCTGCAGGATGGTCTTGTCGCCCTTGAGCGCGGTGACTTCGGTCTTCGTCAAAAGCTCGATATTGGGTTGGGCGGCGATGCGGTCGATCAGATAGCGCGACATGGTCGCTTCCAGGCCCGGCCCGCGTATCAGCATATAGACCTTCCTCACGCGGCTCGCGAGATAGACGGCGCCCTGCCCGGCCGAATTGCCGCCGCCGATCAGCACGACTTCCTGGCCGGCGCACAGCCGCGCCTCCAGCGGCGAGGCCCAGTAATGGACGTGGCTGCCCTCGTAATCGGCGAGATTGCCGACGGCGAGGCGCTTGTAGCGCGCGCCGCTGGCGATGATGATCGCGCGGGCGCGGACCTGCTCCTTGTTCGCCAGTTCGAGATGGAAGATGCCGCCGCGCCGGCCGACGCTGGCGACCTCGTCGGGGATCGCCATCTCGGCGCCGAATTTCTGCGCCTGGTTGAAGGCACGGGCCATCAGCGCCAGCCCGCTGATGCCGGTGGGAAAGCCGAGATAGTTCTCGATCCGCGTCGAGGCGCCGGCCTGGCCGCCGAAGGCGCGGCAGTCGAGCAGGATGACGCACAGCCCTTCCGACGCGGCATAGACCGCGGCGCTGAGGCCGGCGGGGCCGGAGCCGACGATCGCCACGTCGTAGAGCTTTTCCGGATCTAGCGTGCCGATCAGGCCGAGGCAGCGCGCCAACTCGTCTTCCGACGGATTGCGCAGCAACTGGCCGTTCGGGCACAGCACGATCGGCAATTCGCCCGTCTCGACCTGGAAGCGGTCGAGCATGGCCTGCGCCTCGGTGTCGGCGCCCGGGCAGAGGATGGTGTAGGGATGGCCGTTGCGGGCGAGGAACGCGGCCAGGCGGATCACGTCGACATTGCCTTCGCGGCCGACGATCACCGGGCCGCCGGCACCGCTCTCCAAGAGGCCGACGCGGCGCAGGATGAGCGCGCGCATGATGCGCTCGCCGAGTTCCGCCTCCTCCACCAGAAGGTCGCGCAGGCGTTGTGGGCGGACGACGATGGAGTCGACCGGCGTAAGCGCCACGGCATCGACGAGGGAAGGCTTGCCGGAAAGCTGCGCCAGCTCGCCCATGAAGCTGCCGCGGCCATGGGTGACGATGAGCTGCTCGCGGCCGAGCGCATCGCGCTGCTTGACCGCGACCTCGCCTTTCAGGATCAGGTGGAAGCCGGGCGGGACTTCGCCGGTCCGCGCCAGCAGTTCGTCCTTCGGATAGGAACGCTCCTCGCCGAAGCGGCTCAGCCGGTGCAGTTCCTGCGGCGTGAGGACCGGGAACATCTGGTCGTGGCGGGTGTCGATGACGGCCATGGGCGCTCCGCTTCAGGAGGCGCATCTGAAGCCGCCGCGCCGGCCAGCGCAAGATGGACTTTCGCGGGACCGGATCGCGTCTTCGCGGAACCTAGCCGCCCCGCAGCATCTTGATGATGCCGGAAAAATCGACGCTTGCATTGCCCTGCGCCGCGAACAGGGCATAGAGCTGCGCGGCCTCGGCGCCGAGCGGCGTGGCGGCGCCCGCGCCGGTGGCGGCCGCCTGGGCGAGCTTCAGATCCTTCAGCATCAGCGCGGTGGCGAAGCCGCCGGTGTAGTCGCGGTTGGAGGGCGCGGTCGGCACCGGACCGGGCACCGGGCAATAGGTCGTGAGCGACCAGCTCTGGCCCGACGCCGCCGACATGATGTCGTAGAGCTTCTGGTGCTCAAGGCCGAGCTTTTCTCCCAGCGCGAAAGCTTCGCAAGTCCCGATCATCGAGATCGCGAGCAGCATGTTGTTGCAGATCTTGGCCGCTTGCCCCGCGCCGGCGCCGCCGGCATGGACGATGCGCTTGCCCATCTTCTCCAGGATCGGCCTGGCGCGTTCGAACGCCCGGTCGGAGCCGCCGCACATGAAGGCGAGCGTGCCGGCTTCCGCGCCGCTGACGCCGCCGGAGACCGGCGCGTCGAGGAAATCGAAGCCCGCCTTCTCGGCGGCGGCGTGAACCGCACGGGCGGAATCGATGTCGATGGTCGAGCAGTCGATCAGGAGCGCGTCCTGCTTCGCGGCGGTGAGGATGCTTTCGCTTTCGAGATAGACCGAACGCACATGCTGGCCGGCCGGCAGCATGGTGATCACGACATCGGCGTCCTTCACGGCTTCGAGCGCGGTCGGCGCGGCGACGGCGCCGGCATCGGTCACGGGCTTGAGCGCGGCGGCGCTGAGGTCGAAGGCGCGGACCTTGTCCTGCGCCTTCAGCAGATTGCGCGCCATCGGCCCGCCCATATTGCCGACGCCGATGAATGCGATGGTGGTCATAGCGGCAATTCCTTGTCTCCCAGCGGCGCGAAATAGGCATCGATATCGACGTCGCTCACCTCGGCCAACGTCGCCGGCTGCCAGTTCGGCGCGCCGTCCTTGTCGATGATCGTGGCGCGGACGCCTTCGTAGAAGTCGTGGCCGGCCATGACGCGATTGACCATGCGGAATTCCATCCGCATGCCGTCGCCGAAGGACGCCAGGTCGCGGCCGTCGCGGATCTGCCGGAAGGCGAGCTTGGTCGCGGTCGGCGATTTGGCGCGGATGATCCGCGCCGTGTCGTCGGCCCAATCGGTATGATCGGCATCGAGCGCGGCCAGGATGTCCTCGACCGAGTTCAAACCGAACATCGCATCGATCTTGGCGCGATGGGCAATCAGATAGGCGTCGGGCACGCTGTCGGTCACGTCGCGCAACGCCATGTCGATCTCGCGCCCGCCGGCGAGGCTTGAGAGGAGCGCGTCGCGCCTTGCGGCCGGCACGAAGTGCGTCGCGACGCCGGCATAGAGCGCATCGGCCGTCTTCAGCCGCGCGCCGGTCAATCCCAGATACATGCCGAGCTCGCCGGGCAGACGCGGCAGGAACCAGCTTCCGCCGACATCGGGAAACAGACCGATGCCCGTCTCGGGCATGGCGAACTGCATCGTCTCGTCGGCGACGCGGTGGCTGCCGTGTACCGACACGCCGGCGCCGCCGCCCATCACAAAGCCGCGCAGCAGCGCGACATAAGGCTTGGGAAAATGCTTGATGGAGGTGTTAAGGAGGTATTCGTCGCGGTAGAACTCCAATGCATAAGGCGTTCCCGCCTTGCCGCTGTCGTAGAGCGAGCGGATGTCGCCGCCGGCGCAGAACGCGCGTTCGCCTTCGCCCTGGATGACGACGGTCCGCACCGCGTCGTCGGCCGCCCAATCCTTCAGCCGCGCCAGCATCGCAACCGCCATGCCGTGCGTCAGCGCGTTCAACGCTTTCGGCCGGTTGAGCGTGATGAGGCCGACGGCGCCGCGGGACTCGAAAAGGATTTCTGGTTCGTCACTCATCGCGATGACAGTGGTGCCATCACTTCATCGTCGGAATGACGAAGCTGGCGTTTTCGCGGACGCCGCCCTTGGGCCAGCGGGCCGTCACCGTCTTCACGCGCGTATAAAACCGCACGCCTTCCGGGCCGTGCTGGTTCACGTCGCCGAACGCCGAGCGCTTCCAGCCGCCGAAGGTGTGATAGGCCAGCGGCACCGGGATCGGCACGTTGATGCCGACCATGCCGACCTTCACCTTGCTGGCGAATTCGCGCGCCGCGTCGCCGTCGCGGGTGAAGATCGCGACGCCATTGCCGTATTGGTGGTTCGACGGCAGCGACAACGCCTCGTCGAAATCCTTGGCGCGGGCGATCTGCAGCACGGGTCCGAAAATCTCGTCCTGATAGGTCTTCATCTCCTGCGTGACCTGATCGAACAGCGAACCACCGAGATAGTAGCCGTTTTCATAGCCCTGGAGCTTGAAGTTGCGGCCGTCGACCAGAAGCTTCGCGCCCTCCGCGACGCCCTGGTCGATATAGGCCTTCACCTTCTCGCGATGCGCGGCGGTGACGAGCGGGCCGTAGTCCGCGTCGGGATCGGTCGGGATGCCGACGCGCAGGCTTTCGACGCGCGGCTTCAGCTTGGCGACCAGCGCCTCGGCCGTCTTCTCGCCCACCGGCACCGCGACGCTGATCGCCATGCAGCGCTCGCCGGCCGAGCCGTAGCCGGCGCCGATCAGCTCGTTGGTCACCTGATCGAGATCGGCGTCGGGCATGATGATGGCGTGGTTCTTGGCGCCGCCCATCGCCTGCACGCGCTTGCCGTGCGCCGTGCCCTGCGAATAGACGTAATGCGCGATGGCCGAGGAGCCGACGAAGCTCACCGCCTGGATGTCCGGGTCTTCGAGGATGGCGTCGACCGCTTCCTTGTCGCCGTTGACGACCTGGAGCACGCCGGCCGGCGCCCCCGCCTCCATCATCAGCTCGGCGAGGCGCATCGGCACGCCCGGGTCCTTCTCGCTTGGCTTAACGATGAAGGTGTTGCCGCAGGCGATGGCGACGCCGAACATCCACATCGGGATCATCGCCGGGAAGTTGAACGGCGTGATGCCGGCGACGACGCCGAGCGGCTGGCGCATGGAATAGATGTCGATCGACGGGCCCGCGCCCTCGGTGTATTCGCCCTTCATCAGGTGCGGGATGCCGCAGGCGAATTCGATGACTTCGAGGCCGCGCTGGATGTCGCCCCTGGAATCGGCGACGACCTTGCCGTGCTCGGACGACAGCAGGCGCGCCAGCTCGTCCATGTTCTTCTCGACCAGCGCCTTGAAATTGAACATCACGCGGGCGCGGCGCTGGGGATTGACGGCCGACCATTCGCGGAACGCCTTGGACGCGACCTCCACGGCGCGGCGCATCTCGGCGCGCGACGCGAGGGCGACCTTGGCCTGCACCTCGCCGATCGAAGGATCGTAGATCTCGCCGAAGCGGCCCGACGTGCCCGCGACGGTCTTGCCGTCGATGAAATGGCCGTATTGTTTCATGGCATCGAACTCCCGTTCGGCGGTGCTCTACCATGGCGGACGGCAAATCGCACGTGCCGATCAGGCGATCGCTTTCCCGGCCTCGGAAATGAGCTCGAACGACCGCAGCCTTTTGGCATGGTCGTAGACGTCCGACACGATCATCAGCTCGTCCGCCCCCGTTTCCGCGACGAGCGCCTGCAGGCCGGCGCGGACGGTATCGCGCGACCCGACGATCGAGCGGGCGAGCATCTGCCGGGCCTGCGCCTTCTCGGTCGGCGACCAGTAGGTTTCGATGTCGTCGATCGGCGGCTGGCTCAGCCCGCGCGCGCCGCGGAAAATATTCGCGAAGGACATCTGCTGCGTGGTCGCGAGCCGGCGCGCCTCGGCATCCGTTTCGGCCGCGATGATGTTGACGCCCACCATCGCGTAAGGACGCGCGAGCTGTTCGGACGGCTTGAAGCGGCTGCGGTAAATCTGCAGTGCCGGAAGGAGCAGGTCGGGCGCGAAATGCGAGGCGAAAGCATAAGGCAGGCCCAGCTCGGCGGCGAGCATGGCGCCGAAGGTGCTCGATCCCAATATCCACAGAGGCACGTTGGTGCCGGCCGCCGGCACGGCCTGGATGCGCTGATTGGGACCGGCCGGGGCGAGGAACGCCTGGAGCTCCAGAACGTCCTGCGGAAAATTCTCCGCCGCTTCGGGCGTGCGACGCAGGGCGCGCAGCGTAAGCTGGTCCGTGCCCGGCGCGCGGCCCAGCCCGAGATCGATGCGATCGGGGAAAAGCCGCGCCAGGGTGCCGAACTGTTCGGCGATGACGTAGGGCGCGTGATTGGGCAGCATGATGCCGCCCGCACCCACGCGGATGGTCTTCGAGCCGGCCGCGATATGGGCGACGACGATGGACGTGGCCGCGCTGGCGATGCCGGGCATATTGTGATGCTCGGCCACCCAGATGCGCCGATAGCCCCAGTTCTCGGCATGGGCGGCAAGATCGCGCGCATTGTCGAGCGCTCCGCGCGCGTCAGTCTCTTCCGTGACGCGAACGAGTTCGAGAATGGAAAGCATGCCCTATACATCGGCTGCGGCTGCCCCGATTTCAAGACGCAGGCTCGGCCGATCGCAGTTTGCCGCGGCGTTTCGGCGATCCGGATTGAAGGCAGCCGGTTACTGGCGCTTTCTTTCCCTTCGCGATTCCGCGAAAATCACGTCCGGCCGCCGATCCCGGGGCCATCGGAAAAATCCGGGCGTGGCGGCACGCTCGGCAGGTCCGAGATATAATATAAATAAATCAAGCAGATAGGTCGCGCATGCTTCTCCTGATCGATAACTATGACAGCTTCACCTACAACCTGTTCCACTATCTGGGGCAGCTGGGGGCGGAGGTGGTCGTCAAGCGGAACGACGAACTCACCGCCGCGCAGGCGCTGGCGCTGAAGCCCGACGCCATCGTGCTGTCGCCCGGGCCGTGCACGCCGAACGAGGCGGGCATCTGCCTGGAACTCATCAAGCTGGCGAACGGACGCTATCCGATCCTAGGCGTGTGCCTGGGGCATCAGGCGATCGGCCAGGTCTATGGCGGGACCATCGTGCGGGCGCCGCAGCCGATGCACGGCAAGCTGTCGACCATCCATCACACCGGCAAAAGCGTGTTCCGCGGCCTCAACAACGATTTCCAGGCGACGCGCTATCACTCGCTCACCATCGCGCCGGAAAGCCTGCCGGCGAGCCTCGAAGTCACCGCCACCAGCGAGGACGGCGTGATCCAGGGCGTGATGCACAAGACCCATCCGGTGCACGGCGTGCAGTTCCATCCCGAAAGCATCGCCTCGGAGAACGGTCACGCGCTGCTGAACAATTTCCTCAAGCTCGCGAAAGAGACCGTGCCGGCATGAGCGGGTTTCCCGCCCTGCTCAAACGCGTGGCCGCCGGCGAGCGGCTCGATGCCGACGAGGCCGCGAAGGCGTTCGGCGCCATCATGGCCGGCGAGGTCAGCGAAACGCGGATCGCTGCGCTGGTCACCGCCCTGGCGGTGCGCCGACCAACGGTCGACGAAATCGTCGGCGCGGTGCGCGCGATGCGGGCCAAGATGACGACCATCGAAGCCAATCCCTACGCCATCGATCTATGCGGCACGGGCGGCGACGGGGTCGGAACGCTCAACATCTCCACCGCTTGCGCCTTCGTCGTGGCGGCCTGCGGCGTACCGGTCGCCAAGCACGGCAATCGCAGCATGTCGTCCAAGAGCGGCACGGCGGACTGCCTGGAGGCGTTGGGCGTGAACATCGCGCTGTCGCCGGCGGCGGCGTCGCGCTGCCTGCGCGAGGCGGGATTGTGCTTCCTGTTCGCCCAGGCCTATCACCCTGCGATGAAATACGCCGCGCCGGTGCGCAGGGAGCTCGGCTTCCGCACGATCTTCAACCTGATCGGGCCGCTGTCCAATCCGGCGCGGGTGCGCCGCCAGCTGGTCGGGGTCTACGACAAGGACTGGTGCGTGCCGCTCGCCGAAGTGCTCGGCAGGCTCGGCGCCGAACGGGCCTGGGTGGTCAATGGCGACGGACTGGACGAACTGGCGATTTCGGGGCCGAGCCATGTCGCGATCCTGGAGGACGGCAAGGTGTCGACGCGCGAGATCGGGCCGGAGGACGCCGGATTGAGCTGGGCGCCGCTCAAGGCCATCGCGGGCGGGACGGCGGAGGAGAACGCGGCGGCGCTCCAGCGGCTGTTCGACGGCGAGACGGGCGCCTATCGCGACATCGTGCTGATCAACGCGGCGGCGGCGCTGATCGTGGCGGACAAGGCCAAGGATCTGCGCGAGGGCGCGAGGCTCGCGGCGCAGGCGCTGGACAGCGGCGCGGCGCGCGCCAAGCTGGAGAAGATAATCGCGGTATCGAACGCATGACCGTCCTGGACGACATCGCCGCCTATAAGCGCGAGGAAGTCGCGGCCGCGAAGGCGCGCCTGTCCATGGCCGAGATCGAAACCGCGGCGCGCGCGGCACCGCCGGTACGCGGCTTCCGCGCGGCGCTGGAGCGGGCGCGGGCGGAGGGGCGTTATGGCCTGATCGCCGAAGTGAAGAAGGCGAGCCCGTCGAAGGGACTGATCCGCGCCGACTTCGATCCCCCTGCCCTGGCGCGGGCCTATGAGCTTGGCGGCGCGGCGTGCCTCTCGGTCTTGACCGATACGCCGTCCTTCCAGGGTGCGCCGGAATTCCTGATGCAGGCGCGCGCCGCGACGCATCTACCGGTGCTGCGCAAGGATTTCATGCTCGATTCCTACCAGGTCGCGGAGGCGCGGGCCTGGGGCGCGGACTGCATCCTGGTCATCCTGGCGATGGTGGGCGACCTGACGGCGAAGACGCTGCTGATGGATGCGGAACATTGGGGCATGGATGCGCTGGTGGAAGTTCATGACGAGCCCGAACTTGACCGCGCCTTGGCGCTGGGCGCCAAGCTGATCGGCATCAACAATCGCGACCTTCGGACCTTCGTCACCGATCTCGGCGTCACGCTGCGCCTTCTGCCGCGCATTCCGAAGGACCGGATCGTGGTCGCCGAGAGCGGGCTCGGAACGCCGGACGATCTCAAGCAGCTGGCCGATGCCGGGGTCACGACCTATCTGATCGGCGAGAGCCTGATGCGGCAAGCCGATGTGGCGGCGGCGACAGCCGAGCTGATCGGCGCTAAACTGCCGGCATGAACAAGCTCACCCATCTGGACGAGACCGGCGCGGCGCGGATGGTCGACGTCTCGGCCAAGGAGGCGACGGCGCGCGAGGCGACCGCCGAGGCGACGATCCGGCTGTCGGCGGAGGCGTTCGAGGCCGTGGTGAGCGGCACCGCGAAGAAGGGCGACGTGCTGGCGACGGCGCGGGTCGCCGGCATCATGGCGGCCAAGAAGACCAGCGAGTTGATCCCGCTCTGCCATCCCATCGCGCTGACCAAGGCGAGCATCGATTTCGAGCCGGATGCGGCGCGGGGCGCGATCCGCGTCCTGGCGAGCGCCAAGACGACGGGATCGACCGGCGTCGAGATGGAGGCGCTGACCGCGGCCAGCATCGCGGCGCTGACGATCTACGACATGATCAAGGCGATGGACAAAGGCGCGGTCATCGAGGGCGTGAAGCTGCTCGCCAAGTCGGGCGGCAAGAGCGGCGATTTCGTCGCCGAGGCGCCCAAGCCGGCAAAACCCGCCTATCGCTCGGCGGGCATGATCGGGCGCGCCAAGCCTTCGGCCATCATGGGCGAAGTGTCGGCGCCGCGTCCCAACGCCGACAAGCAGCGCGAGACCGGCCAGCAGCGCGAATCGTTCCGCGCCTTTATGACTTCAAACCGCCTGCGCGCGACGCAATGGGCGAAGGACGCGGACGTGCCGGTGTCGGAGATCTACGCCTTCTTGACCGGCAAGACGCGCGCGATGCCGAGGGATGTCGCCGAAAAGCTGGCGCGGGCGGCGCGGACGCGAACCGAAGACATGTTCCGATGATTTCGGTCGAGGATGCGGTCCGGCGGATCGTTTCGGCGTTCTCGCCGGTCGGCGCCGAGACGGTGGGGATCGGCGCGGCAGCGGGGCGCGTGCTGGCCGAGGATGCCGTCGCGCGCATGAACCAGCCACCCGATCCGGTCTCGTCGATGGACGGCTATGCGGTGCGCGCGCCGGATGCGCCTGTGGGCGCGACCCTGAAAGTGGTTGGTTCGTCGCCCGCGGGGCATCCCTATGGCGGAACGCTGCGGGCCGGCGAGGCGGTGCGCATCTTCACTGGCGGCGTGGTGCCCGAGGGCGCCGACAGCATCGTCATCCAGGAAGACACGAGCGCGAGCGACGGCCGCGTGACCGTGAACGCCGCCGCCATCGCGATGCGGCATATCCGCGTCGCCGGCCTCGACTTCAAGACGGGCGATGCCATCGTGAAGGCCGGGCGGCGGCTTTCGGCGCGCGACGTGTCGCTGATCGCCGCCGGCGATATTCCGGCGGTGCGGGTTCGCCGCCGGCCGCGCGTGGCGCTCGCGGCGACGGGCGACGAGCTTTCGCCGCCGGGAAACCCCAAAAAGCCGGGCGGTATCGTCGCGTCTTCCGGCTATGCCCTCTCCGCGATGATCGCGCGCTGGGGCGGCGAGACGCTCGACCTGGGCATCATCCCCGATAAGGCGGAAGCAATCGCGGCCATCGCCGACCGCGCGGCGGGCGCCGACCTGATCGTCACGCTGGGCGGCGCCTCGGTGGGCGATCACGACCTGGTGCAGAAGGCGCTGGGACCGCGCGGCTTCGAGCTGGACTTCTGGAAGGTCGCGATGCGGCCGGGAAAGCCGCTGATCTTCGGCCGGCTCGGCGCAACACCGCTGCTTGGCCTGCCGGGCAATCCGGTCTCGACGCTGGTCTGCGCGATGCTGTTCCTCAAGCCCGCCGTCGCGGCGCTGCTGGGAACGGAGGCGCAGGACGAGGCCGTGACGATGCGGCTCGCGCGCGAGATGAAGGAAAACGACGGGCGCCAGGACTATGTGCGGGCGCGGCTGACCACGAAGGACGGCGAGCGCTTCGCCGAGCCGTTCACGATCCAGGATTCATCCATGCTGAGCGTCCTGGCGCGGGCCGACGCGCTGATCGTGCGCCCGCCCCGCGCGCCGGCGGCGAAGATCGGCGACGCGGTGCCAGTGCTGGTACTCGAATAGAAAGAGCGGGCGCTGGGCCCGCTCTTTTCGTGTTCTCAATGATGGTGGCCGCCGCCGCCGTGCCCGCCACCATGTCCGCCACCGCCATGGCCGCCGCCACCATGCCCGCCGCCCCTGTGGCCGCCGCCATGGCCGTGGCCGCCGCCACCAAAACCAAAGCCGAGCGTCAGGCCCGATCCGTAATAGCCGGGGCCATAATAGTGATGGTGATGCACGTGCCAGCAACGATATCTGTTGCACACGACCCGCGCGTCGGCCGGCGCAACCGCCGCCGTAAGCACCGCGCCGGCGACGCCTGCCGCGAGCGCGGCACGCATGAGGACATTGCGAAAATTGGGCATTGCGAACTCCTTGGTGCTGGCCCCCTTGGTGGGAACTCCCGCGCACGCAATGTGTTGCGCAAAAAAGAGCGGGCCTGACGCCCGCTCTTTTCGTTCGTTAGCGGTGGTGGCCGCCGCCATGTCCGCCACCGTGGAAGCCACCGCCGTGCCAGCCACCATGGTAGCGACCGCCGCCGAAACCAAAGCCGAACGTCACGCCGGGGCCGTAATAGCCAGGCCCATAGTAGTAGCTGGGGTAGTAGTAGGGATCGTAGTACGGATCGTCGTAATAGGCGTGCACATGCCAGCAATGATACCGGTTGCACACGACGCGCGCCGACGCCGGCGTGGCCGTCAGCGCCGCCGTTCCGCCGAGCACCGCCGCAGCCAGCGCCGCCCGCGTGAGAACTTTTCCGAACTTCGTCATCGCAACCTCCTTGGCTGCCTCTCCCGTCCCGGAAACGTGCGGCGGAATATGGCGTTCCGGGCATGACAAAATGAGACAAGAAGAAGAGCGGGCCTTGCGGCCCGCTCTCTCCGAGGCTGGCCGGGGTTAGAACGTCACCCACAGGCCGTTGCGCCAGTAGCCGCGGCCCCGGTGATCGCCACGCCAGCGGTATCCATACCGATGGTGATAGCGCCAATCGTCGCCGTAGAAGCGGACGCCGAGCGTCGCCGGATAATCGTAGCGATCCGTCACATGCCAGCAATCGCCGAAACGATTGCTGGCGGTGCGCGCGTCGGCCGTCGTGGTGGTCGCGGCCAGCGCGCCGATGCCGAGCACCGCGGCCACGGCGCCGGTGGTCATGAGTTTGCGGATGGTCATGGGGTTCGTCTCCATGTTGGGGTGCGCCCTCTCCGGTCCTCTCAACGGGCCGACCGAGAGTCCCGTTCCGGGAACCGCTGGAGTTTCATAGATGTTGTACGTTGACGCTTCGAAAGAACTAAAGTAGAACGATTCTCCGTGTTTCGGCTTTGTTCGCCCCTGCTTCGGGCGGCGCCGCTCAAGAGGGACGTGGAACTCATGCTCACGCGCAAGCAATACGAACTCCTGATGTTCATCCACGAGCGGATTCGGGAGTCCGGCGTGCCGCCGTCCTTCGACGAGATGAAGGACGCGCTCGACCTGAAGTCCAAATCGGGCATCCACCGGCTGATCACGGCGCTGGAAGAGCGCGGGTTCCTCAGGCGCATGGAAAAGCGGGCGCGGGCGCTCGAGATCATGAAGCTGCCGGAAAACGTATCGGATACGCTCAGGCCCGCGACGACGCGCAGCCAGTCGATGCGCGCGGCCAGTCCGCGCCACGGCAGGAGCGAGAACCGGATCTCGAACGACGCCCGCATGGCGGGCGGCCCGCGCCGGCCCGTCGGCGACGGCGAGGCCGCGGTCAACGTGCCGCTGGTTGGGCGCATCGCGGCCGGCACGCCCATCGAGGCGCTGCAGAACAAGGTCGGCGACGTGCCGGTGCCGGGCGGCATGATCGGGCGCGGCGACCATTACGCGCTCGAAGTGACGGGCGACTCGATGATCAATGCCGGCATCCTAGACGGCGACACGGTGATCATCCAGGAAGCCGATGTGGCGAACACCGGCGAGATCGTAGTGGCGCTGGTCGACAACCAGGAAGCGACGCTGAAGCGGCTGCGCCGGCGCGGCGATTCGATCGCGCTGGAAGCGGCGAACCCGGCCTATGAGACGCGGCTCTACGGCGCCGACCGGGTGCGCATTCAGGGCAAGCTGGTGGGCCTGATCCGGCGGTACTGAGGCTTCGGCTGGGCGCTCCACGGGCGCAGGCCCCTGTCCTGCTCCACGGTCTCGACGCGCAGCGGCGGGCCGATCCATACCGCATAGCCGTTGTCGCGCGCGATATCGAAACGATCGATCACGAGCTTGGGGCCGGCGCATTTGCGGCGCGTCGGAACGGCGCTGACCACGATGGCGGCCGTCGCGCAATCCTCCCCCAGCGCATCGATGCGCGAGACATCGGCGATCAAGAGGCCGTTCGCGGTGCGGGCGATGCAGCCGAGCGCGTCGCAATGCACGCCGTCCGATGGCGTGGCGATGACATCGTCGCCGGCGCGCGCGTCGCCGTCGCGCTTCAGCCATTCGGCGGCGGAATAATTGTCCTTGGCCTTGCGGAAAAGTTTCAACGCGCCATCGGGACCGCGGATCGCAACGGTGAGGCCGTCGCGCGCCACTAGCAGGTCGGGCGGCGGCGTTGCATAGGCCAGGCCGATGCCGAGCAGCAGCGGCGCGAAGCCGAACCAGCGCCAGGGCTTGCGCCACAATCCCAGCCACAATCCGCCGAGCGAGACCACAACCAGCGCGCTCACCGGCCAGGCCGGCATCACCGAAACGGCGCCCGGCAGGCCCGAGACCCAGCGGCCCATCGCCAGCATGACCTCGATTCCGAAGCCGAGCACGCGCAGCGGCCAGGCGTCGAGGCCGAGCGGCATCAGGAACACCGACAGCGCCGCCGCCGGCATGGCGACGAAACCCATGATCGGCATGGCGAGCAGGTTGCCGAGCACGGCGTAATGGGTGGCGCGGTCGAAATGGTAGATGGCGTAGGGCACGGTCGCGATGCTGCCGACCAGGCTGGTGGTCGCGATGCCGCGCATATAGCGGCGCACCGCCGCGAAGCGCTTCGGCGCGAAGGTTTCAGGGCGTGGCCGCGCCTGCTCCCACTCCGCCACGGCGATGAGGCCGACCACGGCGGCGAAGGACATCTGGAAGCCCGGCTCGATCAGACTTTCAGGGCCGAGCAAGAGGATGATCCCCGCTGCCAGCGCCAGCGTGCGCATCGAGAGCGCGGGACGGTCGAGCAGCACGGCCAGGAGCATGCTCGCCAGCATGACGAAGGCGCGCGTCGAGGCCGAAGAGGCGCCGGAGATCATCAGATAGAACGCGGCGGCGCCGAGCGCCGCGACCGCGGCCCATTTCTTGATCGGATAGCGCAGGGCGATCGCGGGAAACGCCGCGAGCAGCGCGCGCAGCACCCAGAACACCCCGCCGCCGACCAGCGCCATGTGCAGGCCGGCGATGGCGAGGACGTGCGCGAGGCCGGCGTCGCGCAGGGCCTGCTCGTCCGCGTCGGAGATCGCGGCGCGGTCGCCGGTGATCAGCGCCGAGGCGATACCGCCGGTGCTGCCGGGAAGCACTTCGTGGATGCGCGCCGTCATCCGTGTACGGAGCGTCTCGACGAACAGGTGCCAGCGGTCGCTCAAGGAGGGCTCGCCCAGCGGCGCGATGGGCTTGGGCCGGCCATAGGCATAGCCGACGCCGCCGAGGCGCAGGTAATAGGCGGCGCGGCCGAAATCATAGGCCCCCGGCGCGGCCGGGGCCGGCGGCGGCATCAAGACGGCGGTAACGTGCACCCAGGAGCCGGGCGGCGGCAGCGGCGTGTCGGCGCGCACCGAGATGCGCACCCGGGCGGGCGTCGTGCCGGGCGTGAAACGCTTGCCGCGGATGTCGCCCAGGACGAAGCGGATACCCTTGCCGTGCAGCTCGGCCGCCTCGATCCGGCCGTCGATCCCGAGGGGACCGATGCGCTGCGCGAGAACCGGCGCGGAGACGATCTCGGTGCGCAGTTTCGCGAGCGCAAATCCGAACGTGATTGCGGCGAGCGCGGCAAGGAGAATCCGCAGCGCGGCGTTCTGCGTGCCGGACACGCCGAAGATCGCCGCAACCGTGGCGAGCGCGGCAACGCCGGCCCAGGCCGGCGACGGCTCGAACGGGAGCGCGAAATAGACGCCGATGCCCGCGCCGAGGCCGGCCGGCAGCCAGAGCGGCCAGCGGTCGCGCTCGGCCAGCGCGGCGCGGCCGAGCGCGGCGAAGGCGCCGCCGAGAAGCGCGATCCAGCGCGCCGGAGCGGGCCACGCGCCGGCGGGCACGAAACGGCGAAAAGGGAGGAACCGGCCTGCTGTTCCCACACGGGTAACCGTTTGCTAGAAGCTCGCCGCAAACGCCGGCCACACCTCCAAGCCAAGCATAATGACCCAGAACAAGAAACCCGTCCTGCGCTTCGCGCCCTCGCCCACCGGCTACCTGCATATCGGCGGGGCGCGGACGGCGCTGTTCAACTGGCTCTACGCCCGGCATACCGGCGGCAGTTTCCTGCTGCGCATCGAGGACACCGACCGCGAGCGCTCGACCCCGCAGGCGGTGGACGCGATCCTGAAGGGCATGGCGTGGCTGGGCCTCGAATGGGACGGCCAGACCGTCTACCAGTTCGCCCGCGCCGACCGGCACCGCGCCGTTGCCGAGCAGTTGCTCGCCGAGGGCAAAGCCTATCGCTGCTTCGCCACCGCCGACGAGCTGACCCAGATGCGCGAGGCGCAGAAGGCCGCCGGCCAGCCGATGCGCTATGACGGGCGCTGGCGCGACCGCGATCCTTCCGAGGGCGGTGGCAAGCCTTTCGTCGTCCGTTTGAAGGCGCGGCAGACCGGCGAGACCGTGGTGCACGACAAGGTGCTGGGCGATGTGACGTTCCAGAACGACCAGCTCGACGACATGGTGCTGCTGCGCAGCGACGGCAATCCGACCTATATGCTGGCGGTGGTGGTCGACGACTATGACATGGGCGTGACCCATGTCATTCGCGGCGCCGATCACCTGAACAACGCCGCGCGGCAGCTCCAGATCATCGAGCAGATGGGCTGGCCGGTGCCGGTCTATGCCCATGTGCCGCTGATCCATGGGCCCGACGGCGCCAAGCTGTCGAAGCGCCACGGCGCGCTGGCGGTCGATGCCTATCGCGACATGGGCTATCTGCCCGAGACGATGCGCAACTATCTGCTGCGGCTGGGCTGGAGCCATGGCGACAGCGAGACGATCTCGACCGAGCAGGCGATCGAATGGTTCAACCTGGAGAGCATCGGCAAGAGCCCGGCGCGGATGGACTTCAAGAAACTCGACAATCTGAACGGCCACTACATCCGCCAGTCGAGCGACGCGGCGCTGACCGCCGAGGTCGTGGCGCTCCTGGACCACAAGGTGCCACCGCAGCCGCTGAGCATGGAGGCGCGCGAGCGGCTGACCCGGGCGATGCCGGGCCTGAAGGAGCGGGCCAAGACCATCGTCGAGCTCGCGGCCGCCGCCGACTTTCTGTACACGGATGGTCCGCGCACGCTGGACGCCGCGGCGGAGAAATTGTTGACGCCGGACGCGCGCGCCACGCTCGGCAAAATGCTGCCGGCGCTGGAGGCGACGGACTGGTCGGGGCCGGCGCTGGAGGCGGCCGCGCGGATGTTTGCAGAGAGTGCCGGGCTCAAGCTCGGCCAGGTGGCGCAGCCCTTGCGCGCCGCGATCACCGGCAAGGCGTCGTCGCCGCCTTTGTTCGATACCATGGCCCTCCTGGGACGGGACGAATCCCTCACCCGGCTAAGGGCTTATGCCGGCTGATGCGCCGGTAGGCAGCGACAAAATACAGGCAGGACAGGTGACGCGGTTAACCTGCCCGCCTATACTTGCTGCACTGCGACATAGCCCGGTCGGCCCCGCGCCGGACCCCAAGGAGCCAACGATGAGAGAGAGCAAGATCAAGCCCGCCGGCTCAGCCACCCTGACCTACAAGAACAAGGACTATAAGCTGCCGACCTTCGCCGGCACCGAAGGCCCCGAGGTCATCGACATCCGCAAGCTCTATGGCGACGCGGACGTCTTCACCTACGATCCCGGCTTCACCTCGACGGCAAGCTGCGAGAGCGACATCACCTTCATCGACGGCGACAAGGGCATCCTGCTCTATCGCGGCTATTCGATCGATCAGCTCGCGGAGCATTCCGATTTCCTCGAGGTCTGCTATCTGCTGCTGCACGGCGAGCTGCCGGACAAGGCGGAGAAGACCGCGTTCGACCGCTCGATCACCATGCACACGATGGTGCATGAGCAGCTGGCGCAGTTCTTCCGCGGCTTTCGGCGCGACGCGCATCCGATGGCGGTGATGTGCGGCGTGGTCGGGGCGCTCAGCGCCTTCTATCACGACTCCACCGACATCAACGATCCCAAGCAGCGCGAGATCGCCAGCCACCGGCTGATCGCCAAGATGCCGACGCTGGCGGCGATGGCCTACAAGTACACGATGGGCCAGCCCTTCGTGTATCCGCGCAACGACCTCGGCTACACCGAGAACTTCCTGCGCATGACCTTCTCTGTGCCGGCCGAGGAGTACAAGGTGAACCCGGTGCTGGCCAAGGCGCTGGACACGATCTTCATCCTGCACGCCGATCACGAACAGAACGCCTCGACCTCGACGGTGCGGCTCGCCGGCTCGTCGGGCGCCAATCCCTTCGCCTGCATCGCGGCAGGCATCGCGTGCCTGTGGGGCCCGGCGCATGGCGGCGCCAACGAGGCGGCGCTGAAGATGCTGGAGGAGATCGGCACGGTCGACCGCATTCCGGAGTACATCCGCAAGGCGAAGGACCCGAACGACAATTTCCGCCTGTCGGGCTTCGGCCACCGCGTCTACAAGAACTACGATCCGCGCGCCAAGGCGATGCAGATCCAGTGCCACAAGGTGCTGGACGAGGTCGGGCATGGCGACGATCCGACGCTCAAGGTCGCGATGGAGCTGGAGCGCATCGCGCTGCAGGACGAGTATTTCGTCAGCCGCAAGCTCTATCCCAACATCGACTTCTATTCCGGCATCACGCTGCGGGCGCTGGGCTTTCCGACCAGCATGTTCACCGCGCTCTTTGCCCTGGCGCGGACCGTCGGCTGGATCGCGCAGTGGAAGGAGATGCTGGAGGACCCGCACCAGAAGATCGGACGGCCGCGGCAGATCTACACCGGCAAGGGCCTGCGCGATTACGTGCCGCTGACGAAGCGATAGGTCCATCCGCGCGAACGCCGCCGGATGGCCATCCGGCGGCGATTGCGGCGGCCGCAAGCTACGCAGCAGGCCAGCGGACGGCGGACGCCGACCGACAGGCACATTCGCTTCGACCTCCACGGTCCGTGCGATGGGGGTGGGGCTTCCGATCCAGCGCCGGAACGCACCCGCCCTCTTCGCGTGGGTGCCTGCGACCGCGCACCCCGACCTGTCTGTTGACTCGCAGCCACGTTGGATCGGCACTTTCGGCCGGTCCCGGCGAAAGACGGACATGGCCGTCGCTCCAAAACCACAGCGTGGCAGGTATGCAACTATAGATTGTAGTTCAAGGGGTGAGATGGGAACTTTTTCTGACAAAATATCAACTACGGCGTCTCCACCCTGGCGGTAGGATTATTATCAGGCGTAGCATTTGGCGAGAAGGGGTACCGAACCTTTTAAGGAATCTTCGCCATGCCTTTGCAAATCGTCAGAGTCTCTTTTTGTCGGCCCGGAGATTCGAGCCCAACGAATCGCCACTATCCCGTTCCCGCCGAGACGCCAGACAAGGCGCTTGAAATCGTGAAAGCTTGGAAGCCCTTTACACTCGCGAGCGTTCCGGGGGTGCAGTTCGGACATGTTCCTGGGAGCATATTCAAGGTAACTGGCACCGCGTATTTCTAGCGGTCACGCCTCAACGAGAAATGCGCTGGCTTGCGCATATAACTGTCATCCCCGGCCGAGCATCACGAAGTGATGCGAGGGGAACGGGACCCAGGCGGTTACGCCGGGCCGGTGTTGGGGTTTTGACTCGGACCATTCTGTCGACACCGTTCGCGTTGCAACGCCTAGGTCCCCTTCCCTCGCCGCGCTGCGCACGGCTCGCCGGGGATGACAGCGAGCCTTATTTTGCGCCGGTGCGGCGCTCTCGCGTGCGTACGAAATCAACGATGGCGTGCGCCGCTCTTAGCGATGGTGCTTCGCTGCCTTCGCCCAATAGCTTCGCGACCTCGTCCAGGTCGGCGACCTGACGCGCGGCGGACGCCTTGTCCGTCAGCAGCGGCGTCACCGCTTCGGCCAGCGCCTGCGGCGTCGCCTTGTGCTGGAGCAGTTCGGGCACGGCCATGCGGTCGAGCAAGAGATTCACCAGCGCGAAATATTTAAACCGGAACAGCACCTGCGCCAGCGTGTAGGTCAGGCCGCCGACGCGATAGGCCACCACCATCGGCGTGCGGGCGAGCGCGAGTTCGGTGGTGACCGTGCCCGAGGCCGCAAGCGCGGCGTTCGCGGCCTTGAAAGCCGCGTATTTGTCGGCGTCGCCCTCGATGATGTGCAGCAGGGCCGGCCAGTTCTGCGTCGCGGCGCGGACACGCGCTGCGACATGCGGCACGGTCGGCAGCAACGTGATCAGGCCAGGCACGCGCTTGGCAATCTCGGCCACCGCGTCGCGGAAGATCGGCAGGATGAAGCGTATCTCGCTGGTGCGGCTGCCGGGCAGGACGCAGAGCACCGGCGCGTCCGGCGCGATGCCGAGCTTGGCGCGCAGTTCGGGGCCGCCGGTCATCAGCTTCGCACGCTCGATCACCGGATGGCCGACGAAGACGGTGTGGAGACCATACTTCTCGAAGAAGGGCGGCTCGAACGGCAGGAGCGCCAGCAGCAGGTCGAAATCGCGCGCCATGGCGCGGGCGCGGTATTGCCGCGACGCCCAGACCTGCGGCGCGACATAGTTGATCGTCGGGATCTCCGGCGCGAGGCGCTTGAGGCGCCGCGCGATGCGGTGGTTGAAGTCGGGGCTGTCGATCAGCACGACGGCGTCGGGCTTGCGCGTCATCGCGACGCCCACGATGTCGCTGACGCGGCGCAGGATGACGGGGATTTTCGGCACCACTTCGCGCAAGCCCATCACCGCGGTGTCCTTGAGCGGAAAGAGCGAAGTCAGGCCCTGCGCCGTCATCGCCGGTCCGCCCATGCCGAAGATGTTCACGCTGTCGCCGGCGACCACCTTCAGCGCGGCCATCAACTGGCCGCCGAGCAGGTCGCCGGACGGTTCGCCGGCCACCAGCATCAAGGACAGGGGTTTGGCGGGGAGCGTGCTCATGATTTCGTCGGCACCCCGACCACGAACAGGCCGAGCGCGTCGGCGGCCTCGGTCACGGCGGCGCGGCCCAGCACCAGCGCGGTATGCGCCTCGATGGCGATGCCGGCGAGACCGCAGGCGGCGGCGTTCCGCACCGTCGCGACGCCGATGGCGGGAAGATCGGTTTTGCGATCCTGGATCGGCTTGAGGGCCTTGACGAGGACGCCGCGGCCGGGCGGCAGCCTGCCCAACTTCGTCAGCATCGCGTCGGTGCCGTCTTTCGTCTCGATGGCGACGATCTTCCCGTCGCGCACGACGACCGCCTGTCCGACATCGCGAGCGCCCTGCGCGCGCGCCGCGGCGATGGCGATCGCGACGTCCCTTTCATCTTCCGGCGTCGGCGCCACCTTGCCGAGCGGGCCTTCGCCGATCTGGAGCCAGGGCGCGATGCTGTCGATGCTCTTGATCGACAGGCCCTCGCGCTCGAACAGGAAGACCATGGCGTCGAGCAGCGTGTTGTCGCCCCGCCGCATCGCCCAGAGCACCGGCAGAAACCAGGACAGGCCCTTGAGGTCATAGCGCAGCTTGAAGAAGTTCGGGCGCGAGACATAGCCCGCGAACACGACATCCTTGCAATCATGCGCGCGAAGCAGGCCGAGGGTTTTTCCGACCAGGCCCATCGAGCTGCGGTCGTGCGGAAAGCCGTTCACCCAGTCGCCGGCCAATTCGAGCGCGACGACGAAGACGCCGCGCCCGGCCTCGCGCGCGCTTTCGGCGATGGCACGCGGCAACTCGCCCCCGCCCGCGATGATGCCCAATGCGCTCACGGTCGCTCAGTCTTCGGCGCCGCCGCGCCTGCGATAGAGCGCGAGCGGCTGCTTGTGGTCGGCGAGGATGAAATCGGCGATCTCGGCGACCTCGCGCACGTTCGGCCACTTCAACTTGGCGTCCCGGGCGCGCTTTTCGACATCGCCCTCGGCGCCCTTGAAGATCAGCCGGAAGGCGGCGCGCATGGCGTTGATGACCTCGCGCGACAGGCCGCGGCGCTTCAGGCCGATCAGGTTGAGGCCCGCGAGCTCGATGTGATCGCCGAATGCCATGGCATAGGGGATGACGTCGCGGTTGACGCCGCTGATCCCGCCGATCATCGCGCCTTTTCCGACGCGGCAGAATTGCTGCACGGCGGAGAGCCCGCCCAGGATGACGCCCTGCCCGATCTCGGAATGGCCGCCAAGGACCGCGGCGTTGGTGAAGGTCACGTCGTCGGCGACGTGGCAATCGTGACCGACATGGCTCATCGCCATGAAGTAACCGTTGTTGCCGACCGTCGTGATGCCGCCGCCGCGCCGGCCGCCGCAGCTCATGGTGACGCCTTCGCGGATCACGCAATCGGCGCCGACGATCAGCTTGCCGTCGAAATCATTGCCGCGGATCTGGCCCTCGCCGCCGAGCACGGCCTGGGGATGGACCACGGTGCGGGCGCCGATCTCGGTGCTGCCCTTGACGACAGCATGAGAGAGAAGCCGCACCCCGTCGCCCAGTATGGCCTCGCGGCCGACCAGGCAGAACGGGCCGATCTCCACGCCCGCGCCGATTTTCGCGCCGTCCTCGACGATCGCGGTCGGATGAACCGCCATGCCGTCAGCCCGAGACGTCGGTGCGGATCATCGCGCTGAATTCGCCTTCGGCGCACAGCGCCTCGCCGACATAGGCCTTGCCCTCGAACTTCCAGACCGGACCGCGATGCTGCAGCGCCCTGACGTGCAGGCGCAGCACGTCGCCGGGAACGACGGGCTTGCGGAAGCGCGCCTTGTCGATGCCCATGAAGAAGACGTTGGGAGTCTTGTCGAGCGCCAGCGAGTGGACCACGAGGGCGCCGGCGGTCTGCGCCAGCGCCTCGACGATCAGGACGCCCGGCATCACCGCGAATTGCGGGAAGTGGCCGGCGAAATGCGGCTCGTTGAACGAGACCGCCTTGAACCCGTTGGCGCTTTCGAACGGCACGATGTCCGTCAGCCGCTCCACGAAAAGAAATGGCGCGCGATGCGGAATGAGCTTCTTCAGCGCCTCCACATCCAGGACCAGTTCCGACCGACCTTGCTCACCCATGGCTGTCAGATTTCGGCTTCTTTGCGAGTTTCGTCAATGCGTGCATTTCGCGGATCCATTCGCGGACCGGGCGAAGCGGCGCCCCGCCGTAATCCTGGCCCCCGGCATACTCGATTCCGGGCTGCGAAGCCGAACGGGCCGCCACCCGCGCCCCGGAGCCGATCTTGACGTGGTCGGCGATGCCGACCTGTGGGCCGATGATGACGAAATCGCCGAATTCGCAGCTTCCGGCAATGCCCGACTGCGCCACCAGGATGTTGTGGCGGCCGATATGGGTGTTGTGGCCGATCTGGATGAGGTTGTCGAGCTTGGTGCCCTCGCCGATCACGGTGTCGCCCAGCGCGCCGCGATCGATCGCGGTGCAGGCGCCGATCTCGACCCGGTCCTGCACGATGACCCGGCCGATCTGCGGAATCTTGATATGTCCAGCCGCGCCGGAGGCGAAGCCGAAGCCCGGCTGGCCGATCTGGGCGCCGGGAAGAATCAGAACCTCGTCGCCGATATAGGCGTTGGAGATCGTGCAATTGCTGCCGATCTCGCAGGCCCGGCCGACCGTCACGCCGCGCCCGATGACGGTGTTGGGACCGATCCGCGTGCCGTCGCCGATCTCCGCGCCGGGGCCGATCACGACGCCCGGGCCGAGCACGACGCGCGCGCCGATGGTGGCGGAGGGATCGACCGCCGTCTGCTGCGACCAGGCAACCAGGCTCGAGTCCGGATAGAACAATCGCGCCGCGGCGGCGAAGGCGTGCTGCACCGAAGCGCAGGGAATGGCGGTCGTCCCGGGCCGTAGCTGGAGCGGCCTGGCCGTCTTCTCCGGCACGAAGCAGAAGCCGGCCGAGCTCTGGGCCAGATCGGCGCCATGGCCGCCGCCCGCGAAAAAGCTCAAATGATCGGGGCCGGCGCCGGCCAGGCTTGCGAGGTCGCCGATCCTGGCGCGCGCATCGGCGCCCGCGGGCAGCGCCGCATCGACGGCCTTGCACACTTCGCCGAGCGCGAACGGACCGCGATTGTCGTAGAAGCGTGGATCGGCCATTCCGTCTTTCCGCCCTATTGCGGCGGGCCCGCGTTCTCCGGCAGCGGCGTCGGAACGACCTTCACCGTCTGCAGCACCTGATTGAGCCGCTGGATCGCCAGTCCGGTGACGTCGAAGGCGGGCAGCCATTCGAGCGCCGCGTTGCGGTCGAGCAGAAGGTTGCCGCCGCGTTCGATCATGATCTTCTGCAAGACCGGCTTCAGCGCGTTCAGCGCCTGGGTGCGCGCCGCGAGCAGGCCGCCCTGGATCAGGCTCTGCTGCTTCTGCAGGTCCGCCTGGAGCGCGTTGCGCTTGTCGTTGAAGGCCTTGATCTTCGCGTTCTTCACGGCGGGCGCCAGGATGGCGATCTGCTGCTGCAGCGCCTGGCCTTCCTTCTGGAGCGCGAGGTCGCGGGCCTTCAGGCCGTTCTGGGCCGAGGCGATCATCCCCCGGACCTGGGTCATGATGCTGACGCCGGCGTTCGACCGGCTGAGGACCTCGGCGCGGTCGACCAGCAGGATGCGCGGCATGGGCGCGCCCTGCGGGGGCGGGCCGGGAGGCGCCGCAAGGGCGGCTTGCGAAAGTCCGGCGAGGACGATGACCGCCGCGCCCAGGCGGACGATGTGCGATGTGAGCTTCATGGTTTTACAACCCCGTTCCTGCACTGAAGTAGATGATCTGCGCTCTGTCGTAGCTGGTCTTGAGGAAAGGCACGCCCAGATCGATGGTGATCGGACCGAAGGGCGACTTCCAGGCCACCGCGAGGCCGGCCGAGGCGCGCAGCGCCAGATTGTCCCGCACGCAGGTCGTCGTCGTGCACGGCCCGAGCGGCAGGTCGAGATGGCCGAGCGTTCCGAAATCGCTGAACAGCGCCGTCTGCACGCCATAGCTGTCGGGCAGGAAGGACGGCAGCTTCAGCTGCGCCGTGCCGATGGCGTAGAAATTGCCGCCGACCGCGCTCGAATTGCTCGGCACGGCGATGTCGCGCGGGCCGATACCGGCCTGCGCGAAGCCGCGGAAGGAATCGCCGCCCTTGAAGAAGCGCTCCTGGATCGGAATGTTCTGGCCGTCGAAACCGGTGATGTAGCCGGTCTGCAGATTGAGCGAGCCCACCAGCGAGTCGTTGAAGATCGGGTGATAGAAGGCGATCGAGCTCTGGCTGCGCAGATATTTGAGCGAGCCGCCGAGGCCGGCGAAATCCTGCGAGAGCGAGAACACCATGCCCTTGGTGGGCTTAATGGGATCGTCCAGCGTGTTGTAGACGAAGCTGTAGGAGATTTCCGAGGTCTTGGTGGTGCCCGCCGCCGCGATCACCTGCTGCGGCGCGTTGCCGTACGGCAGGATCCGGTTGATGGCATAGGTGTAGCGCAGGCCGACGCTGCCATATTCCGAGGTCGGGAAGCCGAAGCGGAAGCCGGCGGCGGTGGTGTCGCCCTCATAGCCCGCCTGGGTGTAGTCGGTGACGATCTTGTAGAGATCGATGCCGGCGTTCAGCGGCTTGTCGAGGAAATAGGGCTCGGTGAAGCTGATCTGATACTGCTTGGAGATGGTCGAGAGCTGGATGCTGGCGCGCAGGTACTGGCCGCGGCCGAACAGGTTGCGCTCGGTATAGCTGAACTCGCCGACGAAGGAGCTGGTCGAGGAATAGCCGGCGCCGAGCGACAATTCGCCGGTCGACTGCTCCGTCACCGTCACCGTGAGGTTGGTGCGGTCGGGCTGGCTGCCGGGCGCGTTCTTGACCGAGACGTCCTTGAAGAAGCCGAGCGCGCGGATGCGGGTGCGCGAACGGTCGACCAGCACGCGGTTGAAGGCGTCGCCTTCCACCAGGCGGAATTCGCGGCGGATGACTTTATCGAGCGTGCGGTTGTTGCCGACGATGTTGATCTTCTCGATATAGACGCGCGGCCCCTGGTCGATCTTCAGGATGACGTCGATGGTGTTGTGGTCGCGGTCGCGGGCGATGCGCGGATGGACCTCGGCGAAGGCATAGCCCTTGGTGCCGGCGGCATTGGTGAGCGCGTCGATGCCCTTCTGGATCAGGTCGGCGTTGTAGATGTCGCCGGGCTGGATCTTGATCAGCGGACGCAGGTCCCTGGCCGTCAGCTCGCGGATGCTGGAATCGATGTCGACCTTGCCGAATTTGTACTTGGCGCCCTCGTCGACCGTGAAGGTGATGTAGAACGACTTGCGGTCGGAGGTGAGCTCGGCGACCGCCGAGACGACGCGGAAATCGGCATAGCCGTGGCTGACATACCAGCGCCGCAGCATTTCGCGGTCGAAGGTCAGACGATCGGGATCGTAATTGTCGTTGGTCGAGAGGAATTTGTACCAGTCGCTCTCTTCGGTCGCGACCTGGGCCTTCAGCGTGTCATCGTCGAAGACGTGGTTGCCGATGAAGTTGATGCGCGCCACCCCGGTCGACGGACCCTCGCTGATCGAGAAGATCAGGTCGACGCGGTTCTGCGGCCGCTGGATGATCTGCGGATCGACGGAGGCCGCGAATTTGCCGTTGCGGCGGTAGAGCTCGATGATGCGCTGGACGTCGGCCTGGACCTTCGAGCGCGTGAAGACGGTGCGCGGCTTGAGCTGGACTTCCTTTTCGAGGTCCTTCTGGCTGACCTTGCTGTTACCCTCGAAATCGATCTGGTTGATGATCGGGTTCTCGACCACGTTGATCGTGAGGGTCGTGCCGTCGAAGCGGATCTTCACGTCGGCAAAGAGGCCGGTCTGGTAGAGCGTCTTGAGCGCGAGATCGACGGTCTGCTCGTTGAAGATGTCACCCTGGCGCAACGTGATGTAGGAAATCACCGTCGACGGCTCGATGCGCTGGGTGCCGTTGACGACGATGCGCTGGATCAGTTGCGGCGCCTGCGCCGGCGTGGCCGGCGCCGACGGGGGCGGCGCGCCGGGGCTGGAGGGCGGGGTCTGGGCGAGCGCGCCCGGCCCGCCGACGGCAAGCCCCAGGGCCAGCGCCGGAGCCGCACGCACAAATCGGGCGAACAGGGTGATGTGGCTCATCCAGTCGTCTCTGGTACTCGCTAATGGCCCAGCCGCTTCGTCGGCAGCCCGCCGAAGTTTCAGAAAAGATTCAGGAGGTCATTCCAGGTCGCCAGGAGGAATATTCCCGCCACGACAGCCAGCCCGAGCCTAAATCCAACGTCCTGGGCCCGCTCTCCGAGCGGACGCCCCAAAACACCCTCGCATGCATAGTACAGAAGATGGCCCCCGTCGAGCAGCGGAATCGGAAAAAGGTTTACCAAGCCGATGCTTACAGAAAGTAGAGCTATGAGATGAACCAGCGCAATGAAGCTCACGGCGGCGACTTGACCCGATAGTTTCAGAATGCCAACCGGCCCGGCGAGCTGGCTGGTGTTGCCACGGAAAAGTTGGGTGCGGGCGCGGAACGAGACCGAGACGATATCGCCGATTTCGCCGAACGCGGCGCCGACCGCCTGGATCGGCCCCAGCCGGACCAGGGTGTGCGCGATGGCCGTGCCCTGGATGCCGAGCTTGCCGACGCGCACCCTGTTCCCGAAGGGGTCCTTGTCGACGACCTCGCGCGGCGTGGCGAAGAGCGTCAGGCGATGGCCGCCGCGGTCGACCGTTATGGGCAGGCGCGTGCCGGCGCTGAGCGCGACGATCTGAACCATGTCGTCCCAGGTCCTGATCTCGTCGCCGTCGAGCCCGACGACGCGGTCGCCGGGCTTGAGGCCGGCGACGTCGGCGGCGCTGTGCGGTTCGACTTTCACGATCTGGGCCGGCGGCATCACCGGCCGGCCGTGGAACATGAACAGGCCGGTGAGGATCACGATGGCGAGGACGAAATTCGCCAGCGGACCGGCGACGACGATCAGGGCGCGCTGCCACAAGGGCTTGAAGGGGAAGGCGACGGCGCGGTCTTCCGGGCTCATGCGCGCCGCCGCTTCGCGGTCGGGCGTGCTGGCGCCGTCGGCGTCGCCGAAGAATTTCACGAAGCCGCCGAGCGGCAGCCAGGAGATCTTCCACTGCGTGCCCTTAGCGTCCTTCCAGGAGACGATCGGGCGGCCGAAGCCGATGGAGAAGGTGTCGATCCTGACGTTGAAGAGGCGCGCCACCGAGAAATGGCCGAGCTCGTGGAAGAACACCACGACCGTGATGAGGAACAGGAACGCCGGTATGCCGTATACCGACCAGCTCAGAAGGCCTTGAATCTCGCTCAACATCGTTTGGGTCCTGTCAGTTCACGACACGGCGGCAGATTTGCGCGGCAAGCTCGCGGGCCCGCGCGTCGGCGGACAGCACGGCGTCCAGCGTGTCGCAGGGCGCGTTCGCCTCCGGCGATTGCGCGAGCGTTTCTTCGACGACCCGCGGAATGTCGAGGAAGCCGATGCGGCGGTTCAAAAAGGCGTCGACCGCGATCTCGTTCGCCGCGTTCAGGATGGTGGGCGCCAGCGCGCCGACCCGCATCGCCTCCATGGCGAGGCCGAGGCAGCGGAAGCGGTCGTGATCGGGCTTGCGGAAGTCGAGCCGGCCCACGGCGGCGAGATCGAGCCGGCGCGACGGCGAGGCGATGCGCCGGGGCCAGGCCAGCGCGTGCGCGATCGGCGTGCGCATGTCGGGAGCGGAGAGATGCGCCAGGGTCGAGCCATCTTCGTAGGAGACCAGGCAATGCACGATGGACTGCGGATGCACCAGCACGTCCAGCTTCTCGGGGGCAAGCGCGAAGAGGAAATGCGCCTCGATCAGTTCGAGGCCCTTGTTCATCAGCGTGGCGCTGTCGACCGAGATCTTGGCGCCCATCGACCAGTTGGGATGGGCCACCGCCTGCTCGACGGTGCAGACCGCCATCTGCTCCAGCGTCCAGTCGCGGAACGGACCGCCCGAGGCGGTGAGCGTGACCTTCTCGACCTCGCGGGCGCCTTCGCCGTTCAGGACCTGGAAGACGGCATTGTGCTCGGAATCGACCGGGATCACCGAAGCCGTTGAATTGGCGAGGGCGCGGTGGAACACGCCGCCGGCGGCGACGATGCACTCCTTATTGGCGAGCGCCACGGTGGCGCTGCGCGCGACCGCGGCCAGCGCCGGCTCGAGCGCCGCCGCGCCCATGATCGCGACCATCACGGTGGATGAGGGACGCGCCGCGGCCTCGATCACGGCGCCGCGGCCGGCCGCGGCCTCGATGCCGGTGCCGGCGAGGCCGTCCTTGAGCGCGCCATAGAGCTTTTCGTCGCCGATCACCGCGATCCTGGGGTTGATCGCGCGGGCCTGCTTGATGAGGTCGTCCACCCTGCCCTGCGCGGTGATGGCCTCCACCGGCATGACGTCGGCGCCATAGACGGCGCGGGCATGGG